>CALDDL010000223.1 GCA_937936675.1 uncultured bacterium
GTGAATACTCTATTAATTTCGTTTGCATCTGCTTTGATAATAGGGAGAGGTTCTTCAAAGTGAGTTATAAGCGTAACACCTTTTTTCTTTAATTCTAATTCTAACATTTGTGAAACCGAAATAACTATCTCGTCTAATTTTATTTCTGTAATTTCTCTCTGTTTTGTTTTTAATTCCATTCTTGAGATATCGAGCAAGTCATTAACGAGGTCGGTTAGACTTTTCAGACGAATAACAGATCGTACTAGATAATCGCGCTGAGTATCATAGGGGATACTAATCGAATCGTCTAAGATAATATTTAAGAATCCTTGAACTGCTGCCATAGGAGTTTTTAATTCGTGGGCAACCATTGAAACGAATTGAGATTTTATCTGCTCAATTTTTTTAAATTCTGTGATGTTCTTAATTACTACAACAACGCCGGCAATAGACTTATCATTTTGAAGAATCGGAGTGCATGTGGATTCAACAAATAATGCATGATTAGATTTTAATTCTAATTGAATACTATAAGTTTTTTGAAGCGATTGATCGGGGCTATAGATTTTTTTTATGATTTCAACAATAGGAGCTGGCAGATGTTTAAGAGCTGAATCCCCTATTGACAGAGAATCGAGATCAAAATATTTCAAAGCGGCAGTATTAAAATAAACTAGCTCTCCAATTCTATTAATTACTAACACTCCGTCACTAATTGCTTTAATGATAGTATTAAGACGTGATTTTTCCGAAGCGATTTCAATAAGGTTTTCTTCACGTTCTTTTTTTAGGAGTTCTGATTCTACGACTAATTGACGCTGTCGGAATCCTTGTTCTACTTGGTAAATTAATTCATCGGGAGTGAAAGGTTTAGGAATATAGCCATAAGCGCCAAGACGTGTGGATTCTATTGCCGTTTCGTAGCTTGCATAAGCAGTAGCTATAAAACAGATTGTATTCGGATGAACGGACTTGATTCGTTTAAGTACTTCAAGTCCATCTACATCCGGCATTTTAAGGTCGATTATTGCTAAGTCGTAATCGGAAGCAATTCCAAGACTAATACCCTGTTCACCATTTTCCGCTGTATCAACTAAAAAATTTTCATCTTCTAATAATCTTTGCGTTCCAATTCTCAAGCCTTTTTCATCATCGACAACTAAAATTTTTCCTTTAGTTTCACTCAATTTATTAATTCGTCTTTGGTGTAAAATTTTCCAATTTCGTAATCAGTTCTTCTACGACAACCGGTTTATGTAAAATCCCATCACATTTTATCCACTCTTTTTCTTCATCGGTAGAAGCACTGAATTTAAAACCAGTTTCATAGGTGGCAGAAGTAAGAATAAAAACTGGAATTTTTTTTCCATGTTCAGTTTTCTTAATTCGGTGAGTTAATACGAAGCCGGAATCCATCTGCTCCATAATTAAATCCACAATACAAGCGTCCGGTTTTTCTTTTTGGAATAAACTCCATCCTTCAGCTCCGGATTCACCAGTAACCACTTGAAAACCTTTGCTTTGAAGAATTAGCTTATTCTGTTCCAATAAATCGATATCATCATCCACAAGTAATATTTTTTTTACCAATAAATCCATTATTTTTCTCCAAATTCTATTTATTTTTTAATTATTTTTTTTGGCAATTTGATTTTGAAATCACTTCCTTTACCTAAAATTGTCTTTACAGTAATATCACCTTTATGCATTTTTACGATTCCATAAGTAATTGCTAATCCTAATCCGGTACCTTTACCCATTTTTTTTGTAGTAAAAAACGGTGTAAAAAGTTTATTTATATTTTCTTCCGGAATACCTATTCCTGTATCGATAATATTAGTAATTATGTATTCTTCATCTTGATCGATATTAATTGTAATATTTTTAATAGAGCTTGCCTCTAAGGCTTCTACGGAATTATTAAGCACATTAAGAAAAACTTGTTTAAGTTGATCTGAATCCCCTTCAATCACCTCACCTTCGGTATTATCATGCAAATTTATAATAATATTAGAATTATCCGGGTTAATTTTAATAGCCGACACTATGTTCGTAATTAAATCATTCAATTTAATTATAGATAACTTAATTTTACCTTGACGTGCGAAATTGAGAAGATTAGCTACGATATTTTTACAGCGTGAAGCTTCTTCGAGAATTAATTGAAGATCATCGCTATTTTGGTCGGAACAATTATTTTTTTCCATTTTACGTTTCATCATGGAAGCGTAGAGCATGATAGTACCGAGAGGATTATTAATCTCGTGAGCTACTCCGGCAGCTAGTTGACCAATAGAAGCCAATTTTTCAGCACTTTGCAATTGCTCTTGAGTTTCTTTTAATTCTCTATTTGCAACTTCTAGTTTTTCAATTAAATAAGGAAGGCACATATCTTCTTCGGCCAATCCCTTAGCAATTGCAATTGCATATTCTCTACATGTAGGATATCCGCAAGAGCCGCAATTCAGTTCGTCAGTAACTAAATATTTTTCGGTTTGAGCAAGAATTCTTTTAATTTCCTCTTCTGAAGGCATCTGCCTTCTTTGATTTTTATTTTCAAATTTTCTGGTAAGAATTAAATTTCTGCTATTATAAATTTCGCTTTTCCAAACCGCTTTATCGATATTATTAATATTCTGATTTATATAATCGACAACTTTAATCTTTCGTGAATAATTATCAAGATCACTTCCTGCAGCAGGTCCGTTAATACATCCTTCGCAGAATAATATATCTACAAATTTTGCATTAACCTTATTATTACTAATTTCCTGAATAACCTTCTTAACGTTCTTTTTTCCTTCGACAACAAGAATATCATTTTGAAGAATATCATTTGATAGTTCTGAAGTTTTTAATAATCCACCGGTTAAAGGATAAGTTTTCCCCATATTTGCATAAGGAGGATCGAACGGAATTTTTTCACACTTATTCAAGTCAATGCGTAATTCTTTAAATACTTCCTGCAATTCAACAAATGTAAGAACAGCATCAATAGCACCATCGACTTCGGAGTCTTGATATTCACTCTTTTTTGCTATACAAGGACCTATAAAGACGATATTATAATTTTCACCTAATTTTTGTTTTAGATATCTTCCCATTGCAATCATGGGAGAGACGATAGTAGCAATATTAGGAATAAGATCGACATAGTATTTTTCTATCCAATTAGTAACAGCCGGACAAGGAGAACTAATAATAGTTTTATCTTTATTCTCTTCAATAAATTTGGGATAAATTTGGCTAATCAGATCGGCGCCAAAGGAAGTTTCGAATACATGAGAGAATCCGATTTCTTTTAATCCTCCAACGAGATTATCATAGTTATCAGGGAAAGAAACAGGAAAGGAAGGAGCAATCATAACTGCCGCCTTCCCGCCTGATAATAACTGTTTCAAAACTAATTCTTTATCATCCACTACTTTCTTAGCATTTTGTGAGCATACGGTAACGCAATGTCCACATACGATACAACGTTCTTCGATTACCACTGCTTGACCATTAATTACTTTAATAGCTTGAGCGGGACATTCTCTGATGCATGAATAACATCTTCGGCATCTTTGCAATATCGTGGTTACAATACCGGTCATTAGTTATTCAGAATCTTTTTTCTATCGACATAAGATGTATGAAGAATATCATGAGCTACATGTGAATTTGGTTCGATTAAAAACTCTTTATATAATTTCTGAACCGATTCATTTTCATGTGAACGTCTGTTCTTCATTTTAGAATCAATTTCATAAAGAGCTTGAACGCGTTTTTTAACTTTTTCAGGTTTTTGATGAATAGGTTGTCCGCCGCCATTAATACAGCCACCGGGGCATGCCATCACTTCTACAAAATGATATTTTGAAGTACCATTTTTTATCTCATCAAGAACGGGACCTACGTTTCCGATACCATTAACAACAGCCACTCTAACTTCGAGACCATTAATATTAATAGTAGAGGCTTTTAATCCGTCATTACCTCTTACATCTTCAAGAGCGAGATTATCAAGCTCAGTTCCGGTTAATTTGAAAAATGCTGTTCTAAGAGCAGCTTCCATTACACCGCCAGAGGTACCGAATATTGCAGCGGCACCGGTAGAATCTCCGAGAGGATTATCAAATTTATCTTCAGGAAGATCATTAAAATCAATACCGGCGGCTTTGAATAATCTCACCAATTCTCTAGTTGTAAGAACAGCGTCAACGTCCTGCAACTTATCTTGAGAAAGTTCGGCTCTTCCCGATTCAAATTTCTTAACTGTGCAAGGCATAATAGAGACAACATAAATCTCTTCCGGTTTCAAGCCCATTTTTTTTGCATAATAAGATTTTAATACAGCACCTTCCATCTCGTGAGGAGATTTACAGGTAGAAACGTGAGGGAGTAATTCGGGGCTATTTTGTTCAATATATTTTACCCAACCCGGGCAGCAGCTTGTAAACATGGGCAGAGTGCCGTTATTACTAACTCTATGAATTAATTCAGTTGCTTCTTCCATAATTGTAAGATCGGCTGCGAAGTTTGTATCAAATACCCTGTCGAATCCAAGTCGTTTCAATCCGGTTACTAGTTGTCCTGTAGCATTAGTACCTAGAGGAAGATTATATTCCTCTCCGATAGAAGCTCTAACAGCAGGAGCCACTTGAACAACGGTAAATTTATTTTTATCGGTAATAGCATTCATTACTTCTTTTGAGCTGCTTTTTTCTCTAAGTGCTGCGGTTGGGCATACAAGAATACATTGTCCGCAGAGGATACAATCGCTTACGTTTAAACCGATATTATAGGGAGTGGTAACAGAGCTATAAAAACCTCTATTAGTAAAATCGATAGCTCCGATTTTTTGGATTTCTCCGCATGTTCTTACGCATCTTCCGCAAAGGATACATTTAGCAGGGTCTCTTTCCATAGAGGCGCTTGAGATATCAATAGCGTGATCTTTTTTCTCACCGCAATATCTATGTTCTCTTACGTTATATGTTTCCGATAAATCTTGTAATTCGCAATTTTTATTGCGGACACAGACCAAACAATCTTGCGGATGATTTTCGATTAATAGTTCTACGATTGTTTTTCTAGCAATTCGTACTCGTGGAGTATTAGTTTGAACTTTCATCCCTTCGATAACCGGATAAGCGCAAGAAGGAGTTAAACCGCGCATTCCATCGACTTCTACAACGCAAATTCTACATGCACCGGTAGGGAACAAATCTTTCATGTGGCATAAAGTAGGGATATTAATACCGACCGATTTGGCGGCATCAAGAATCGTCATTCCCTCTTCTGCTTTTACTTTTATATTATTTATCGTTAATTCTAACATTTTTTCTATCTCCGGTTTCAAATTAATTAACTGTAATAGCTTCAAATCGGCAAGTTTCTACGCACATACCGCATTTGATACATTTTTCTTGAACAATATAATGAGGCATCTTTTTATCGCCTACAATTGCTTCGACCGAGCATTTCTTAGCACATAGTCCGCATCCTGAACAAATATCATTATCAATCGAATAGGTTAAAAGTTCTTTACAAACACCTGCATTACAATGTCTTTCATAAAGATGTTCTTCATATTCTTCTCTAAAATATCTTAGACCTGAAAGAATCGGATTAGGAGCAGTCTGACCTAAGCCGCAAAGAGATGTATCTTTAATAACATCAGCTAATCTTTGCATATGCATAATGCCTTTGAATCTTTGAAGTTGTTCAAGTTTATTTGATTTTTCTGAATAAGCAGTAGGTATTCTTTCAATAATTTCCAATAAACGTTTAGTTCCCTCACGGCATGGAACGCATTTACCGCATGATTCATCTTTAATAAAATTAAGGAAATACTTAGCAACATCGACCATACAAGTATCTTCATCCATAATTACGAATCCACCCGAACCCATCATAGCGCCAACGCTTTTCAAAGATTCATAATCGATTTCAGTATCCATCACCGAATCGGGCAAACAACCGCCCGAAGGACCGCCGATTTGGACTGCTTTAAAATTTTTGCCATTTGGAATACCGCCGGCGATATCGAATACAACCTCTCTTAAAGTAATACCCATAGGGACTTCAACAAGACCGCTATATTTAACATTTCCGCTAAGTGCGAATACTTTTGTACCTTTACTTGATTTAGTGCCTATTGCATTTAACCAGTTTGAACCTCTATTAATAATAGAAGTAACATTTGCAAAAGTTTCAACGTTATTAATTACAGTAGGTTTATTAAATAAACCTGAAATCGATGGATAAGGAGGACGTGGTTTAGGCATACCTCTTTTGCCTTCAATGGATGCAATTAGAGCGGTTTCTTCGCCGCATACAAAAGCTCCGGCACCTTTTTTAATTTTCAGTTCAAACGAGAAATCAGTTCCGAGAATATTATTTCCGAGGAGACCGTATTCTTTACATTTAGCAATAGCATTTAAAATTCTTTCGATAGCGAGAGGATATTCGGCACGGCAATAAACATAACCAGAAGAAGCACCGATAGCATAAGCAGCTATCATAATACCTTCAACCATTTTATAGGGGTCGCTTTCTAAAACCGAACGATCCATAAATGCTCCTGGATCACCTTCATCTGCATTGCAAATAATATATTTTTTATCATTCTTTTGTTTAAGGGCAATTTCCCATTTAACACCGGTGGAGAAACCTCCGCCGCCTCTTCCTCTAAGACCGCTATCTTTAATTTCTTTTACAACGGTTTCCGGAGTCATTATTCTTAGAGCTTTATCTAATGCTTTGAAACCGCCATTAGCTATATATTCATCAATAGAATCGGGATTGATAATACCACATTTTTCTAATACAATTTTATGTTGTCGTTTGAAGAAAGGAACTTGATCTATACTAATATGAGCTTCATCTCCCTGACCATGAATACCAAGGAATTTTCTGTCAAATATTTTCTTATCAATTATAGCTGTTTTAATTAATTCAGGAACGTCTTTAGGAGTAACTTCACAATAAGCGACTCTCTTTTCGAATGGTAATTTAATATCGACAATCACTTCTCTTGCGCAAAAGCCGATACATCCGGTTGGGACAATTCTTGCTTCGATATTAAGTTTTTTTAATTCTTCTTCAATTGCGGTTTTTACTTTTTCAGCACCGGAAGCCAGACCACATGTACCCATTCCAATAAAAATAACAGGGATGTCATGTTTATGATAAAGTAATTCTTTATTGAGATTTTGGAATTTTTCTTTGCATTCATTATTCTGATGGCAAAGTGGACCTTCGGTGCAACAGAGTACAAATTGTTCGCACGGATTTTCACTTGAATGCCAGCATTCATTACAGCAGGTTTCTATAAAATTTTTCATTCTACACTCACGGATTGTTCTGACTTCGATTTTAATGCTTCTTCCTGGCGATATTTTTTTAGAATTTTAGGAATTTCTTTAACTGTAACTCTGCCGAAGTATTCTTGATTAATATTTACTACAGGAGCAATGCTACAAGCACCGATGCAAGCTACGGTTTCAAGAGTAAACAATTTATCTCTCGTAGTATCACCGGCTTTAACACCTAATTCCATTTCAAGAGCCATTAAAATATTAGCAGAATTTTTTACGTGGCATGCAGTACCTCTGCAAACTCTGATAACATTCTTACCTAATGGTTTTAATCTGAATTGGTTATAAAAAGTAGCTACTCCATAAATTCCGCTTAGAGGGACTTTTATAAATTCTGAAATATCTTTTAATGCTTCTTGAGGCAAATAGCCATAAATTTCTTGAACGTCCTGTAAAAGAGCAATAAGACTACTTCTATCTCCCGGCACGTACTTTTCAAAAATATAATTGTGCATCTTTTTCTCTCATTTAAATTGATTTTATTCTTTTTATAATCATATTGTATGCCAATGTCCTAATTAGATTTTGGTCTATTTTCGATGTTTTTAAAGAGTTTTATGAAATTTTTCGGTTATTTAAGCGAAATATTCCTAATTGTGAGAAAGAATTATATTATTTGCTAATCTTTAATTAAGTTTGAGCAAAGGAATTTAGAAAAATGAAACTCGTGCAAGATAACTTACCGGAGAAGAAAAAAGCTGCATACATTTCCCTTTTTATAGGGATTGGGATGTTTGTATTTAAAATGACGGCATTTCTAATCACAGGTTCAAATGCAATATTTTCTGATGCTGCTGAATCGGTTGTCCATGTAATGGCAACTTCGATGGCATTATATAGCATTTATCTTAGTGCTCAGCCAGCCGATGAATCTCATTTATACGGACATGGGAAAATCGAATATCTCTCTGCCGGAGTAGAAGGTTTTCTTATTCTTACTGCTGCTATTACTATTATATATTTTTCTGTCCTTAGTCTCATTGATGGTGTTAAGATAGAGAAAATCGATATTGGTACATATATTATCGCCGGTGCAGGTATTATAAATCTATTCTTAGGATATTACTTAATCGCTAAAGGGAAAAAGACTAAATCATTAATACTAACAGCAGATGGAAAGCATGTATTAACAGATTCGTTTACGAGTATCGGAGTTGTAGTCGGTTTAGTGGCTGTTATGTTTACAGGTTATCAAATTATAGATCCTATTTTTGCTATAATTGTTGCGCTTAATATTCTTTATACCGGATATAAATTGGTTAGAGAATCTATAGGTGGAATAATGAACGAAACAGATCCGGAGACATTACAAATAATCTTAGACACATTAAACAAAATTAAAAAAGATTACTGGATGGATATACATCATCTTAGATTTTGGAAATCTGCGGAAACATTATTTTTAGATTTTCATTTAATACTTCCCTACTATTTTTCTATAAAACAATCTCATTTAGAGGAAGAGTTTATCGAGGCTGAATTTAAGAAGTTATTCCCAAATTTCAGTGTTAGAATTCACATGGATTATTGCAAACCGGAAGTCTGTAAATATTGTAATGTCGATAATTGCGTCTATCGAACTGAAGAGAAATCGATTGATTTTGCTTGGGACGCAAAAAAACTTATTGGAGATCCTGTATATAAGGTTTTAGACTAAACCCAATTTATCATTTTTTGCCATAGATTCTTTTTCCATTTCTTTTTTATAATCGATAAATTTTTGATATAGTTTTTCATCGGAAGTAGCAAGAATTTGAATAGCAAGAAGTCCGGCATTTTTAGCATTATCGATAGCTACGGTAGCGACAGGTACGCCGGAAGGCATTTGGACAATTGAAAGAAGTGAATCCATTCCATCGAAAGATTTACTTTTAACGGGTACGCCAATTACCGGCAGAGCAGTATGAGAAGCGGTCATTCCCGGTAGATGAGCAGCACCGCCTGCGCCTGCAATAATTACCCTAATTCCCCTTTCATAAGCTGAATCGGCATATTCTTTGACTTGATTAGGAGTACGATGTGCTGAAACAATTCTTATTTCGTAAGGAATATTAAATTGTTTACAGACTTCACCTGCATTTTTCATCACTTTAAAATCGGAATCGCTTCCCATGATTATACCGACTAATGGATTAGCCATAAATTCACCTAAATTTTTATTTGTCGATCAGCTTTTTTTACTTTAATTAGGAGTGCATCAACGCTATTTCCGATAGCGGTAATGTGCCCCATTTTTCTTCCTACTCTTGATTCATCTTTACCATATAAATGTAAATGAATATCTGGTTGCTTTAATATTGTTTTATAATTATTTATTTCAGAACTGCCGTTTTTCTTACCTAGAATATTTAGCATAACGGCTTTAGGGCTATGCATAATTGTTTCACCGAGAGGCAAGCTCATTACTGCACGGATATGGTTTTCAAATTGAGATGTTCGGCAGGCATCAAGTGTATAATGACCTGTATTATGAGGACGTGGAGCGATTTCATTTACTAGTATTTTATTATCGGAAGAAAAGAAAAACTCAATTCCGAATATCCCTTCCCCATCGATTGCATCTATACATCTATGTGCAATTTTTATCACTTCTTTCTTAATTTTTACGGAGATATCAGCTTCTGCAATTACTAATTTACATATATGATTTTTCTGAATTGATTCAACAACCGGGTAGCAAAGAGTTTCGTTTTTACTTTTTACTATTATTATTGCCAATTCTTTTTTAAAATCGACAAATGATTCAGCATATAATTCAGAATTTCTTGATTTTAGTTTTTTAAGAGCTTTATTAAAATCACTTTTATTTTTAACTAAGGCATTACCATAACCATCATATCCCATTTTTCGTGATTTAACTACGAATTTATTTCCGAGAAGTTTTGAAATAGATTCATAATTCGAATGGGAATTAATCTCACAAAATTTACCTACGGGGATATTGTTATCAAAGAATACTTTTTTTTGAATCAGTTTATCTTGAATTAGCGAGATAGTCTTTGAGGACGGGACGCACTTTTTCCCTTTATTTTCGATAGCTTCTATAAATTTAAAATCGATAAATTCATTTTCGAGAGTAAATATATCGCAGGAATCGATAAAATTATAAAAGACTTTATTATTATCCACCCAGCCAATAAATTCATTTTTAGTTAATTTACCTGCTGGTGAGTTAACTGATTTTTCTAAAATTGCTACATCGAAGCCTAAACGTACAGCTGGGATCAAAGACATACGAGCAAGCTGTCCACCTCCGAGTATTCCTATTTTCATAATTGGTTTCTATTATTTTTGATTAATTGATCCGACACCCGAGACGTTAGTTCTAACCTTTTCCGGTTTCCCAAAATAATCAATTGAGCCGACACCTGAAACTTCTGCATCAATATTTTTAGAAGCAAATACGTCTGCATTAGCTGCACCGCTTACCTTCACCTTGGTTTCTTCAGATTTTAAGTTTTTTGCATCCAAGCTACCGGCACCTGAGATTACTGCTTTGAATTTTTTTGTTTTTCCGGTAAGATCGATGTTACCTGCACCGCTAAGATTTACTTCAAAATATTCTGAATTAATTCCCTCGGCATAAACATTATTAGCACCCGAGCTATTAATATATTTTAAATCTGGTGTAGTAATATAGATGCTTACTTCTTTTCTGGGAGAAAGAGTTTTTTTGGTATCAATATCAAGAATATCGCCACGGACTCTTGTTCTAATAAGACCTAATAGATTTTCTTCTGCAGAAATTTTCAAGCTATACTTATCTGCAATTTTTATTTTTACAGAAAAAGCACCACCGACATAGATCTTATTAAAATTAGATACTTTTCTTACTTCTTCATTTACATTCCCGTTACCTCTAACACCCCACATTCTGCAGCCAACTAAAGAAGTAGCCATTATTATCGTTAATAGTAAAATTCGTACTCTCATATCTTCCTCTATTTCATTATCTTATTAGACGAAATATAAATGAAAAAGTTAAATTTATCTCATTAAAATAAATTTAGATAATTAGCAAATCTTTTGATATTTTTTGCTTTCTTACAAATGGATACAAATAATTAAAATCTGATGAACGAAAACGTAAATATATTATTACAAGAGGCATACGAACATCTCTGGAATGGAAGATATCGATTAGCATTAACGAATGCCGAAAAAGTGATAAATGCTATGCCAGATGATTCTGATGCAGCAATTTGTTATGCGCTTGCTTTATTAGAAAACGGGTATCCTGCAAAGGCGATGGAATTTGCAAATATTGCTTTAGAACTTAAGGGTGATACAAGGAAAGCTCGATATTACAGAGCTTTCATACTTAATAGAATGAGTATTTTTGAAGGGGCTATCACCGATATAGACAAAACAATCGAAGAAGAAAAAAAGTATCTAGCAGATATTTATATATCAAAAGTAAGAGCATTAGCCGGGTTAAGTAAATTCGATGAAGCATTAAATGCGATCGAATTAGCTATTATTTTAGAAGATGGAGAAAATGAGAAACTAAGTATTACTAAATCATTTTTAGAAAATGCAATTAGTATATCCAGTAAAAAGACAAAATTAATCTTACCTGAAATCAAAGAGATTATTAATTCTCTCGGTGAAGCAATTAAACAAAAAGAATATTGGTACTCACTTCATTTATCTCAATTACTATTAAAAGAGAATCTTCCTTCAGACTTAAAAGTAGAATTAAATATTAAAGAACTCGAATCAATGTTTTATTTATTTCAGATAAAGCCGGCTCTTAAGAGGGCTGAATCGCTTAAAGATGAATTAGGAAACAATAAAGAGTTCATAAATATTTATAATCTCATAAAAAAACAGAGTGCTAAGAATAGTGAATCAGCATCTGAAAAATCTATTGATACAAAGAGAGACGAAATTAAACAAAAGAAGAGCGGTAGAAGAGAATTACCTAAAGATGATATTATATTAAAATCAGAAACAATAATATATCCTAACGAATATGCTGAAGTAATATCCCTTAAACTTTTTGATGCGAATAAAGATAAAAATAACGGTGAACGAAAATATTACTCTCAATTCGATGAATTGACGAATAAAATCGGCGCTGAAATAATTATAACTAATCCCGCATATAAGAAAAATGATCTGTTATATAACTGTTATGCAGTATGGTATTTAAATGATTTTGAGATTTTCCGAAATAATTTCAGACTAAACGTAAAGAAAGAATGGGAGTCTATAATCTTTGCTCAAGCTTATGGGAACGAAAACGGTGGCACTTGGAAAAAGGGACAGGCAAGAGTAGAGATTTATTTAAATGATTTTAAGGTATGCGAAAGGAATTTTATCATTAACGATCATCTTATTGAAGAAGACGAACAACTAGCAGATGATATTAAAAATAAAGAAGAGGAAACAACCGACAAGGAAGCGAAAGATTCTTCTCCTTCACCATTAAGATCCTTAGATGAACTATTAGAAGAATTAAATCAATATACTGGTTTATCAAGTATAAAAAATTCGATAAAAGATTTTATTACATTTTTAGATTATCAGAAACATAGAAAGTTACACGGATTAAAAACTGAAGAAAAGATCGCCGTTAATACTGTATTTATCGGTAATCCCGGCACCGGTAAAACAACGATAGCGAGATTAATTGGTGAGATTTTAAGAGCATTAGGATTCCTTGATAAAGGGCATGTAGTGGAAGTGGATCGTGCTGCATTAGTCGGGCAGTATATCGGAGAGACAGCTCAAAAAACAGATAAAGCAATCACGGAGGCAATGGGTGGAGTTTTATTTATTGACGAAGCATATACATTGATAAAAAAAGGGGGCGGACAGGATTTCGGTCAAGAAGCAATTGATATTATTTTAAAGAGAATGGAAGATAAA
This sequence comes from uncultured bacterium, assembly GCA_937936675.1. Classification (GTDB taxonomy): domain Bacteria; phylum Bacteroidota; class Ignavibacteria; order Ignavibacteriales; family Melioribacteraceae; genus BRH-c32. Next base: position 13,221 of record CALDDL010000223.1, read on the forward strand.
AAAGGTGAATTTACCGTTGTAGCTGCTGGATATCCGGATGATATGGAAACATTCCTTAATTCTAATCCCGGATTAAAATCACGTTTCACTCACACATTTATTTTTGAAGATTACACGCCAGAAGAGCTTTTAATAATATTTGATAATCTCATAACAAAAGAAGATTATAAAATTAATGAAGAGGCGAAAGAATTATTAAAGAAGGAGTTCATCAATTTATATCGTTCACGAGATAAATCTTTTGGCAATGCACGATTAGTAAGAAAAATATTTGAAGAAGCAAAAATTAAAATCAGTAAAAGAATTCTAAATCTTGAAGAATCAGAGAGAACTTCGGATTCGATAAATCTTTTTACGGTAGATGATATTAAGTCGATTATAACAAGAGAGAAAGCAAGAGAAGTCCACCTCCCTATCAATGAAGAAGCACTTAAGGAATCCTTAGATGAACTAAATAAATTAGTAGGTTTATCATCAGTAAAAAAAGAGATAAACGATTTAGTAAAATTAGTTCGATACTTTATAGAAGAAGGAGAAGATGTAACACAAAAATTCAATTCTCATATTTTATTTCTTGGCAATCCCGGAACCGGGAAAACAACGGTGGCGCGGATATTCAGTAAGATATATAATGCTTTAGGAATCTTACCAAAGGGACATTTAATAGAAACCGATCGACAAGGATTAGTGGCGGGTTATGTGGGACAGACAGCCGAGAAGACGAGTACAATAATCGATCGCTCTTTCGGAGGTACTCTTTTCATTGATGAAGCTTATGCACTAGTCAAAAAAGAAGGGGGCGAGAACGATTTCGGAAAAGAAGCGATCGATATTTTACTTAAACGAATGGAAGATGACAGAGGTAAATTTATCTGTATTGCTGCTGGTTATACAGACGAAATGAATGACTTTATAAACAGCAATCCGGGAATGCTGTCTAGATTTAATAAAACATTTATGTTTGAGGATTACACTCCCGAAGAATTATTAACAATAATAAATCTTTCTCTAGAAAAAGATAAAAAAACCATTTCTGAAAGAGCTAGAGAGGAACTAAGCAAACATTTTAATGAAATTTACAGAAATAGAGATAAAAAATTCGGAAATGCCCGTATAGCAAGAAATATTATCGAAACTGCAAAGACAAAACTATTATTAAGAGTTGCCGATATTCCTCAATCCGAAAGAACCGATGAAATAATTAATAAAATTGAGTTAGAAGATATTCAAGATGTAATTTCGAAGAAAGAGAATCAAGCCAAGGAATATGAAGTGAAAGGCGATCCTCTAGAACTTCAAAAATATATTGATGAGCTAAGTCAATTAACGGGATTAGAAAACGTAAAGCAAGGCGTATTCAAATTAATGAGTGGGCTTAAAGTTGCTCAATTAAGAAAAGAACGGGGACTTCAAGTAATAGAAAAAAATCTTAATTGTGTGTTTATGGGTAATCCCGGTTCCGGTAAAACTACGATTGCAAGACTAATCAGCAAGATATTTAAAGAGCTTGGTCTTCTTCAAAAAGGCCATTTGGTAGAGGTGGATAGATCAAATCTTGTAGCTGGATATCAAGGACAGACGGCGATAAAGACGGATAAAGTAATTAAAGAAGCACTTGGCGGTACTCTATTTATTGATGAAGCTTATACACTATTTCGGGGTGGAAATGATTTTGGTCAAGAAGCGATTGATACCTTACTCAAAAGGATAGAAGATTATAGCGGACAATTAGCCGTAATTATAGCCGGATATCCTGAAGAAATGAAATTATTCTTAGAATCCAATCCCGGTATTGAGTCGCGATTTAATAATTATTTCATATTTGAGGATTATAATCCAAGACAGTTGCTAAGTATTGCGGCTGACTTAGCCGATAAGAATGGTTATAAATTAGATGAAGGAGCTCTTCAAATTTTATTAGATATATTTAATGATATTTGCAGTAATAAGGATAAATCATTCGGGAACGCACGTACTGCAAGGAATGTTTTATATAAAGCAATCAGCAATCAAGAAGAAAGAGTATCAAAACTATTTTCATTAAGTGATGATGATCTAATGACTATCATACTTGAAGATGTAGATAAGATTGATAATTAATTATTATCATATCATCTCACTAAGGAGTTCGGGACGGGGTTGAGCGATGACTACCTTATTAACCAACAAACCTTTAGAAGCAATTAACTGAGCTCCTGATTCGACTGCGCTTGTAACAGCGGCTACTTCACCAGTCAACGTACAAAAAGCTTTACCGCCTAAAGCCATTGCAAGACGAATCTCAATAATTTTTACATTAGAAGATTTTATTGCTGCATCTGCACCTTCAATTAGTGATGCAACAGAAAATGACTCAATAATGCCGAGGGCTTCAAGTTTATCGATTTTTGAATGTCCGGCTAAAGCAGGAAAAATATCCGGATGAACATTTGGAATAACAAAGGTATCAATTACCGCAAAATCAATTTGATTTACCGCAGTATCGACTGCAGTTTGGACTTCTGCCACATCACCACCAATTAGAACCATATATTTTCCCGAACAGATTGTCCGCGAAAGCACTAATTCTACTTGAGAAGTTTTTAGCATGATATCCGCTGCTTGCATTCCTGCCGCTATACTAGTTAATTCTATTAAACCGAGTGAATTCATTTCCATAATTGCCTGCTATCTTTCAATTATTATAAAATTGTCATTTGCTTTAGTTACTACACCATCAATAGATGAATGTATATTTGCGCCTAATTTTCCTGTATCGATTTTTCCGACTAAATCCCCTTTAGAAACATTATCGCCAATCGATACATTCAATGAAGCCGGTACGCCTACATGCTGTTTCAAAAATATTTTTACGCTTTTGGGTTGTGGCTTCGATTCTGTAAAAGGAGTTTTCTGTTCGTATTTTAGAACGTCCATTCTTTTCATCAGTTGTTTTAATGGTACTCTTCTTCCCTCTTTAATCGGATGTACCTTTACAGGTTTCTTTTGTTCATAACGTTGATTATTTTTTCTAAGTTCAGCTTTTCCTTGATCGCATGCTTCGCGTGGATATAAATCTTCTGGACATGAATAGAGTGAGCATAAACCGCATGAACAACATAAGTCTGCATATTGATTCCAGACAGCTTCTCCTGTTGAAGTGAATTGAAGAGATCGCATTACTTTATGAGGTTGAACATCATAGCCGAGAAGATATCTTGGACAAAACTCCGTGCAGTAGCTGCATTGATCGCAGGCTGATTTTCCGATTCTATTCATTCCACCAAGAGGACGATTCATTCTTGAAACAAGATAATGATCATTAGGAAGTATGATTATTCCCGCAATAGTTTTTGTTACGACTTCTTCCAAATCGAATGTTAAACGACCCATCAAAATTCCGCTAACAAATATTGCATATTCCGAAACGGAAGCTCCTCCGGCAAATTCAATTAATTCTTTAAATGAAGTGCCAATCGGAGTAAAAAATGTTTTCGGTTCTTTTACCAGACCTGTAACAGTAACTAATTTTTCAGTTACCCGAATATCTTTAAGAGCATTTGAAATATTATAAAAAGTCTCGACATTATTAACAACGCATCCAACATCTAAAGGGAGACCATGAGGCGGTATCAATCGTTTAGTTGCAGCATAAACCAATTCATATTCATCTCCGGAAGGATAAAAATCGCCCAAGAGACACATTTCAATTCTATTATTTGAATTATTTTTTTCTACCTCTTCAATAGCAGCGCTATTTTTAGCTTTAATACCGAAGTAAGATTTTTTAGCTTCGGTACTTTTCATCATTTCGCTAACACCTTCCAATATTTGAGAGGGAAAGTTTTTCATCAGCTCATAGTCTTTATGAATAAGCGGTTCGCATTCGGCTCCATTTACTAAAACAAATTCGATTTTTGAATTGGCTTTTATATGAGTCGGGAATCCTGCACCACCTGCTCCGACAACTCCTGCATTAAATATTTTTTCGGAAAAGCTCATTTATCTTTCCTTTTGATAACTACAATTGTTTTATCATCAACATATTTGCTCTCGGTAGTAGAGAACTTTAATACGTCATCCAAAATTAAGGCTACAATTTCTTTTGGAGTTTTATCCACATTTTTTTTAATAATCTTTTCTAAACGTTTCTCTTCATAAAATTCGTATTTATGGTTAGCAGATTCCACAACGCCATCGGTATAGATAACAAGAATATCACCATTATGAAAATTAATGCTATCGGTTTCGTATTTAGAATTAGGAGCGGGTCCAACTAATGGGCCGGTTGGTTGAAGATATGATATTTTATTTTTGTATTTGCTATAAAACATCGGAGGATTATGTCCGGCACTGGCATAGAGGAAAAGCCCCTTTTTATCATTGGATAATTCACCATAGAATAAAGTAGCGAATTTATCATCACTAAATATTTTATTAATAAGTTGATTCAAGCGATTCATCATGGGAGAAATTTTCATTTGAAAAGTAGAAGCCATTCTAACCGCACCAGAAATGTACATAGCTTCGGCAGCGGCGGCAATACCTTTAGAAGCAGCATCACCAACAACAACGCCGAGGCGATCTTCTTCATCTCCAATTTTAAGATAATCGTAAAAATCTCCTCCTATAATTTCTGCGGGGATAGTAACTCCGAATATTTCATAATTATGGAATCTGTATTCATGTTCGGGAAGGATACTTCTTTGCAATTGTTTTGCTTTATCGAGATCGGCAATTAAGCTTTCTTGAGATTGTGCAATTTTTCTTTCATGCAATTTAGAAGTTAGAACGGTAGCAACAATATTAAGAGTATATCTTAAATCATTGCCTATTTCATTACTATTTAGAGCGATAAGATACTCATAGTAACGATTGCCATTAACTCTTATTTTACTTCCGACTCCGGAGGCAGAGTACTTAAAAATTCCTTTTGAAATAAGAGTTTTGTTTGTCTCGCTTGCGAGAATTGTTCTTTCTTCTGTAATCTTATCAAAAATCGGGTATTCTTCTAGTTTAAGAGCAAAATCTTTTGGAATTTTCTGCACCTTACCGCATTGGAAATATAATTTATAGGTATGTTCGACTGAATCTAATTGCCAAACCCTTCCACCGAGAATATCAGTTCGTGGATCATTAATGAGTTCTTCTAGAATTTCAGTCAATAATTCTTTTTCAGTATTAAAATGTTTAGAGGCAATATTTTCTAAAGCACGGTATAATTTTTTCTGTATCATTTATTAATTGGAATAGTAGTTAATGAAATCGCTCAATACTTTTTTACAAACCGGATTAAATTCATTTACTGAAAATGAATTCATAAGAGAATTTACCGAAGGTCTGTAAACACCTTTAGAGACGTATCCGCCACCTTCAAAGACTCCAAGTTTCGATTTGTATTCATCATTAGACGGAGTAGGAATAGGAGTATCTTTATCAAGCATTGATTTCCATTTACTATCAAAATTGACTAATGTAGTTACATTTGGTTCCCACGGTTCAACATCGAGGGGATAAAAATCTTGATATGTATCATCACCTGAATATTCATCGGCAAGACCTGCTAATCCGTGACCAAATTCATGAACAAAAACCTGTCCCGCTAATTTATGATCGGCACCGGTAAGAGAATAGTAATTATAAATAGCTCCACCCCCATATTTTGAAGTATTAACAATTATATAAATTTGGTCATAAGGGGCATTAGCCGCAATATTTCTTACATCAAAATAGTTAGTTGTCATTAAATAGCGTTCGCTATCGAAAGTATAAAAATTTGAACTCATGATAGTATTTTTCCAAACATTCTCTCCGGGTATATCGGTACCTGAATCTTTAGATTCTGCTTCGACACCCCAAATATTTATACTATTTTCATAATTAGAAAACGGTTCATAACTGAATAAAGCATTGCTTAATCTTTCGCAATCTTTCTTAAATTTTCCTATTTCATCTTTAGTATATCCTTCGGGTACAAAAACGATATCTAGTTTCTGATTGCTATTACCGGAGTAATGAACTTTGAAATTCGGGAACTTATATTTCATTTCCTTAACTATAAAATAGCTTTGAGGATCGATATTATACTCTAATTTTTTTACAAAATTTCCTCTTTTATCTCTTCTATAAATTTCTAAAGTAGCTTTAGATTTTGGAAACGGAAAACGGACGGAACCTTCAAAAGATTTTTTTACTGTTTTAGCTTCTTCGGTAGTTTGCCATTCCATAAAGAGAGTGGAAAAACCCATTGAAAAAATTTCTTTATTCGAGTCGGTGTCTTTCAAAATAAATTTATAATTACCATAATTAAAAGGATCGATAAGATTGATTTTAGTACCTGCCCAATCCCCTTCTTCAATAATTTTATCGAATCCGATTTCTTCCGAATATTTATCACCGAAATGTGTGAAATCGAAACGCATAGTTTTTTCGGTAAAATAATCGTCATATTTAATTTGAGCTATTAAAAGCGTTGGAAGCAAAAAGAATAATTGCCAGAGTTTCATTTTTATCTCTATTTTTATTTACGTGAACCCGGTTTAACAAAAGGGATATTTTCTTTACAAAAGGGACATTCATCAGGTGAATACGAAATCACATCCAATTCGAGAGTGCTGAATTGCGGGACTCCGAAATTAACTTTTTTATTACTTCTATCTACAATCATACCGACACCGGATACAACTGCATTATTTTCTTTTACTAAATCCATCACTTCAAAAACGGAGCCACCGGTAGTAACAACATCTTCGCAGACGAAGAGGTTTTCGCCTTCTTCAATTTTGAATCCGCGTCTAAGGGACATTTTCCCATTTTCACGTTCTGCGAAGATAAATTTTTTATTTAACTGGCGAGCCACTTCTTGACCTACGCAAATACCTCCTATTGCAGGAGAAATAACCGTATCAATTTTTAAGTCGGTTAAATGATTTACTAATTGTTCTGCCAAGAGGATATTATATTCCGGATATTGAAGAACGAGAGCGCACTGGAAATATTTATCGCTATGTCTTCCGGAAGTTAATAAAAAATGCCCTGTCAATAGGGCATTTGTATTCAAAAAAATGTTTAATACTTCATCTTTAGAAATCATTTTTATTCCTAATTATTTTCTTTAGTTTCTTCTTCGGTTGTTTCTTCGGTATCTTCAATGTCATTAGTTTTACCGGAGACGAAGTATAATTCTTCTGTTTTCTTTTTATGTTTAATTACTATTTTATCGCCATCTTTAAAATTAGATAGTAATAATTCTTCCGAGAGCGGGTCTTCAATATATTTCTGAATAGCTCTTTTTAATGGTCTGGCACCGTATTTAGGATCAAAACCTTTATCGGCAAGAAAATCTATTGCCCCTTTAGTAAGTTCAACCGTCATCTTATTTTCAGCGAGATTTTTAATTAATTCTTTCATTTCGATAAGAATAATTTTCTTAATATCTTCTTTATCTAATGATCTGAAAACGATAGCATCGTCAATACGATTAATAAATTCAGGATTAAATAGACGTTTCATAGCATCTTCAACAGTATTTTTAAGCTGGGAATATTCATCGGCTTCTGAGCCTTTACCGAATCCAAATCCACCGCCTATTTTTATATCTTTTGTACCTACATTAGAAGTCATAATTATAATGGTATTCTTAAAATCAACTTTTCTTCCGAGGCTATCGGTAAGAGTACCATCATCGAGAACTTGCAATAAAATATTAAAAACATCGGGATGAGCTTTTTCAATTTCATCGAATAAAACGACTGAATAAGGTTTACGGCGAACTTTTTCAGTAAGCTGTCCGCCCTCTTCATAGCCGACATAACCGGGAGGTGCGCCAACCAAACGTGAAACGGCGAATTTTTCCATATATTCACTCATATCAATTCTAATTAGTGCATCTTCAGAATCGAAGAGGTAACGAGCCAATTCTTTCGTTAATTCAGTTTTACCAACTCCTGTAGGTCCTAAGAATATAAAAGTACCAATTGGTTTATTAGATCTTTTCAAACCAGCTCTTGTCCTGCGAATAGCTTTACTAAGTTTAATTACTGCATCGTCCTGACCCACAATTCTTTGTTTAAGAGCGGATTCCATTTTCAATAATTTTTCTGATTCAGCTTGTACGACACGAGTAACAGGAATACCGGTCATCATTGCAACCACGGTAGCGATATCTTCTTCGGTAACATCGAATACTAAATCCTTAGTTTTAGTATCCCATTCTCGTTTAGCAATTTCGAGATCGGATTGAAGCGTTCTTTCTCTATCTCTAAGGCGAGCTGCTTCTTCATAATCTTGTTTTTTTACTACCATTACTTTTTGCAACTTAACTTCTTCGATCTCTTCTTCGAGTTTAAGGATTTCTTCAGAAACTGTAAAATTACCCATGTGAACTCTCGAACCTGCTTCATCTAGAACATCGATAGCTTTATCGGGAAGATAACGATCAGTTATATATCGTTCGCTCAATTTAACGGAATTAATAATTGCCTCATCGGTATATCTAACGTGATGATGCTCTTCGTATTTGAATTTGATGTTATTAAGAATCTGAATAGTTTCATCGATAGATGGAGGATCAATCATTACTTTTTGGAATCTTCTATCGAGAGCACCATCTGTTTCGATAAATTTACGGTATTCATCAAGAGTAGTTGCACCGATACACTGTATATCGCCGCGAGCCAAAGCCGGTTTGAACATATTAGAAGCATCCAAAGAACCGGATGCACCACCGGCACCAACGATAGTATGAAGTTCATCGATAAAAAGAATTACATCATCTGCTTTTTCTAGTTCGGTCATAAGAGCTTTCATTCTCTCTTCAAATTGACCGCGATATTTAGTACCAGCTACAAGACCTGCGAGATCAAGAGTAACAACTCTTTTATCCTGAAGAATGCGGGGCACTTTTCTTTGAATAATTCTAAGAGCAAGCCCTTCAGCGATTGCAGTTTTCCCAACTCCCGGTTCGCCAATTAAAACGGGGTTATTCTTTTTTCTGCGAGAAAGGACTTGAGCGACACGCTCGATCTCTTTTTCTCTTCCTACAACGGGGTCGAGCTTGTCTTCATTTGCTAATTTCGTAAGATCCCGTCCGAAATTATCGAGTACCGGTGTTTTAGTTTTTTCAATTTTCTTAGAAGCTTGACCAAATGGTGATTGCGGAGCTGATTTATCTCCGAGCCCTGCTCTTGCACTTAGAATATTGTTTAATTCTGCACGAGCTGCATCATAAGTCAAATTAAATTGATGAAGAATTTGAGTAGCGATATTATCTTCATCTCTTAATAAAGAAAGAAGAATGTGTTCAGTCCCGATCACATCAGATTTATAAATTTTTGATTCAATCTGAGTAATTTTTAATACTTTTTCAGCCTGTTTAGTAAGTGGAATATTACCGATAGTGAGAGTACCACCGGCAGTTCTGACTGTATCTTCGATAGCTTTTTTTAGTTTTATTAAATCGACTTCAAGATTTCTAATAATTTTGACAGCTACACCTTGACCTTCACGAATAATTCCTAGTAAAAGATGTTCTGTCCCGATATAATCATGCCCCATTCTAAGAGCTTCTTCTCTGCTTAGTCTAATTACTTCTTGAACTCGTTCTGAGAAATTACCATCCATAAATTCACCTTCTTTTTATTGGATTCAAATAAAAAATCCATCTTAAATGTTTCCTAAATATAAATAACCATATTTCTGTAATCAAGGCACTAAAATAGTCAAAAATTTAGATATAATACGAATTTATATATCTTGTTTTACGTGATAATTATTGATAACTTTAATAATATAAAAAGTTAGTCAAAAAGGGAGCAATAAATGGACGTGCAAACGGGTTTTTCGTTGTTAATTATATTTGCGGCAGTAGTAATATTATCATTCTTTCTATATTTCGTACCAATCGGATTGTTCATAACGGCATATTTTTCGGGAGTAAAAGTAAAGATATTCCGTGATTTAGTTGGAATGAGATTAAGAAAAGTATCACCACAGGTGATCATAAGGAATTTAATTTCTGCAACAAAAGCAGGAATTGAAGTTGATCTATCCTTATTAGAAGCACATTATCTAGCCGGTGGAAATCCTACAAAGGTAGTGAATGCATTAATTTCTGCTAATAAAGCAAATTTGGATTTAGGATTTGAAAAAGCAGCCGCAATCGATTTAGCTGGAAGAGATGTATTAGAGGCTGTTAAGATGTCAGTACTCCCAAAAGTGATAGAAACACCAATGGTAGCAGCCGTTGCTAAAGATGGAATTCAGTTAAAAGCGATCGCTCGCATCACAGTGAGAGCAAATTTAGAGAGATTAGTAGGTGGAGCTACCGAAGCAACAATTCTAGCAAGAGTTGGTGAAGGCATCGTTTCCACTATCGGTTCAAGCAAATCACATAAAGAAGTACTTGAGAATCCTGATAGTATTTCAAAAGTAGTATTAGCAAAAGGATTGGATGCAGGAACTGCATTTGAAATTCTTTCAATCGATATTGCAGACGTGGACGTAGGGACTAATATTGGTGCTATTTTACAGACTGATCAAGCGGAAGCAGATTTAAAAGTGGCAAGAGCAAAAGCAGAGGAAAGAAGAGCTGCTGCAGTAGCATTAGAGCAGGAAATGACAGCCGAAGTTTCTCGTATGAAGGCAAGAGTAGTAGAAGCTGAAGCAGAAATACCTCGCTCAATTGCAGAAGCATTCAGAAGTGGCAATCTTGGTATAATGGATTATTACAATTTACGAAACGTTCAAGCAGATACAGATATGAGAAATTCGATAGCAAAACCACCAACTGATAAGAAAGAATAAGAACTGAATATGGATTCTATAATAGATTATTTAATAGCATTTTTCTTTATTGTAAGTATTCTTGGCGGACTTTTTGGTGATAAAAACAAAAAGAGAAAAGCAGAAGAAGCAAGAAAGAAGGCTAGGGTTAATGAGAGACCGGATGAAACATTTTCCGAACAAAAATCATATCGAAACCAATCGGATGATGACAGATTTATGACATCGGGAGCAAGGAAACCTGCTCCCGAATCTACTAGACCACCTCAAAAATCCAATAAGGATATTTTGGAAGAGATGTTTGGTGTAAAGATGCCGAAAACCGATGATTGGTCAACAATTGAGACACCAAAACAATATGGTGAAGTAAGTACTTGGCATCCTGAATCCGAATTTAAGGAATCAAAAAAAATAGAAGAGCAGAAGAAAAAGATAGTCGATTATGATCTAGCGCCTTCATTAGAAACAATTTACGATGCTAAATCGAAATACTCAAATGCATCGAGAACCGATATTTTTAAAAGTAAAGGCAACAGTATTGCTTCGAAAGTGGAGCATTTCCGAAGTGCAAAAAACAATAAAGTAATGGCTATAAGATCAAAACTGGATGATAATATAACATTGAAAGATATGATAATAATAACAGAGATACTAAATAAACCAAAAGCACTTCGCAGAAGATGACCAAAAGTTTTACTCTTAAACGTACGAATGCGTTACCAGTAATTGCTAATGAGATAAATTTTAAGATTGATTATGAAAATTCTCTAAATCCGGCACAATACGAAGCAGTTTCGGCATTAGAAGGTGTATTTTTAGTTATCGCCGGAGCAGGCAGCGGTAAAACAAGGACATTAGTCTATCGAGTGGCTCGTTTAGTAGAATTAGGATTCGATCCGAAGTCCATTCTCCTGCTCACATTCACAAGAAAAGCGGCAAAGGAGATGATGAGTAGAGCGAGTGCACTCTTAGATAATCGCTGCTCTAAAGTAAATGGCGGTACTTTCCATTCTTTCGCAAATACTACACTTAGAAGATATGCATCCAATTTTAATCTCAATAATAATTTCACGATACTGGATCAAGGAGATTCGGAAGATGCGATTAATCTAATTCGAGGTCAGCTAAAATTAGCTGAATTGAAGAAGAAATTCCCTCAGAAACAGACAATATTTAAGATTTTAAGTCTCAAGGTAAATACCGAGAAAGAGATCGAAGAAATTATTATGACAGATTATCCGGATTATCTTAATTACATTGATAAAATAAAGGAGATAGAGAATCTTTATATTTCTTATAAAAGGAAGAACCATTTACTAGATTATGATGATTTACTTGTTTTCTTACGAGATTTTCTAAAAGCAGACGGACCCGGAGCACGTTCATTAATCGAATCGATTAAGTTCATTATGGTCGATGAATATCAAGATACAAACAAACTTCAGTCTGACATCATAAAAGCTTTATCAAAACTTAGAGAGAATGTAATGGTCGTGGGAGACGATTCACAATCTATCTATTCATTTCGCGGAGCCGACTTTAAAAATATAATTGAATTTCCACATTTATATAAAGACGTAAAATTAGTATTATTAGAGGAGAATTATAGAAGCACACAACCGGTGCTTGATTTTGCTAATCAGATATTAGAAAATGCAATAGAGAAATATCCTAAGGAATTGTTTACTAATAAGTTAGGAGGTGAACTTCCTGTAATAGTTAAAGCAAAAGATGAGAATCTGCAGTCAAAATTCATTACAGAGAGAATATTAGAATTAAGGGAGGAAGGTATTCCCCTTTCCGATATATCAGTACTGTTCCGATCTTCATACACTACTTTTGACCTCGAAATTGAGCTTAATAAAGCCGGTATCAACTACCAAAAATTCGGCGGAATGAAGTTTGTGGAGTCTGCACACGTAAAAGATGTTATTGCGTTTTTGCGAATAGCATCAAATCCTTTGGATTTCGTTAGTTGGTATCGCGTTCTCCTCCTACATGAAGGAGTAGGACCAAAGAAAGCACAAGTTATTATTGAATCTGTATCTACCGGATTAGTATCTCTAAAATCGCATCCAGAGAAGATAAAAACATCATATATGAATGAACGTTTGTATCCTCTTTTTGAATTATTACATCAGCTTCACACAAAAAATAGTATAACTGCGGAGAAAGTGGAGCTTGTAATGAGATATTATGAGCCATATTTTGAAGAAAAGTATGATGATCATAATAAAAGGAAGAAGGATTTAGATACATTTCTAAACGTATCGGAGCAATATAAATCCTTAGATGATTTTCTTTCTGATTTAGCATTAGATCCTCCACAAAATAGTGTTGTTGATATGGAAGCCCCGCCTGAGGATAGAGAATTTTTAACTTTATCGACAATTCATTCGGCAAAGGGGTTAGAATGGCATACGGTTTTTATAATGCATGTCATTGATGGAGTATTTCCTTCGGCGCAATCTGAAAGAAAACTGGAATTATTAGAAGAAGAGAGAAGATTATTTTATGTAGCAGTAACAAGAGCGAAACAAAATTTATATATTTCGTATCCCGAATTTATTTATGAAAGGTACCGAGGAAGCGACTTCTCAAAACCATCGCGCTTTATATCGGAAATAAAAAGCAAATATTATGATGAAGGAATAATATTAGGATAAATTTTATGACTCCAAAAGAATTAATGAATGAAGCAAACGAAGCGACAAAGAAATCCCATGCTCCCTACTCAAATTTTCATGTAGGTGCTGCATTATTAACCGAGGATGGGAGGATTTATCACGGAGCGAATATAGAAACTTCGTCATATAGTCTTACGATTTGTGCAGAAAGGACAGCACTATTTTCAGCTTTTATCCAAGGGGAACGTAATTTTAAGGCGATTGCAATTACAAGCGACAAAGCTGCTCACTGTCCGCCATGTGGAGCATGCAGACAAGTAATGCTAGATTTATGCGGAAAGGATTTGGATGTAATTTTATTAGATAATGAGAATAAACCGGTGGTTTATAAAATATCTGAATTAATTCCTCATTCATTTGGAGAGGAGTATTTAAACAGATGATAAATTATTCACCACATTTTACGCCTAAAGATACCGGTTGGATAGAAGTTGTAACTGGTTGTATGTTCAGTGGAAAGACTGAAGAACTAATAAGGAGACTCCGCAGAGCTCAAATAGCAAAACAAAACGTTGTAATTTTTAAGCCGTCAATAGATATTCGATACTCCTCTACTAATATAGTATCGCACAGCGAGCTATCTCTCCCTTCAATTTTAATAGAAAATCCGGAAGATATTATAACTTTATCAGAAAATGCGTATGTAATTGGGATAGACGAGGCTCAATTTTTTGATAATCGTTTAATAGATATAGTAGAGGAGCTAGCAAATTCAGGCAAAAGAGTGATAATTGCGGGATTAGATCAAGATTATAGAGGTGTTCCTTTTGAACCGATGCCTCAATTATTAGCAAGAGCCGAATTTATTACAAAGACTTTAGCAATATGCGTGGTTTGTGGGAATCCTGCCGATAAGACACAAAGAAAAACAGCGACTCAAGAGAGAGTTTTGGTAGGTGCTTCCGATAGTTACGAAGCTCGTTGCAGAAAATGTCATTATATTCCATAGATTAAATCGCAATAAAGGAGAATTATGGATTTCGTTTCTATCTTAAGGGGAATTTTAGGTTTCGCTGTATTAATATCGATTGCATTTCTTTTTTCAAATAACAAAAAAGCTATTAATTGGAAACTTGTAGCAAAAGGATTAGGTATCCAGTTAATTTTGGCTATTTTTATTCTTAAAGGAGATGAACTTTCTAATTATTTCGCACCTTTAGGTTACCTAAAATTACTTTTTACATTTATAAGCAGTTTCTTCGTATTAGTATTAAATTTTACAACGGAGGGCTCAAAATTTATTTTTGGCAATCTCGCATTAAGTCCTGGAACGGATGGTTCATTAGGAATGTTTTTTGCTTTTCAAGTGCTCCCAATAATTATTTTCTTTGCGAGTTTAATGTCAGTGCTCTATTATTTAGGCATAATGCAGAGAATTGTTCAAGGGATGGCATGGATAATGCAAAAATTATTAGGAACTTCTGGAGCAGAATCACTATCAAATACAGCAAATATATTTATAGGTCAGACCGAAGCGCCATTAATGATAAAACCATTTATCAAGGAGATGACCAAAAGTGAACTATTGACAATAATGGTTGGCGGAATGGCTACAATAGCCGGAAGCGTAATGGCTGCGTATATTCAGATTCTTGGTCAATCATATTCTACAACTCATAATATACCCTTAGCACAAGCACAATTAATCTTTGCCAATCATTTACTCGTGGCAAGCGTAATGGCAGCATTTGCATCTTTAATAATATCAAAGATATTAATTCCTGAAACCGAAGAGCCGGTAACAAAAGGAACGGTAAAGATTAAAGTGGAGAAAAACGGTACAAACGTAATCGAAGCTGCTGCTCAAGGAGCAAGCGAAGGTTTAACTTTAGCATTAAATGTTGCAGCAATGTTGATAGCATTTATAGCAATAATAGCATTACTTAACTATTCTCTTACGGCATTTGGTAATGTAATCGGGGTTAACTCTTATTTAATAGCCCAATTCGGACAGCCGTTAAGTCTTCAGTTATTTTTCGGATTGATCCTGCAATATCTTGCATTTTTAATCGGTGTTCCATGGGATGCAAGTTTTCAATTTGGTAGTTTATTAGGAACAAAAGTCGTTCTAAATGAATTTGTAGCATATTTAGATATGGGGACACAGATACAAAACAATATTTTAGTTGATAAAAAAGCGATATTTATGGCGACTTATGCCTTGTGTGGATTTGCAAATTTCAGTTCAATTGCGATACAAATCGGCGGATTATCGCCCCTTGCTCCCGAAAGAAGATCAGATTTTGCTCAACTTGGATTAAAAGCTGTACTCGGGGGCACTTTAGCAACTTTATTAACAGCAACATTAGCAGGAGCATTTTTCTCATGATTAATTTTGATCTAAAATATGAAAAGACAATAGCTCAATTTCTAGAAAAAGTCAATTTTACTCCTGACATAAGCATTGTATTAGGGAGCGGGTTAGGTGATTTTGCTACTCATTTGGAAGTAATTAAATCATTTGAAACAAAGGAGTTATCCGGTTATCCTTCATCTACAGTTGAGGGACATAAGGGGAGAATAATTTCTGGGTTATACGCAGGTAAAAAAGTACTATTATTTCAAGGAAGAATTCACTTTTATGAAGGTTATCACTTATCAGAATGTCTTCTCCCTATCTATCTTGCGTCAAAAACCGGATGTAAAAACTTAATATTAACGAATGCTGCCGGAGGAGTGAATGATTATTTTCATCCGGGAGATTTAATGTTAGCAAATTCATTTAATTATATGAATCTTTACAGAGAAATTGCAGAAGTGCTAGGAATCTGTTCATTAGAGCAAAAAAACGCATTCTTAGATTTTCCCTCCAAGGAATTGATTAATAAGATAAGAGCGGGAGCATTAAAAGGAGATGTTATTTTAAAAGAAGGCAGTTATTGGTTTTCAAAAGGACCTTCTTATGAAACACCTTCAGAAATACAGATGTTCAAAAAATTTGGATGTGATGCAATTGGAATGTCCACCGTACATGAGGCGATATTCGGAGCATTCCTTGGAATAAAGGTGGGAGCAATCTCTTGTATAACCAATTATGCAGCAGGTTTATCCGATATTAAATTATCGCATAAAGAAGTAATAGAAACGGGGCAAATAGCTAAAGAATCATTTGAGAATTTGATTAAATCAACAATCGAAAGTTTATAGTATAATTTGCATTAATGAAACAGCGGATATTACTGCAGTTTCTGCTCTTAACCTTTTTCTATTAATGTAATATTTAGCACCATTTACCATATTTAATTCCGTATCAGACAAGCCACCTTCCGGACCAAATATTAATAGATATTGTAGATTAAAATCAAATTCAGATTGCAAGAATGAGCTCCACTTATTAGTTCCATGTAAATCAAAAACGATAAGATTTTTATTAATATTTAATAAATCTGAGAATTTTGACAAGTATTGAAAATTAGGCAAGAATGCTCCCAAATTCTGTTTCATTGCAGCGAGACCAATTTTCTCCCATCTATCAAGCTTGCTCCCTTTGGCAATAGTCCTTTCGGATTCAAAGATAATAAAATTAGTGATACCAAGTTCTATCGATTTCTCAATAGCAAATTCAAATCTGTCTTGGCTTTTTAATCGGGGAATTGCAATAGTAACGTTATTAAGTGGCGACTGAATTTTCATGGAATTAGAAATTTCGGCATTAAGAGATGACTTCCCTATTTCAATGATGGCGCACTCATTTATATTTCCTTTACCGTCAGTTATAAAGAGAATATCCCCCACTTTATGTCTCATTACTTGGACGGCATGTCGAAATTCATCTCCCGAGAGAGAAATTAAATTATTCGTTATTTCGGACGAATAGAATAATTCGATATCAGAAAGAAATTCCTGTATCAATAGAAAATTCTCCTTTATTTTTTTGTCCAAAGGCATATTCGAATCGGATGGAATTATATGGTAGGACGAGAATAGTAAGCCCTGCACCATAACCTGCGCTCATCATATCCATTGCAATTCCCTGATTATTATTTATTACAGTACCCAGATCGGCGAAAATACCGAAGTAGATCCCAATTCTGCCTGAAGTTAAACTTTTAGGGATAAGCGGTAGCTTAAATCTAAAGTTAAGTTGTTCAAGGATTGGAGTAAATAGTTCGACTGAACCTTTGAAAAGGTTATTCCCTTCCCTTTGATCTTCTCTTCTTCCTCTAATTATTTCACCATAACCCAGATAGGAAAAATCAAAAAACGGTACTGTATTCGAGGTTAACCTATTTATATATCTTAATTTAGAGAATAGGAAATCGTTAATTGGTTGATAATATCTTACGTCCAAATAGAGAACATTATAATTAATATCAGTTATTCCAAATCCTTTATGAGATACATTAGTATATAGGAATAAACCTTCTTTGGGGAATTGTTTTAGATCGCGTGAATCATGAAGGTAACTAATTCCGACTGCCAATATACGATCAATGCTTTCACGAGATGCTGTTATACTGCGATCAATTTTACTGGGATAGCGGATATAAGTAAAAGAAGTTGGCACGCTTACAACATCATATTGACCAAATCTTTTGTAAAGCATAAAATCTGTGCCATAGTTTTCAGTAGTAAATTCGCCACCAACTGTTTCATTAATTGCATTATTCTTATTATTCGTTTTAGAATAACCAAATCCGATTCTCATACCAAGATCATCTTTGAAAAAAAATGCAGGATTCTCATACGAAACTGAAAATGAAGGGTCATATCCAAAACTGGTTGACCCTTTCAAATATTCATTTCTTCCGCGGAAATTTTTTATTTCGACATTTATTCCATAAGAATAAGAGTTTTTCTTTTGATTAGACCTCGAAATAAATGGAATCGGATAGATATACCAGCTTTCTTCGACAACAATATTAAGTTGATTATACTTAGGGAATTTTTCGATGTTTAGTTCAACGGAAGTAAATAATCCCAAACTAAAAATTCTTTCCTTATTGAATTTCAAAATTCTATTATCAACAGCATCTTTTTCTTTAAATGATAATTCTCTTAAAATAATAAAATCCTCTGTAATATCGTTCCCTATAATTTTTATCGAATCGATAACCGTTTTGCCGCTTTGTGCTTTGAGGTTAATCGATAGCGATAAAAGAGAAAAAAGCAAGAATAATATATTATACCAACGTATTCTCAAGTATATTATTTTTTATTAGTGGATTGGCAAAGATTATAATATACAGCTATACATTTATCTTGAATGACATTAATACCGGCTTCTTCGGCAGGTTTAGTAGCCATATCATTTCTAATTCCCTGTTGTAGCCATAAAGTTTTGGGCTTCACGGCTAAAATATCCGATATATGATCGGGTATATGATCCGATCTTCTAAATACATCTACGATATCGATTTTTTCGGGAATATCTAATAATGACGGATAAACTTTAATACCATCAAAAGATTCGATATTAGGATTAACGCCATAAACTTTAAATCCACTTTGAGCAAGTTTTTCGGCTATTTCACGACTTGGTTTATTCGGATTATCAGAAATCCCGACTACAGCAATAACCTTAGCACTCATTAAAATATTACATATATCTATCAATTCTTCCATATTAAATCTCCTTTGTTATATAATCCGTTATAGGAGGACACGAACAGATCAAATTTCTATCTCCATAGGCATTATTAACTCTCCCGACAGCGGGCCAGAATTTATTTTCTCGAGTAAAATTATCAGGGAAAGCAGCTTTTTCTCTCGAATAGCTATTTTTCCATTCATCGGCGATAACAGCTAATGCCGTATGCGGAGCGTTTTTGAGGACGTTTGACGCTTTATCGTATTTTCCTTCCTCAATTTCCTTTATTTCTTGCTTAATAGCAAGCATAACCGAACAAAATTTATTTAATTCATTCAAAGATTCACTTTCTGTTGGTTCTACCATTAAAGTGCCGGGTACAGGGAAAGATACCGTAGGAGCATGATAACCGTAATCCATTAGTCTTTTAGCTACATCTTCTACTTCAATACCGGTAGTTGTTTTAAAATCTCTAAGGTCAAAAATTAATTCATGAGCTACAAAGCCATTTTCGCCGGAATAAAGTACTTTATATTCATTTTCCAATTTAGCTTTAATATAATTCGCATTTAGGATAGCTGCTTTAGTAGCTTCTGTTAATCCTTTAGCACCCATTAATTTGATATAGGCATAAGATATGATAAGGACATTAGCGCTTCCATAAGGAGCTGAAGAAACCGCATTAATAGCCTTTTCGCTGCCGATTTTAACGATTGAATGACCGGGGAGAAATGGAAGAAGTTTTTCATTAACTGCAATTGGTCCGACACCCGGACCGCCGCCACCATGAGGTATTGTAAAGGTTTTATGGAGATTAAGATGACAAACATCGGCACCAATAAATCCGGGAGAAGTTAAACCAACTTGAGCATTCATATTAGCACCATCCATATAAACCAAGCCGCCATTTTGATGAATGATTTCGCAAATATCGATTATATTTTTCTCAAAAACTCCGTGAGTCGAGGGATAAGTAATCATTAAGCTCGAAAGAGTATCTTTATATTGTTCGGCTTTTTCTTTAAGGTCATTAATATCCACATTCCCGTTGCTATCGCATTTAACGACTACCACTTTATTCCCTGCCATAACAGCACTAGCAGGATTAGTACCATGCGCCGAAGAAGGGATCAAGCAGATATTTCTATTAATATCACCTCTATCTCTATGGTAAGCACGAATTACCATAAGTCCGGTATATTCGCCTTGAGCACCGGAATTTGGTTGAAGTGAAACTCCTTTAAAGCCAGTAATCTCTGCTAATTGTTTCTCTAATTCTTTAAAGATGTATTGATATCCTTCGGTTTGATCCTTTGGTGCAAATGGGTGCATATTAGTAAATTCTTTCCAAGTAATACCGAACATTTCGGTACTCGCATTTAATTTCATAGTACATGAGCCGAGAGGAATCATCGAAGTTGTTAATGATAAATCCTTTTTCTCAAGATTTTTAATATATCTCATCATATCTGTTTCTGAGTAGTAACTATTAAAAACCGGATGCGTAAGGTAATTGGATTTTCTTCCGAATAACGGGTCTAAATCGATTGTTGTTTTACCGTTTAATGATACTGATTCAATATTAGGAGTTTCTTTTCCCTTTAGTTCAGCAAATACTTCGATCAATAATTTAATATCGTCAATAGTTTTTGTTTCGTCTAAAGAAATTCCGATTTGATTTTCTGATATGTATCTAAGATTAATAAATTTATCTTCTGCTAATTTATGAAGTTTTTGCGATTCTTCTGAGGATGAGAGAACAATTTTTATAGTATCGAAATAGTTTTTATTAATTTGTTGATAACCGAGATTATTTAAGTTAAGTTCCAAGAATTGAGTGAGTCTATGAATTCTCAATGCAATTTCTTTTAATCCTTTAGGACCGTGATAAACCGCAAACATGCTAGCCATGATAGCCAAAAGGGCTTGTGCGGTACAGATATTACTTGTAGCATGTTCGCGTTTTATATGCTGCTCACGGGTCTGTAAAGCCATTCTAAGAGCCGATCTCCCTTGCGAATCGATGGAAACTCCAATAATTCTTCCGGGAATCTGTCTCTTAAATTCATCACGAGTAGCAAAATAAGCTGCATGAGGACCTCCATAACCCATTGGTACACCGAATCTCTGAGCCGAACCGACTGCAATATCAGCACCAAATTCTCCGGGAGGTGTAAGTAAAGTTAGACTTAATAGGTCTGCGGCTACTGCTTTATAAATTCCCTTTTGATTAGCAACTTCAAATAGATTCTTGAAATCTATTATTTCACCGTTTGAATCGGGATATTGAACTAAAATTCCGAAAACGTCATCGGTCAATTCATCTTCGGTAATGTTACAAACTTTTATTTCGATGCCTAAGGGATGAGCTCTTGTGATCATTACGTCCAAAGTCTGTGGAAATACTGAATCTGAAACAAGAAACAGGTTTGAATTTTTCTTATTAGGTTTTCTAAGAGAATAAAGCATACCCATAGCTTCGGCTGCGGCAGTGGCTTCATCAAGTAAAGAAGCATTTGCAATCTTTAATCCTGTTAAATCTGCAATAACCGTTTGGAAATTAAGGAGAGCTTCTAATCTTCCTTGAGATATTTCTGCCTGATAAGGAGTATATTGAGTGTACCAACCGGGATTCTCCAAAATATTTCTCTTAATCACTCCGGGAGTAATTGTAGGATAATATCCTAAGCCGATATAATTAGTAAAAAGTTTGTTTTTAGAAGCAATTTCGGATAAATGATTAATGAATTGATATTCGCTCATCGGTTCATCCAGTTGTAATTCTTTTTTTAATCGTATCGATTCCGGAAGAGTCAAGTTAATCATTTCATCAATTGATTTCACACCTAGTACTGAGAGCATTTCGTTATAATCATGTTTGTTGATACCGATATGTCTATCGATAAATTGGTCATTAAATTGGAAGTTATTCATAGTATTCACATTTTATTTAATAATGATAAGTAAATATAAAAACTTTATTGGAATTAAATTTGAGGATGAGATTAAATTATAAGAAAAAATAGATTATTGATTATTCAATATTTCGAGAGCAACTTTAGAAGCTTCTTGTTCGGCATTTTTCTTATTTCCGCCGTTACCGGTGGCATAGAATTTATCACCGATATAGACTTCTACGGTAAATTCCTTTTTATGTTCCGGACCTTTTTCTTCAATTACTTTATAGTGAGGATGACCAATCTTATTAGCATGAGCGTATTCTAATAATTGCCCTTTATAATTATTATCGGCTTTAACAAAATCGGTATTAACATAAGGTGCGATTACATATTGATAAATAAATTTATCTGTTACCGCTTCGCCCTTATCCAAATAGATAGCCGCAATAAGAGCTTCGGTGGCATCGGCTAGAACGGTCTTCATTCCTTCTTTAGAATTAACGAGGTATTTTTTATTAAGCAAAAGGAAATTAAAGAGTCCAATTCTTTGAGAAGAATTGAAAAGGTTATCTCTATTTACGAGATATGCTCTAGCCTTGGTAAGAAATCCTTCGTCTTTATACTTATTCGCATTAAAGAGATACTTCGCCACGGACATATTTAAAACCGAATCCCCTAGAAATTCTAATCTTTCATTAGATTTTTCTAATTCAGGAAACAATTCCAAATAAGAGCGATGAGTAAAAGCCTTTAAATAAATTGCCTGATTTTTAAGTTTAAAACCAAGAACTTTATTTAATTCCTTTTGCTTCTCTTTGTTGAAATGTAAAGCAACAAGTTTAGACTTCTTATTGCCAAAAATAAAACTAAACAATTTTATTCTGAATATTTCTTAAATAATAGTGATGCATTATGTCCGCCAAATCCAAATGTGTTACTAATTGCTATATTTATATCTTTGGGAACAGCCACTTTGGGAGTATAATTTAAGTCGCATTCAGGATCGGGTTCGTCTAAATTGATGGTTGGTGGTATTAGACTATTATTTATAGCAAGGACAGTAGCAATAGATTCAACTGCGCCTGCTGCACCTAATAGATGACCAGTCATCGATTTAGTGGAACTTACGGCTAATTTATACGCGTGTTCACCAAAAACAGTTTTAATTGCGTGAGTTTCATTTACATCATTAAGGTCGGTAGAAGTACCGTGAGCATTAATATAATCTACCATTTCGGGTTCTACTTCAGCATCTCTTAAAGCTTCTTTCATGGAGCGAACGGCACCTTCACCGCCCGGAGCGGGAGCCGTAATATGGTAAGCATCACCGGTTAAACCGACACCTGCCAATTCAGCATAAATTTTAGCTCCACGATTTTTAGCATGTTCTAATTCTTCTAAAACTAGAGTACCTGCACCTTCTGCCATTACAAATCCATTACGGTCTTTATCAAATGGACGAGAAGCTTCCATATAACGATCATTCCAAGTCGATAAAGCTCTTAAAGCATTAAATCCGCCGATAGACATTGGAGTAATAGCAGCTTCGGCACCGCCGCAGAGCATTAAATCGGCAGAGCCTCTTTGAACTAACATAAAAGCGTCAGCGATTGCATGTGATGATGTAGCGCATGCAGAGGTAGTAGCATAGTTAGGACCTTTTAATCCGAATCGAATCGATATTTGTCCGGCTGCAATATCAGAGATCATCATTGGGACAAAGAAAGGGCTGATTTTTCTGGAACCGCCTTCAAGGAAAGCAGAATGTTGAGCTTCAAAAGTGAACATACCACCAATACCGCTACCAAAGACGACACCGATTCTTTCAAGATTTTCTTTTTCAAGATCGAGACCTGAATCTTGCATTGCCATAACCGAGGCAGCAACGCCTAATTGAGTATAAGGATCCATTCTTTTTAATTCTTTTTTATCGATATATTGAGATGGATCATAATTTTTAATTTCAAAGGCAAAACGAGTATTAAAATTAGTTGCATCAAATTTAGTAATAAGACCAGCACCATTTCTGCCTGATTTCAGACCTTCCCAAAATTCAGTTATATTATTACCTATTGGTGTAAGGGCACCTAACCCTGTAATTACAACTCTTCTATTTCTCATATAAGCCTATTAAAAGATTGATATTATAATTAATTAAAAATAATCCCCTGCATAAGCAGGGGAACTATTTATTATTAAGCTTTTTCAGCTAATTTACTTTCGATATATTTTACTGCGTCACCAACTGTAGAAATCTTTTCAGCAGCTTCATCGGTTTGAATATTAAAAGCACTTTCAAAACCCATGATTAATTCAACAACATCCAAAGAATCTGCACCTAAATCGTTAGTAAAAGATGCTTCCATTGTAATTGCTGATTCTTCTGCACCAAGTTTATCTACAACAATTTCTTTTACTTTTGAGTAAACATCCATTTTATTTCTCCTTTAATGATTAATTAATTTGTTTATAAAATCTATTACATTACCATTCCGCCATCGACAGTAATAACCTGACCCGTGATATAATCGGAATCAGAACTGCTGAGGAATGAAACTAATTTAGCCACATCTTCAGGTTTACCCATTTTTTTCAATGGGACATTTATTAAAATTGCATCCTTTTGCTGATCATTAAGTTTACTAGTCATATCAGTCTCGATGAACCCGGGAGCGATAGCATTAACATTAATATTTCTTGAAGCTAATTCCTTAGCATTAGATTTAGTAAGACCGATTACACCGGCTTTAGCGGCGACATAATTAGCCTGACCTGCATTTCCCGTGATTCCAACAACAGAGCTAATATTTATAATCTTACCAAATCTCTGTCCCAAGAATGGCTTCAAGATTGCTTTAGTATAATTAAAAACACTTTTCAAATTCGTATCGATAACTGCATCGAAATCGCTTTCACTCATTCTAAGTAACAAATTATCTTTAGTAGCACCTGCATTATTAACAAGAATAGAGAGAGAGCCAAATTTCTCCAAGGCGAAATTTACAACTTTTTGAGCTTCTTCAAAAGACGAAGCGTCAGCTTTTATACAAAAAGCTTCACCGCCATTTTTCTTTACTTCTTCAGTCAATTCATTTGCCACTTGTTCGGAAGACTGAAAAGTAAAAACAACTTTTGCGCCTTCAGAGGCAAGTTGAAGAACTATCGCTCTTCCGATTCCCCTGCTACCTCCGGTTACAATTGCTACTTTATTTTCTAGTTTCAATATTTACTCTATATTCTTTGTAAAATATTCTTCTTTGTATTTCAGTAGTTCATTAAATCCTTCATCGCCTAAGAGATGTTTCAATTCATTTTGGCAGCAATCGAAAACAGTAGAAGTCTGATTTTCGATTTTATTACAGTAATGCATTCTGCCTAAATGGTCTAAATCGACCGTTAATGCACCTTCATAAATAACTAAAGGAAATAATATACAATATATGGGTTTATATTTCCACTTATTTTCTCCGTCTTCAAAAGCGATTTTCTGAAGAGTGCAAAACCCTACTTTATCCAAAAAGACACATTTGCCGTTATAAACTTCCGTACCGACAGCTATACCTGAATCAAAATCACTATCTTCCTGCGGAGCTTCAAACCATTTATCAGGGTCTTTAATTTGAGAATCATCCATCGATTGAATAATTCTCTCTTTAATACCCATAATTTTATCATGCTCTAGTTTATCGGTATAAACGCCATAGTAACAGCATTCGCCTGAGCAGATACATACATCGCATGCTTTAACAAATTTTTGTGTAAATATTAATGGATCAATAAAAAGTCCATTTATTTTTTTATCGAACTTTTGTTCGGACATTAAAGAAATTTCTCCAAGTCGGTAAATTTATCGATTCCAAAAATATTAACGTTTGGATTGATTCTCTTAACTAATCCTTGTAACACTTTGCCGGGACCAACTTCATAAAATTCGGTTGCGCCATCTTCTATCATATTAATAATTGTATCTTCCCATTGAACAGGGGCAGATAATTGTTTAGAAAGATTTGATTTAATTTCTTCTTTTGAGGTTACGGGTTTTGCTGTTACGTTGGTATAAACGGGAATTTTTGCATCTACGAAATTTGTATGTTCTAATTTCGATTCTAATTTTTCGATTGCGCTAAACATTAAAGGAGAATGGAAAGCGCCGCTAACTACAAGTTCTTTTACTAATTTTGCACCGCTAGTTTTAGCGATATCCATTGCTATTTTTACACCTTCAACCGAGCCGGAAATTACGATTTGTCCGGGAGAATTAAAATTAGCGCATTGAACGATATAATCTTTAGAAACATCGGCACATATTTCTTCTAATTTTGTTTTTTCCATACCAAGAATAGCCGCCATTGTACCTGGCTGTTCGATTCCTGCGGTCAACATAGCAAAACCTCTTAAACGTACTAAACTAACTGCTTCATGATATTGAATAGCTCCTGAAGCAACCAATGCAGAATATTCTCCGAGAGAATGACCTGCCGTCATATCGGGTTTAATAGTTTTTAGGAGGTTAGATAAAACAATACTATGGATAAATATAGCTGGTTGAGTAATATCAGTTTGCTTAAGAGCATCTTCGGGACCATTGAACATTACATCGGAAATTTTAATTCCCATTATCTCTTCGGCGGATTCGATTAATAGTTTTGCATCACTTGAATTTTCATATATGTCCTTAGCCATTCCCACGTATTGAGAACCCTGCCCTGGAAATAAGAAAGCGGTTTTACCCATTAATCGATACTCCATTTTAAGTAAGCAGCACCCCAAGTATAACCAGCTCCGAATGCAGCAAGAATGAGATTATCACCTTTTTTAAGTTTACCGTCTCTATAATATTCAGTTAGGCATAAAGGAATCGTAGCAGCGGTGGTATTACCATATTTATGAATATTAATCATCACTTTATCTTTTGATATACCCATTCTATTGGCGGTAGCATCTATAATTCTGAGATTTGCTTGATGAGGGACTAAATAGGCAACATCATCAGATTCTAAATTATTTTTTTTCATTACCTCGTAGGAGATATCAGCCATACCTTTAACTGCTACTTTAAAAACTGCCTTTCCGTCTTGATAAATATAGTGCATCTTATTATCGACTGTTTCGTGCGAAGCGGGATTAAGACTTCCGCCTGCTTTCATATTAAGAGCATCTTTACCGCTTCCATCTGTAAAAAGAAGAGTATCAATCAAACCCATATTGAGGTCTTCGGTAGGTTCAAGCAATACGGCAGAAGCTGCATCACCGAAAAGGATACAAGTATTTCTATCTGTATAATCAGAAATTGAAGTCATCTTATCCGAACCAACAACAATAACTTTTTTATAGCGACCGCTTTCGATTAAAGAAGCACCGGTTTGTAAAGCAAAAAGGAAACCGGAACATGCTGCGGAGAGATCAAATCCCCAAGCATTCTTTGCCCCAATCTTATCTTGTACTAAACAAGCAGTTGCAGGGAAAAACATATCCGGTGTAACAGTAGCAACAATTATTACATCAATCTCTTCAGCTTTAATTGAGGTTGTTTTTAATAAGTCCAAAATGGCATAAGCAGCCATATCACTAGTAGCTCCATTTTCCATTTTTCTTCTTTCTTTAATACCGGTACGAGAAACTATCCATTCATCGTTTGTTTCTACAATCTCTTCAAAATATTTATTATCTAAAATTTTTTCGGGTACATACATACCAACGGCAGTAATTTGAGCATTTAATTTAGTTGACTGCATATTTATTAATTGCTTCCTCCATTTTCTCGATTAAATTTTTATCGTGCATCTCCTTAGCTCGAAGAATCATATTCTTAATAGCTAAAGGAGAACTGGAACCATGTCCAACTATTGCAATGCCATTAACTCCAAGAACCGGAACACCGCCATGCGACTGGTAATCCATATCTTTTAGAGCTACTCTAAGTACATTTTTAACGACTAAAGCTTTTAAGGAGTTAAATAATCCTTTATCTGCATACTGTTTAATTTTAATTTTCAGAAAGCCGATTACGCTTTCGGCTAATTTAAGAACTACATTGCCCGTGAATCCATCACAAACGATAATATCCACTTTCCCTTTAAAAATATCTCTTCCTTCTACATTACCAAAGAAATTTAATTTAGAATTTTTCAGAAGTTGATGAGAAGCTAAAGCAAGTTCATTGCCTTTCGATTCTTCTTCACCTACATTTAATAAACCGATAGAAGGATTAGGATAGTTATAAATTTCACTTGCAAAGATAGAGCCCATAACTGCATATTCAAAAAGATGCGAAGGTTTGCTATCGACGCTGGAACCGGAATCGAATACGGTAGTAAATCTACCTGTTTGAGTGGGATAAGAAGCACCGATAGTAGGTCTCCCTATACCTTTAATTCTGCCTATTAATAAAGTTGCGGCTGCGAGCATCGCACCGGTATTACCGGCACTTACGAATGCATCTGCTTTTTTATCTTTTACTAAGTTAGCTCCCATCACTAAAGAAGAATTTGGTTTCTTTCTTATCGCAACGGTAGGAGTATCGGACATACTGATTACTTCTTGAGCATCAAGAATGGGAATATTGGAAAGATCGATCGATTCTTTTGAAGCCGTATCACGGATAATATTTTCATTACCTACTAAGATAACTTCAAGATCATCAATTTCTTTTAATGCAAGAGCTGCACCGCGCAATTCGTTTAAAGGGGCGAAGTCGCCCCCCATTGCATCAATAGCAACTATACATTTTCGTTTTTGTCTTGGATCAATCATTAAAAAAGGATTATTGTTCAGGAACAAACATCGATCTGCCGGCATAATGACCGCAGTTCGGGCAAGCTCTATGGCTTAATTTAATCTCGCTACAATTTGAACATCTGCTTAAGGAAGGAGCAGTAGCTTTATAATGAGTTCTCCTCTTATCTCTCCTAGTTTTCGACATCTTACGTTTCGGATTTGGCATCTCTTAACCTGTATTATTAGTTATTTAATTTATTTCTTAATTTTTCTAATGGTGCCCATACATCATTAATTATTTCTGTCGAGCAATCACATTTTTCAATATTTAAATTCTTCCCACATTTCGGACATAGACCTTTGCAATCGTCTTTACAAACAATTTTCATAGGTTTGGATATTAAAATAAACTCTTTTGCATCCTCATCCAAATCCAAAGTATCTGTATCTACTGTAATATAACGAAGATTCAATTCATCAGTTTGTCTCGGTTCACGAGAAAACATATAAGTCATTAAATATTCGGTATTTATGACAGAATCGAAATCCTCGCTACAGCGGTCGCAAGTAAGATGAGCATTCACTTCTGAATTGCAGTTAAGAACAATCTGATGAATCGATTTGTCCATTTTGCAATGAAGGTTCATATTCCCAAAGAACTCTTTGCCGAGATTGAATTTTTCTACGGGTTCTTGGAAATCAAATTCGTGAACTCCGTCAGTAAAATTTGTATATTTGATTTTCATGAGAAAAAACTTAAAATTTAGTCTGAAAATATAATTATTGAAATTCTTATAAGCAAGAAAAAGAGATAAAGAGGTTTTTGATGCCAATTATGTATTCATTCATCGCAGCGCTCATTCCGACCGTTGGTTATAGTCTTTTGATATGGAAAATGGACAAATATGATCGAGAGCCGCTATCGCAAATAATAATACATTTTATATGGGGCGCATTTGGTGCAACCATACTAAGCGTCATATTCTCTCCTATTTTACTTTTCCCTTTCACAATTGTTTCAAGTAATGCAAAAATAATCGATCTTATTAGTACAGTATTAATAGCTCCGGGAGTGGAGGAATTTTTTAAGGGATTATTTTTAATCTATTCGATCAACAATAAAAAGTTTGATAACCTCACCGATGGCTTGGTATATGGTGGTGCTATCGGGCTAGGTTTTGGGATGACGGAGAACTTTCTCTATTTTATCACTTACGGCGATACATTAAATTCATGGGCTTCATTAGTGGTTATACGCTCCGGATTTTCGGCAGTTACTCATTTATTATCGACCGCATCTTTCGGTGCGATGCTAGGACTTGCAAAATTTTCTTCTAAGTTTTTTAAGTATTCACTTCCGATCGTTGGATTTTCATTAGCACTCTTTATTCATGCGGTATGGAATTTTTCGGTAAGTTTTGAATTTACTTATTTCTTTGGATTTTTATTTATTATTGTTTCGGTAATAGTATTTCTGGTTATTTTTAATTTATCACTTCGGAGCGAAATAAATCTTATTTTAGCAGAGTTAACCGAGGAATCGGAAAAAGGATTAATACCTTTGGAGCATTTAACTCTTATATCATCAAAAAATATTTTTAATAAAAATTGGATTAAAAATAATATCCGAAATAATTATACTAAGTCATTAGTTTCGTTAGCTTTTAGGAAAGCACAATTAAAAAATTCATCAGGGAAAAAGAAAGAATATATTGAAAAGGAATTAATACAGCTAAGAAGTTATATTGAAAATATTAATCGGGATTTATGAAAGAGAAAAGAATAGCAATATTTGGCGGAGCTTTTGATCCAATACATTTAGGACATTTAATTACTTGTCAATCCGTTTTAGAGGAACGAAATTTAGATAAAGTAATTATTATTCCGACACATATATCTCCACTAAAACAGGATATAATCCCCACTTCGGATATTCACAGATTGGAGATGATTAAATTAGCTATCTCATCAAATCCTTATTTTTCCTATTCAGATATAGAACTTCGAAGAGATAATGTTTCATTTACTATCGATACCATTTTAGAATTAAAAAAAGAGTTTAAAAAAATTGAGTTAATTATCGGATACGATAATTTATTATTATTCGAAAAGTGGAGAGAGCCGGATAGAATAGTATCTGAAGCAAAGCTATTGGTAATGAAGAGAATTACGGATGTTAAAGATGGAAGAAATCGCTATTTTGATAATGCAATATTTTTGAATAATCCTATAATAGAAATATCATCATCAGAAATAAGAGAAAGAATTAAGAATAATTTACCGGTCGATTATTTTTTACCGGATGCAGTAGCTCAATATATTCACGAACAAAAATTGTACAGATAAAACATGATCAATTCCGAAACAATAGAAAAAATATCAGTAGAGAATAGGAAAGCGGTTTCGAGGGCAATATCATTAGTGGAGAACGATGATAGACTATCGATGGAACTCTTAATAAAGATACATCATAAAACGGGAAACGGTTATAGAATTGGAATTACAGGACCTCCCGGAGCCGGCAAATCCACTCTCACAAATCAATTAACAAAATCATTTCGGAAAGAGGGCAAGACAGTTGGCGTAATAGCAATTGATCCCACTTCGCCGTTTACGGGAGGAGCACTATTAGGCGATAGAGTAAGAATGAGCGAGATCGGAAGCGATCCCGGAGTTTTTATTCGGAGCATGGCTACACGCGGAAGTCTCGGCGGATTGAGTAAAAAAACTGTTGATGCAGGTGATATACTTGATGCCGCGGGTTATGATATCATTATTTTTGAAACTGTCGGAGTAGGACAATCGGAATTGGATATAGCGCAGACGGCAGATACAACAATTGTTGTGTTAGTTCCTGAATCGGGAGATTCAATACAAGCAATGAAAGCGGGATTAATGGAGATAGCTGATTTCTTTGTATTAAATAAATCGGATCGACCCGGAGCGGATTCCGCAATTTCTGCATTGCAGACAATACTTTTTATGAAAGATCATGATGCCGATAGCTGGCTTCCTCCGATTCTAAAATCAGTGGCAAGTGAAAATATCGGTTTAGATGAAATTATGGATGCTATCGATAAACATAAATCCTATCTTATTAAAAATGACTTATTATACAAAAAGCGAGAGAAGAATTCTAAACTTAGAGTGATTGATATTGCGAATAATTTATTGAAGAGGGATTTCTGGAATAACGAAAGACTTGATATACTTGAGAATGAAAAAGAGAAAATAATTTCGGGTGAGATTTCGCCATATCTATTAGCCGATAACTTACTTTCAGATTATAAGAAGAGATGAAGAAGCTTTTTCTTTTGGCAATAATTTTATTTTTTCCTATAAAAATTGATGCATCAAAAAGTTTTATTGACGGCGTAGTTTATCTTTCCAAATATCTTTCTTCAAAAGAATATATAGAATTAAGGAAGAGAATCGGTGATGTAGGTATTACAGATTCCTTATTCGTAAAAGCAAAAAAGTTTTATGACGGAGATAATTCAGAAGCATTATTAGCTCTTACATTCAGTTTACTCCCTTTTAATAATATGGCTGTGAAACTTCCTTATATCGGAATTACGTTTAGCTTCCCTTTGCCCAATGCAGGTGATTCACTTTATTATGCCAAATTAAAACATCAGCCACGTTATTTATTATTCGATTCACCTAATAATAACAGTGGCGATATAGATAAATTAGCTCATTACTTTGCAAATGCTTTCCTAAGTTATAATATCGGATTTTTTAATTTGTCGAAATTTATGGGTATTTTTGTTGAATACTTTGAAGCAGTTTTTAAGGTGCAAGGAAGTATAGATAAAAAGGATTTAATAGTTAATCATCTCGGTGAGTGGTTTGGGAAGAATCTCAAGAAAAACGATAATCTCCTCCCCTCTTCGGGATTTAGTATTTATCAACTTTTATATATGAAAATAAAACTATGAGCAATATTCTAATAATTGATGACGAAAAAGAGATTTGCGAAAGTGTAAAAATGATTCTGGAGTTTCAGGATTATGAAGTGGATTATACTACCGAACCTTCCATGGGGATGCAAAAATTAAACTATAACGAGTATGATTTGCTCTTATTAGATATTCAAATGCCGGGTACGAATGGTTTTGAAATCTTGCAATATATTAATCAGAATAAAATAAATATAAACACGATAATTATTTCTGCACATGCTTCATTAGATAATGCCGTAAGAGCCACCAAGATGGGTGCTTATGATTTTATTGAGAAACCGATTGACCGCGATAAACTATTAATTACGGTAAGAAATGCAATCAATCAAAAGCAATTAGTAAAAGAGAATATAACACTAAAAACTGAATTAGAAATAAATGATACTATAATTGGGAACAGCCCGGCAATAAAAAAGATACTCGAAACTATTGATAAAATTGCAGTTACGGATGCAAGGGTTTTGATAACAGGCGAAAATGGTACTGGTAAAGAATTAGTAGCAAAACGGATTCATCGCCTTAGCAGTCGATCAAAAAAAGAATTAATCGAGATTAATTGTGCGGCAATTCCGAATGAATTAATTGAATCAGAATTATTCGGTCATGAAAAAGGATCATTTACGGGAGCAGTAAATCAGAGAGTCGGTAAATTTGAGCTAGCCGATAAAGGGATTTTGTTCTTGGATGAGGTTGGTGATATGTCGTTGCAGGCGCAGGCGAAGGTGCTCCGTGCACTTGAAGATGGAAGAATCGAACGAGTCGGAGGAACTCAAAAAATTCCGGTTGATGTAAGAGTGATAGCGGCTACGAATAAAAATCTTGCCGAAGAAATTAAGAATGGTAATTTCCGTGAAGATTTATATCATAGGTTGAATGTTATTCCGATTCATATTCCACCACTTCGCGAACGCAAAGAAGATATTCCTTTATTGATTGAATATTTTACAAATATTGTTTGTGCTAAAAATAAAATTCCGATTAAGAAATTTTCCGAGCAGGCAATCAATGCTCTTGAAAAACTTAAATGGAAAGGTAATATAAGAGAACTTAGAAATATAATTGAGCGCATTTTAATTATGGTACCGGGTAAAGAGATAAATGCTAATGATGTTGCAGAACACGTTAATCCCGATTCAGCGGCTCAACCGGAAAGTTTACTGAATCTTTCAAATTCATATCAGGAATTTAAAGAGAAGACGGAGAAGATATTTATCTTAAAGCAATTAGAAATAAATAATTGGAATATCGCAAAGACGGCAGAGATTTTAGGAATGCAAAGAAGTAATCTTTATAATAAAATGAAAAAGTACAACATAGAGCGAGATGAGCAATGAGCACAATATTTTCAAAAATAATTAATCGTGAGATACCGGCAGATATTGTTTATGAGACTGAGAATGTTTTAGCATTCAGGGATATTAATCCGCAAGCTCCGGTGCATATATTGATTATTCCAAAGATAGAGATACCAAAGGTAACGGATATCAAAACTCCCGAGCATTCACATCTTATGGGTGAAATGATAGATGCCGCGAACATAATTGCAAAGCAGGAAAATATTTCTGAAACGGGTTTCCGATTAGTTTTCAATTGCGGTGATGATTCGGGACAGGATGTATATCATCTTCATTTACATTTGTTGGGTGGCAGAAAACTCTCCTGGCCTCCGGGGTGAGCATTTGTTTACTTAATTACTATTAATTGTTTTTTGAGCAATTGCCATAAAGAGATTGCGCATATCAAAAAGAAACTTGAATACATTAATAAAGAAGAGATGATAGTCAAATAAATAAACTTTTCATCCACAAATCGTACTAACCAAATCGAACCGAAAGTTGTTACAATTGAAATTAACGGTTCAATAAGTAAAAATCCTTTTAGATATTTATTCACTTCACTAAAGAAAAAAATCAAACCTAATGAAAAAAATATAAACCCCATTCCAAAAATATGATTATGAGTAGTAATTAAAAGTTCATTTATTGATTTAGGATACTTTTCTTTGAAATCATCTTCATCCGAAATCTCTGTACCATTGATATGTTCAATCGTTTCTTCTTTTGAAATATTAGTTGATTGGTAAAGGTAAACTAAGCCAACTCCCATACCAATAATTAAAATGATTATGTAAGTAATTAAAAATCTTTTTAATAAAGTTGGAAGTGCAGTTAAGGAATAATTCATAAAGAGTTCAACTTTTTTGAAATGAGTAATATTTTTTTAACACCTTTTGTAATAGAACGAGCAGAGATAGTAGCTCCCGAAATAGATGAAATATCATCTCCCAATTTAAAATTATTACTTACAGATTTATTAATAAACTGATTAAGCCAATTTCTTTGACTTACTTCCCCACCGTGGGATTCACGATACTTAATAATTTCGGCATGTAATACTTCATTTTTTAAATCAATAATAGTAAGAAAAGTAATTGGCATCGTTTTACCCAATACATTATCTAAATAAGCATAAGCAAGCAAATTATCACCATCATATACTTTCCATTGATAGATATAATTGTTTACAAATTTTTGTTTAATTTCTTTTTCAATTTCGTTGATAAGGGATTTAGATAAAGTAATCCTTTCAAAGATTAGTTCATAATTATTACTAAAGAAAGCCGAGATCGATTTCTCGGCTTGTTCTTTAATATTTTCTTGAGGTGAAAAAACTGATAAAAATGTACCAATCAATAATAATTTTAACATAAATTCCTTTAGAAATAATACCCTACACCGAGATTAAAGAGTTTACTATTTTCTGTATCTATTTCATTAATTCTTGAGCCATAATCGGCTTTGAATACAACATTATCAAGAGGTTTAACCGAGACACCAAACATAAAATAGTTATAATGATATTTTTGTTCTGAATTACCACCCAAACTTGTAGAGGATGCTGTATTGTAATCAGTATATCTTATAAATGGGATAATTCTTGTTTTGATATTTAAGATATCAGCAAAATCATAACCTAAATCGAAATAGAAACCATTAGATTTCTTTAGTGAATACTTTTCGTAGTTTATTTGTCCATATTCAAATATGGTTAAAATATTATTATTTTTATAAGAGGCATGAAATTCGAGCAGATCGATTTTATTAGATGATGTATCACCGGAAGCTTTATTATAAGAATATGAAGCTCCCAATTTAAGACCCGGAATATCGATATAATCTAAGCGAATATTATATAGTAAATTTTTAGCATTCGCCATGAATCCTTTTTTTCTACCGCTTCTTATTCCGGAACTATGAGAGAATTTTTCATTATTTAATCCCTCCATTATTGTAATTTTATAATCGAAGCCCTTTAATTTGCCATAGATTGCCATACCATTGCCGAACCAGGTAGTTGGTATAATCTTATTATGGTATTCAGGTCGTTCAACACCCATGAAAAGTACAGGCTCGTGGTTTTCATTTATTAATCCTATTGAAGGTAATACAACACCGAATTGAAATCCAATCCAATCGGCATAATGATAATTTATATAGGCTTGTTCTAATTCTAATTCGCCCTGTCCCTCCTGAACAAAATTATGTTCCAGTTCCACTTCAGATTTAAAAGACCATTTTTCATTCCATGTATGACTAAAGAATAAAACAAAACGGTGAAAATCTAAAGTTTGTTTTACATCATTCTTAATATTTTTTTCGTGATTAAAATGCAATTCACCATAACCGCCAATAGTAGTTTTCGGTTCAATAAAATAATCGTTTTGAGCATAATTGATTGTAGTTATTGTAATTAAGAAAAAAAGAAAAGATAAGTACTTCATAATTATTCCATTAGTGAAAAAGTAATTACAAAGTTATAATCAGATATCAAGTCTATCAATCACTATTTAAAGCTAATTTTTAGAGAAAAGTACCATTAAATGGGGATTATGAAATATCAATTTATATCCTAAGAATAAAAAAGGAACAAATCTCTTATAAAAGTATATCCGCTTTGTCGGAGATGTCGGTGCGGTAGTAGATTCCGTCAAAATTGATATAAGACATTGTTTCGTAGGCAATTTGTTTACACTTTTTTAGGTCGTTATTTTTTAGAACTGAAGTTACTCCGAGCACTCTGCCGCCATTGGTGATTATTGAGCCATCTTTTACTTTAGTGCCGGCATGATAGATTATAGAATCGGGGAAATGAGAAATAGCATTTTCGATACCTTTAATTATTTTTCCTTTTTCGTAAGCATCAGGATATCCTTCGGAAGCTGCAACAACGCATACAGCTGATCCTCCATTATAATGCACAGCATCTTTTTTAATGCTTCCAACTGCAACCGAATAAAATAGTTCCAATAAATCACCTTCTAATAACGGGAGTACTACTTGCGTTTCAGGGTCGCCGAATCGGCAATTAAATTCGATCACCTTAGGAGCTTCTTCGGTTAGAATTAATCCGCAATAAAGACAACCGTTATATTTTGCACCCTTTTTCTTTAGTGCCTCAAGAATCGGTTCAACAATTTTTCTTTTTACATCATCCAAGATTTCGGGAGTAAGAATCGGAGCGGGGGCATAAGCGCCCATACCGCCTGTATTTTTACCCGTATCGTCATCTCCTATTCTTTTATGATCTTGTGCCGCAGGAAGCAATACATATTCATCGCCATCGGTGATAATAAATAGTGATACTTCTTGACCAGTTAAAAATTCTTCAATAACTACTTTCTCTCCTGCCGGACCAAATATCGAATTATCAAAAAAGTTTCTGACTGTATGAGTAGCGGTTTCCAAATCTTCAGGAATTACAACTCCCTTTCCCGCTGCAATGCCATCCGCTTTTATTACGATAGGATATTTTTGTTCTAATAAATAATTTAATAGATCTTTCTTTTGGTTCAACTGGAATATTTTATACTTAGCAGTAGGGATATTATTTTCATTCATTAAATCTTTTGCAAAAGATTTTTCTCCTTCAATGCGGGCAGCTTCTTTTGAAGGTCCGAATACGGCAATATTATTTTTTCTAAGTAGATCAGAAAGACCATCGACCAATGGCTGTTCGGGTCCAATGACAACTAAATCGATTTTTTTAGAAAGGCAAAATTCAAGAATTTTTTGATAGTCCGAAACATTTAATTCAACATTCTTGCCTAATGACTTAGTACCCGGATTACCCGGCAATATGAATAGTTGAGATAATTTTTTACTTTTAGAAAGTGCGAGAGCAAGAGCATGTTCTCTTCCACCCGAACCGATTAAAACTACGTTCATTATACAAGCCTTAAATAAAATTGAAACGATTTTACTAGTTGTTCAGTTAAATATTTGCGATCGTGTTTAATAACAAATTCTTCTTTTGGAGTCGGAAGACTACCCGTCTTATAATCAGCATTAATTTTAATAATAGCATTTTTTATTTCATCGATATCGTAAGGATTCGTTAAATAAGAAGCGCCATACTCTGTAAGAGCAGTTTTAGCAGCACCATCCGGGACGCAACCAAGAATTGGTTTGCGGGATCCGAGATATTCAAATAGTTTGCCCGTAGAAATAGTTTCCGAATTTTTACTTTCACCAATCATCATCCATAAAACATCAGTTGATTTTAACCTTTTAATAACATCGGGATGTTCCATATATCCGAGATCAATGACGTATTGATTTAGACCTAATGATGTAATAAGTTTTTTATTTTCTTTTCTAAGATGACCGATAAATTCCAATTTGATATTAGAAGCGATATCAGGACGTTCGACTGTCAATTTCTTAAATGCTTTAAGAAAATATTCCGGCGTAATAGTTTCATAAAATATACCCGCATAGGAAATTTTCATTTTAGTCGGGTCTTTAGGTAGAACCGGTTCTTTATCGAAATCCTCTTGATCGAATCCATGAGGAATAATATTAACATCATCAAAAGTGAGAAACTTATACATTGTAATTAGCTTCTCTTTAATTCTGCGGTTTATTACTATTGCTTTAGTTGATGCCTTAAGTGCTGCATATTCTAATTTTTTATGTTTATATTTATGATAAGGAGTCGGGTAAAAAGCGAAATGATTCCCGAACCATAGATCGCGATAATCGACAAAAAGAGGAATATCAAATTCTTTTTTTAGTTTAGCCGCATAACTAAACGGCGAAAAAGGAGGAATCGTAACATAAAGAATATCAAAATGTTCATTTTTAAGTTTTTCGCGTGCTACTTCATAAGCTTTTTTAGCCCATGAAAATTTATTATCGGGAATAAAT
Organism: uncultured bacterium; assembly: GCA_937936675.1. GTDB lineage: Bacteria > Bacteroidota > Ignavibacteria > Ignavibacteriales > Melioribacteraceae > BRH-c32. The sequence continues at coordinate 51,987 of CALDDL010000223.1, forward strand.
AATGCTTTACTGATATTTGACATTAATTTCCTAATGAACTCTTGCGGCATAGTAACAGTGCCATATTTATTACCGAGCACGGAATTAAGGTCAAAGGCTTCAGTCCTGATAATCTCCACGCCTGCGGCTTCTACTTCTTTTAGCAAAGCCAGATCGTGAGCGAAATATGCAGTCTTGCCAGTTGTAATGACGGTTGGCTGCCAATTGAATTGAGGCATATATTTAACAAATTTAGCGGTTCTTTGAACTCCGCTTAAACCCATAGGGGGAAAATAATATGACAATATAAGTACTTTATACATGATAACCGGATTAATTAGAAGATTTAGAAGATTGATAATTAGGTGATTCTTCAGTAATAATTACGTCATGCGGATGGCTTTCTTTAAGACCCGCATTAGAAATTTTTACAAAACGAGCATCTCGCTTAAGAGCTTCTATATTCTTTGCTCCGCAATAGCCCATAGCAGCCCTCAGACCGCCGATAAATTGATAAATGGTCTCTGATAAGGGTCCTTTATAAGGGACTCTACCTTCGACTCCTTCGGGCACTAATTTCTTAATATCTGATTCCATATCTTGGAAATATCGGTCGCTGCTTCCTTTTTTCATAGCACCCAGCGAACCCATGCCTCGATAAATTTTAAAACTTCTACCTTCATATAAAACTTTCTCGCCCGGAGTTTCTTCGACTCCTGCAAGAGTGCCACCCATCATAACAGAATCAGCACCTGCGGCAATAGCTTTAGCAATATCACCTGTTTGTTTAACTCCGCCATCTGCGATTAAAGGAATTCCTTTACCTTTAATACCTTCAGCCACTTCAAACACGGCAGAGATTTGCGGGACACCCACACCTGCGATAATACGAGTAGTGCAGATCGAACCGGCTCCGATACCCACTTTAACGGCATCGACTCCACATTTGATTAATTCGAGAGCGGCTTCTTTAGTAACGATATTTCCAGCAACTAATTGTAAATATTTATGTCGTTTTCTTACATCCTTAATAACTTTGAGCACGCCTGCAGAATGACCATGAGCGGTATCGACTATGATAACATCTGCTCCTGCTAATACTAGTGCATCCACTCTCTCGATAGTATCTTTAGATACACCGACTGCCGCACCTACTCGAAGCCTTCCGAGATCGTCTTTGCATGCATTAGGGAATTTCTTTTTCTTAGAAATATCTT
>CALDDL010000224.1 GCA_937936675.1 uncultured bacterium
GGTATTTAATTTATTTTTGAATTCTCAATTTTAGAAATTATTTCTTCAGCTACAATTAATGCCTTCAATCCATCATTACCTGATACGACGGGCTGCGTTCCATCTTGAACCGAATTAATAAATAATCCTAATTCATGTTTAAGAGCATTTACTTCAACAATTTCGGGTTGCTCATAAACTACAAATCTTTTTTTATCGCCCACACCCATTTCACCAAAGGTCATAAAATGTCCGCTATTTACTTCTTCGGGAGTAATCAATCTGAAAACTTCCGAAACGCCGGACATAAAATCAACTGAAATATAAGAATCTTTTTGGAACATTCTCATTTTTCGCATCTTTTTTTGAGATATCCGAGAAGCTGTTACATTTGCGACAGCACCATTTTCAAATTCGAGACGAGCATTCGCAATATCAATACTATCTGAGACTACTGCTACACCACTCGCACTAATTGATTTCACATCACTTTTTACCAAACTAAGAATTATATCGATATCATGTATCATAAGGTCTAAAACTACTGCAACATCAGTACCTCTCGGATTAAATTGAGCTAAACGATCGGTCTGGATAAAAGTAGGATTAAGATTAAATTTATCCAATGCCAAGAGAGCCGGATTGAATCGTTCGATATGCCCGACCTGAAAAACTAGATTTTTCGAGTTTGCAATTTTTACCAATTCCTCTGCATCAGAAATTTTTGCTGTGATTGGTTTTTCTACAAATACATGAATATCCTTTTCGAAAACTCTTTTAACAATTTCATAATGAGAACTCGTTGTTGTAACAACCGAAACAGCATCGATATTATCGAGTAAGTCTTCTAAATTTGAGAAATATACTGTATTAAATTCTTCGGAAATTTCTTTTCCCTTATTTTCATTAATATCATGAACACCAACAAATTGAACATTTTCAAGTTCGTTTAATAACTTAACGTGATGTCTTCCAAGATGTCCGGTTCCGATTACGCCTACTTTAATTTTTTTCATGTTCCTCTACTCGAGATTTTTTTATATGCAATTATTTCTTCAAAACCACCTTTATCAGGATTACGATAATAAAGGAAAATATTATAAATATTATCTGTCTCCCAGAAATTTCCTTCTAATACATTCCAGTCGATATTACTGATTTTATCATTTTTATATTCTGCGGTAACATATTGATAATCATAGATTCCCCTTTTGAGCTGGACAATCAAACTTAAAAGACCATCTTTATCATACATTTCATATTCAGGCGAGACAACCCAATTATTAAATGAACCGACTAGGAAAATGGGAGCCGTAACTTCTTCTGGAGGACGAATCCTAAATCTTATGTTAAGATATTGAGCGTCATCACTATTGTAATGATCTATTATTGATGCACCTTGATTATCGTCTCGAATAAATTTATAAAAATTTGAAGTTTCAATTCCGCCGAATTGAGCATCCCCGGATGGATACTGATACTTTGATTTATTACGTAAGTTCAATGTTCTATAATTATTTCCCGGTTTCAAATCCCTGATTAAAAAACTAAACCGATTTGATCCGTTCCAATCGACAAATTTATTTTCTGTATTAAAATCGCGATTTATAATATAAGGATATTCAATTTTCCTGTTCTCAATTATCTCCATTCCTTTTACTAAGTTTGGATAAAGAGAATCAGGCAAAACAAAATCAGTTTTCAAAATAAAAGTTCTTCCTAATTCTGAATTTCCGGGCATCTCATTTTCTGCACGACTTCTTGTAATGCTTGGTCTAAGTCTTATTTTTGATTTATGAACTACTACAAACTTTCCTTCGGCAATAATGTTATCTCTATTATATGATTCCATAATAAAATATTTCCATTTGCCAGAAAAAGAAAAACGAACATTTTCATTAGGGAATTGTCCCGAATAATGATAACGTGCTTCTTTAACGTTTGAAGGTAATTCATAAAGCCAAAGGTTATATTCTGTATCATAGGAAGGGTCCGTTAAAAATATATTATTGTACGGTTCCCAATTTTGATTACAGAACTTAAAAACTATTATTAGGTTTGGAGAATTTTGAGTGGCAACGTCGAAATTGATTGTTATTCTTTGTTCATATTCTTGATTGTAATCTATTATAGGGACTAATTCTTCATTATCATTTAAATAGGTCTGCAGAGATTTTACAACTATATCTTGAGCAGAGATAAATTGAGAAGCAAAAAAAAGAATTAAAAAGAAATTGCGCATTAATAAGACCCTTTAAATTCAAAAATCGTGGTGAATTAATACACCACGATTTCATAAAAAACAAAATTATTAGAATATAAAGGTATCAAAAACAATCATTAATTTAAAGGTTATAGATTAGTTTTCGGATAATGTAATATCTCCGCCACTAGTAGAACCGGTAACTTTTGCACCACCCGAATTTAGTCTGCCTTGAAATTCTCCTCTTTTAATTCGTGTATTAGAGGAATGACTATGTTTCACAGATACATCACCGCCGCTTGAATCGAGATCAACATCCGCATTAGCATCGCTTGGAAGACTTATATTAATATCCCCGCCAGATGTTTCTGCGTTTATCCTTTCTACTTTTCCAAAATATTTTATATCAATATCACCACCTGAAGTTTCAGCATTTACAGTACCATTCTGTGCTTCAACCACTACATCACCACCTGATGTTTCCGCATTTATTTTACCATTAATATTTTTTGCTTTAATATCACCGCCTGAAGTACTTAAATCAGCAGCCCCTTTATTATTTGTAACTTCAATATCTCCGCCAGAAGTTTCACAAACTAAATTACTTTCTGTTTCTGAAATAATAATATCTCCACCTGAAGTTTCTAACTTAATATTCCCTGTTAATTTTGAAAGTAATATATCGCCACCCGAAGTTTCTATATAAGCATTAAATTGATTTGGAATTTCAGCTTTTACTTTTACTTTTATTCCTCTTCCGAAATTGAACCAATTAAAGGTACCTTTTCTTTTTATTATTAATTTAAGACCTTTAGAGGTTTGTTCCATCGTAATATGTAATTTTTCTTCAGCTTTGGAATTACCATAGACTGTTAACCTAGCTTCATTTGAATTTGAGGTTACTACTTTAACGTCTGCTCCGGGAACATTTACATAAAGAGATTGCCATTTTTGAACAGTGTAGGTTTCTGTTTTTATTACCTTAAGATCTTCTGCATTTGTTTTGATAAATGTTACTAATAAAAATAAAAAAACAAATAGTGTTATTTTCGCCTTCATATAAACCCCTAATAATGATTATTTATTTAGACTCGTCAATAGGATAAATAGTTACATTATTGTTAAATAATAATGTAACTATTTATAAAAGGATTTTATCAAATGTTTTTTAATTCGTGGACTAATTTATTTACAGCATCTTTAGAATCACCGAAATACATTAATGCATTTGGATAGAAGAAAAGTTCATTATCAATTCCTGCATAACCCGCATTCATTGAACGTTTATTAATTACTACAGTTTTAGCATAATCCACATTAAGAATTGGCATACCATAAATAGGACTATTCTTATCATGCCTTGCGGCAGGGTTTACAACATCATTAGCCCCAATAATAAATGCTATATCGGTATTATTAAAATCATCATTAATATCTTCCATTGCGAACATCTTTTCATAAGAGACTTGTGCTTCTGCAAGAAGAACATTCATGTGTCCCGGCATTCTACCAGCAACGGGATGAATTGCAAAACGGACATTTTTCCCTTTCGATTCTAGCAAATTAACTAAATCTCTAACTGCATGTTGTGCCTGTGCCACTGCCATTCCATACCCCGGAACAATTACTATGTTAGAAGCAGAATCAAAAATCATTGCTAATTCTTCAGAATCAACAGACTTAACTGATCCTTTTGCAGATGATTCTGAAGAGGGAGCAGATACAGTACCAGCCGATTCCCAACCCCCGAGTACAACATTCATTAATGACCGATTCATTCCTTTACACATAATCATTGTAAGAATTATCCCTGAGGCTCCTACTAATGCTCCTGCTATTATTAATTCATTATTCTTAAGTACGAATCCTGTCATTGATCCTGCAATTCCTGAATATGAATTAAGCAAGGAAATAGCAACCGGCATATCTGCTCCACCAATAGGAAGAACAAGCAATACACCAAGTATTAAAGCTACCAAGCTGATGGATAATATAATCCAATCTAAAGTAGGATTATAAATAGCAAAATAAGCTCCGCCTAAAAGTATAGAAATTATAAGAATAATATTTATTGTGTTTTGTAAAGGATATTTAACTACTTTGCCTGTTACAATACCTTGCAGTTTCCCAAAAGCAATAAGGGAACCTGTGAAAGTAACTGCACCAATAAAAATACTTAGAACTACGGAAACGTCAGTTGATAATTCATGAGAGAATACATCGAAATTCTTCATTTTATAAAATTCAGAAAGTGCCACTAACATCGAAGCACCACCGCCAAATCCGTTCAATAATCCCACCATTTGCGGCATTCCAGTCATTGGCGTCTTGTATGCAAATAAGAGCCCGATTCCGGAACCAATTACTAATCCTATTAGAATATATTCATAAGTCATTACATGTTGATCGAAAAGAGTTACTACTATCGCAATAAACATTCCAAGTGATGAAAGGAAGTTGCCGTTTCGTGCCGTCTTTGGAGATGATAACTGTTTTATTCCAAAAATAAAAAGTATTGATGAGACCAGATAAATTATTTCAATAATTATTTTCAATTTTTAGCTCACTTTTTTTTGAACATTTTTAACATTCTATCGGTTACAAGGAAACCTCCCACAACATTAATTGTAGCAAAGATGACTGCAATTAATCCAAGAATTGTACTTATAGTGAAATCCTCTAAACCGGCACTAATAATCGCACCAACAATTGTTATACCCGAGATTGCATTAGAACCCGACATTAATGGGGTATGCAAAGTCGGAGGCACTTTAGCTATTAATTCAAATCCGATAAATATTGCTAAGACAAATACATATACCATCATCATAAAGCCATATATTTCCATTAAATTACCTCGATTATTTCATTAAAATAGATTTTGTTTTTTGATGAACTATCTCACCATCTTTTACTATTGCTGCTTGGGAAAGTATCTCATCTTCCATATTGAAATTGAAAACTCCATCTTTAGAAGCGTATTCCAAGAGATTTTGTAAATTTTTTGAGTACATTTCACTTGCATGATAAGGTACTAAACTTGGCAGATTTCCTTCTCCTATAATTATCTTGCCATACTTAGAGATAATTTTCCCAGGTTCGCTTAATTCGCAGTTACCACCAAATTCCACAGCCATATCAAGCACCACAGAACCGGGCTTCATATTTTTCACCATTTCCTCGGTTACCAATATTGGAGATTTTCTCCCGGGTACTAATGCAGTAGTAATAACTATGTCAGCTTCTGTTATATGCTTAAAAATTAGTTCTTTCTGTTTTTTAAGAAATTCTTCTGATGCTTCTTTAGCATAACCTTTTTCGTCTTGCATATTCTCATTTATAGGTACTTCAATAAATTTTCCGCCGAGACTTTGTACTTCTTCTTTAGCAGAAGGACGAATATCAGATACTTCCACTACTGCGCCTAATCTTTTAGCTGTACCTAAAGCTGAAAGTCCCGCAACCCCTGCACCCATTATTACTACCTTTGCCGGAGAAATTGTTCCGGAAGCTGTCATCATTAATGGAAATATTTTCTTTAAATAATTTGCTGCAAGAATTACACTTTTATAACCTGCAAGATTTGCCTGAGAACTTAATGCGTCCATTCTCTGTGCAATTGTCGTTCGAGGTATAGCATCCATTGATATTAAATTAATTTTACATTCAGCCGCTTTATTGGCAATTTCCGGATAATGGAGTGAATAGATAAATGATATTAATATCGTTCCCGGTCTCATTAATTCAAGTTCAGATTTATCATATTTTGGATGGATAATAGGTCTTCCAACTTTTAATACAATTTCAGCTTCTTTATAAAGCTCAATCGGGTTAGGAACGATCTTCACTCCGGCAGAATTATATTTTTCATTATCAAAACCTGCATTCAAACCGGCATCTTCTTCCATAATTACCGTAAACCCTTTTTTTATAAGCTTTGCAGCAACATCGGGAGTAAGAGCTACTCTATTCTCTCCTTCTATTATCTCTTTTGATATTCCAATTATCACTTAGACCTCATTTTCGTTTCATTAATATTTGCTTTAAGATTTGTTTCTAAAACTTCTAATTGATATCCGCTAAAAGTGGAGTATTCAACTAACTCTTCAATAATTTTAAGCAGTAAATCCAATTCATTCAAATCGATTAATTGATTTATTTTATATATTTCAAAAAGTTTTTTACTGAAAAGCCAATAAATTAATTCTTCAAAACTTTCTTTTCGATAATATATTTTACCTTGAAAAATATTTGGTCTCAAGAACTGTTTAACATACTCGTTATCTAACAACTTTATTACTCGTTCTGCAATTATATTATTTATAATATTTTTATTTTCTCTAATTTGCGGAAGCTCAAATATATTTTCAAGTTCTTCATTAAGAATATTTATCAATGCAAAATCAGCAACTAAATCATAATCACTTTTTCCTGTTTTTTGTAATAATGTCTTAATCGGTTTTTCAATCATTAAGGAATCGATTATAGTATCTTTTTCATTTTCAGGAAGTATTTTATTGAGACTGCTAATTAATACCCAGAAAGAATTGATTAGATAATTATCCGGTTCAAGAATATTATTAAAGAACATGACCGAAGAATGAAGCTCGTTATTAAAACCATTAAGCTTTTTAGATAATGACTTATCTAATAATTTTTTTATTCCTAAAAATGTAGATAAGTATTCATCAAATAGAGTTTCAAGTTTCTCATCATTTGATTGTAAACCTAGATGTGATTCCACAGCTTTCAGAAATATAAAATAACCTTCTTTTAGATATTCGATATCATCTGCAGGAAGATTAATTTCTTTAATATCAAAAAGATTTTTAATTATTCTATTTCTTTTCTCATTAAAAAATTCCTCAATTGATCTATGAACCGGTTTTAGTATATTTTCTTTTAGTTTAATTTCTATGTTATCAACGCCGGTTCCATTAAGTGAGTTAAAAAGATTTTCATATTCACCCTTTTCATCATATACCCCATTGAAATTGAGATATACCCGATATTTAAAACCTTCTAGAGAAACATCTAATCCATCTCTATGAAGTTGTGCCCCATTAAATAAATATTCCAATCGAGAAATTGTTTCTGTAACTTTATAGAAAGTTTTATAATCATTTTTAATGCCTAAAGCATCCGCTAATGAGGTTGTTATAAGATTTTTATTACTACCTTCGCTTACTAATTTCTTAGTTGAATATTTTATTTTTCCCGAGGCAGTATCATACTTATTATTGAATAGTATCAGAGCCTTTTCATCCCTAACTGAATTTGTAAAGGCAAAAACATTTTCATTAATATTTCCATAAGGGTCAAGGAGATCGTAAATCCAGAAATTTTTTATTTCACTGAACAGGTATCTCTTCTTCATCAAGGGGAAAATTTCGTTTTCATGTCGATCGACTAACCATTGATTAGGCAGCTCGTTATAATATGCACGCTGATATTCCATACCATATTTTTCGGTAAATCCTTCTATTTGCCCATGAGCAAACATAGGTAAACCAGGGAGAGTAATCATCATTAAACAAACACCAAAATATTTATCATCCGAGCCGAACTGTTTAATTGCAGTCTCTTCATCAGGATTGCTCATAAAATTAACATACCTCTTAAGAATCTCGGGTTCAAATTCAAGTGTGTTAGTAATCAGATCGCGATATTTGTCGTTTTCTTCTTTCATGAACATGTGCATAAAAGCACTATTATAAACTCTATGCATTCCTAAAGAGCGAACAAAATACCCTTCCATTAACCAGAATGCCTCGGCAAGAAGAAGTGTCTCGGGCATTTCTAAATTAATTTTATCCACTACTTCTCTCCAAAATTCTTCGGGAAATCTGGAATCGAATTGTTCCTTTGTAAGTGCATGATCTATTCTTGAGGGGATATCACCACCGCTTCCGGGCTCGGGATACCATAGACGTGAGAAATGCCTTTTCGTCAATGTCATTGCAGCGTCAAAACGAATTATACTAAATCTTTTTGCGACATTGAATATTTTATCAATAACCGCTTTACGGACTTCCGCATTCAACATATTCAATTGTGCAGTATCGTTCCATGGCATATTCGTACCATCGTTACCATGATAGATAAAACGAGTTTGACCGTTTCTTTTATCAATTAATTGAAAGACCACTGCAGCATCTGTCTTGCTCCAGTATCCATCTTCAATTTGAATTACATAATTTGGATCATCTGATAAGTCGGGACCAGTAAATCTATAATTAGGAAATGGAGATTGATGAGATTGAATAAAGTATTCGGGATGGCTTAATACCCATTTTGAAAATATTCCGGTATGATTAGGCACCATATCGCTTGCTAATCTAATTCCTCTCTGCTTCGCTCGTTCATTTAAGTTCTGGTAAGCAGCTTCTCCGCCCAAATCAGCAGCAATATCATAATCAAAAAGCGAATATGCAGAAGATACTGCATCAATATTTCCAAGTATATGTTTTATTTTTTTTGAAGCATTACTTCTCTCCCATATACCTATCAACCATAATCCATTAAAATTCCATCTTGCCAGTTGGTCCAATTCTTCATCAGGAATTTCATTAAGCGTCCTTATAGTACGGTTGTATTTTTTTGAAAGTTGATCCAACCATACATAGCTATTTTTCGCAATGAGTTTTACATTTGGCATCCAATCCAAATCTGCGGTGAAATTCTCCGGTTCTTCATAATCTTTCCATATATCTTTAGCATATTTATAACCAGACTTTCCGAGAACGAGAAACTCATCATAATTTTCTTTGTCATAACTAGGAACTGAAGTTGGTTGAGACCAGGCACCACCTCCACCACTTTCTGAATTGCTTCCTAATTGTGATTCTTCTTTTATAAAGTCCTTACTCTTTAATATCCTTATCTTAAGGTTATCGCCGATTATTTCAGTCCAGTTATCTAACATATAATTAAGCTGACTTTCTAAATCTTCTGGGAAGGTGAGCAAAGGTTCTTTTAAGAAACTAAATAGATCTAATTTCTTTGCCCCAATCTTTACTTCCTCCTTAAAGAATCCTTCTAAAGTTTGAATAAGTGTGAAATATGAATTTTTATTTGAAAAATAATCTTGATTAAAAAATTCTATAAGTTTTTTATTACCGGGATTAATATTGGAAAAATGAAGCAGGATCAATTCTTCTAATGCGATTTCAATATTTGATTTGCTTTCTGTAAAACTATTTAGGTAGTCATAAACTGAAATTCCATTTTTATATACTGCTTTTGGAGGGAATAATTCACAAAATTCAGAAAGAACCTTAAACACTTCATCTTCATTAAGATTTTTATTTACAGATTGAATTGCTTTTTTAAAAGCATTAGGATTGAATTTATTTTCATACTCTCTAATCAAGTGATGAAATATCTCGTCAATCAATCCGGCAGCATTAACTAAACCGGGGCTTAATTGAAGATACGGTTCTCGATGTTTATTAACTTCATATACAAAGTTTCTTACCATATTAAAATCGGCAAAGATAACATTACCTGTAATCGAAAAAAGCTCATCATTTAGGTGATACTTTTTTCTAATCGATTTAGCGATATGAAATTCAAATTTTAAATTCATCAAATCCTCCGAAAGGAAATTCCAACTAAAATAATCAATTACATCTATATAGATAGCAAAAATAATACATATTCTAAACTTAATTTTATATTTCTTATAAAATTGATAAAAAAGCGTTATTAGGTTATATTCAAAGATTAAAAAAAATTAAGAAGATGATAACCACTCCATTAATGACGCAGTATTATAAAATTAAGCAAGAGAACCCTGATATGCTTCTTTTATTCAGAGTCGGGGATTTTTTTGAAACATTTGATGAAGATGCCAAATTGGCATCGAAAATATTAGGAATAACACTTACTAAAAGGTCTCATGGTGCGGCTAATGATGTTCCGCTTGCAGGTTTCCCGCATCATGCAATTGATACGTATCTCCCAAAACTAGTAAGAAGCGGACTTAGAGTGGCAATCTGCGAACAGACTGAGAACCCGAAATTCGCTAAAGGAATTGTTAAACGTGAAGTTGTGGAAATTGTTACTCCCGGAGTTACATTCTCAGATAAATTATTAGATAATAAAAAAAATAATTATCTATTCTCGGTTGCTTTTGATGAAGAACGAGTTGGGATTGCAATCTGTGATGTATCGACAGGCGAATTTCTTACTTTTGAAACCGATACAAGACATTTATTAGAGCAGTTGCTAAATTTTTTCCCTGCCGAAATAGTTACCAATAAAAAGAATAGAGAATATTTAGAAAACTTAGTAAAAAAATCACTTCCAACAATCCGCATTTCGAGATTAGATGATTGGATATATAATCGTGATTTCACTTATGAATTATTGACAAATCATTTTCAGACAAAAAATTTGAAAGGATTTGGAATCGAAGAAAAAGAACTCGAGATTATCTCTTCAGGTGCTGCACTTTTTTACCTAAAAGAAACTCAGAAAAATTCACTTTCTCATATAAGCACAATTTCTGAATATAACTCTTCTGAATTTATGGTCCTAGATATTGCAACAATGAGAAATCTTGAAATAATCTATAGCTCACAGGATGGGTCTAAAGAAGGGACATTAATAAATGTGCTAGACTTTACTAAGACTTCTATGGGAGGAAGATTATTCAAGAAATGGTTAATTAAACCCCTTCTAAAACTAGATAAGATTAATCTAAGACTAAATTCAGTAGAAGAATTGGTTAACAATAAAAAATTGCGAACAAATATTCAAAACGAATTAAACGAGATAGATGATTTTGAACGGTTAATTTCCAAGATATGTACCGGAAGAGCTAATCCAAAGGATTTAATCAATTTAAAAATTTCACTCAAAAAAATTCCATTGATAAAACAATTATTGGATCAAGCAGAGACGGAACTATTAAAAAAAATCAATGAAAACCTTCTTGTACTAGAAAATACTATACAATTAATTGAGGAATCGATAAATGATGATGCTCCGCTTGCAATATCTGATGGCGGCGTAATTAAGAAAAGTTATAATAGTGAATTAGATGAACTAAGAGAAATAGCTCATAACAGTAAAAATTTCATAGCTAACCTTCAGTCTCAGGAAAGAGAACGAACAAAGATTAATTCATTGAAAATCTCTTATAATCGAGTATTTGGTTATTATATCGATATAAGCAATGCTCATAAAGAAAAAGTGCCTGATGATTATATAAGAAAGCAAACACTAGTAAATTCAGAACGCTATATTACACCTGTATTAAAGGAGTATGAGGAAAAAATATTAACAGCTGAAGACAAAATTATTGATATAGAATCAGAGATATTTAACAAGATAAGAACCGAAGTAGCTAAGCAGAGTAATAATATCCAAAATGACAGCAGACACATAGCAATCTTGGATTGCATTCAATCACTCTCGCAAGCTTCTGAGGAATTTAATTATACAAAACCCAAACTGAGTTCTGACGGTAAAATAGAAATAAAAGATGGACGACATCCGGTTGTTGAAAGAATTTTACCTCCGGGAACTAAATTTACACCTAATGATGTTATCCTCACAAATGATGATACACAAATAATTATTATTACCGGACCAAATATGTCGGGTAAATCAGTTTTCTTAAGACAGGTTGGATTAATAGTTTTAATGGCACAGATCGGTTCTTATGTCCCGGCTAAAGAGGCTGAAATTGGAATTGTTGATAGAATATTTACGCGTGTAGGTGCAAACGATAATATGGCTGCCGGTGAAAGTACTTTTTTAGTAGAAATGCAAGAAGCAGCAAACATCCTTAATAATGCCACAAATAAAAGTTTAATTTTGTTAGATGAAGTAGGAAGAGGAACAAGTACTTTTGATGGGATTTCAATTGCATGGGCAATTACAGAATATCTTCACGAGAATCCTTATCAAGCCGCTAAAACATTGTTTGCTACTCATTATCATGAATTAAATGAAATGGCAGAAATTTTTGAAAGAATAAAGAATTTTAGAGTTGATGTGAGAGAAATCGAAGATAAAGTAATATTTTTACATAAGGTAAAACCGGGAGGAGCAGATTTTAGTTATGGTATTCAAGTGGCTCAGATGGCAGGTCTCCCGACTTTCGTTACTAATCGCGCCAAAGAAATTCTGATTAATTTAGAAAGCAAAGAATTAACTCCTTATGAGACTAAGCAGTTATTACATAATAAGAGAAAATCTAAAGATGAAAACCAATTAAGTCTCTTTGAAATTAAAGATGATGAATTAAGAACAGAATTATCCGGTATCGATATAGACGGTCTTACCCCTATTGATGCATTAAACAAACTAAATGAATTGAAGAAAAAATTAAAATAAATAATCGGAGTGTGAAGTGATAGTAATATTAGAAAATCATATAACAGAAGAGAATACCGAGAGGATTGTAAAAACATTAGAATCTTTCGGATTCCAAATACATAAATCTGTCGGAGTGGAAAGAACTATTCTTGGCGCAGTTGGAGTTAAACCGAATTTTGATACTAGAACGATAAAAGTAATGGAAGGCGTTGCTGATGTATATAGAATAACTACTCCTTATAAACTTGCAGGAAGAGATTTCCATGAAGAAAATACCATCATAAATTATAAAGGTGTAGAGATTGGTGGCAATAAAATTGTAATGATGTCGGGACCATGCTCAGTAGAAAGTGAAGACCAAATAAATCGATTAGCAGAAGTAGTATCAAAATCCGGAGCTCAAATATTGCGTGGCGGAGCGTTCAAACCAAGAACATCTCCTTATTCATTTCAAGGTCTTGGAGAAGAAGGATTACAATTAATGCGCAAGGCAGCGGATAATAATAATTTATTGGTCGTAACCGAGGTTATGCAAAATGATCAAATAGACTTGATTTATAAATACACGGATATTTTTCAAGTCGGCGCGCGAAATATGCAAAATTTCGCAATGCTAAAAGAATTAGGAAAAGTGAATAAACCGATTCTTCTTAAAAGAGGAATTGCTGCTACAATAGAAGAGCTATTAATGGCGGCTGAATATATTTTGTCAAGCGGCAATCCTGATGTAATCTTATGTGAAAGAGGAATAAGGACATTTGAAAGCTATACTCGGAACACTTTTGATCTTTCTGCAATACCTGTAATTCATAAAAAGAGCCATTTACCAATAATAGCCGATCCATCTCATGCGACCGGATTAAGAGATCAAGTTCCTTCAATGGCTAGAGCTGCAGTGGCTGCAGGAGCTGATGGATTAATGATCGAAATCCATGATGAACCTGAGAAAGCTCTTTCTGATGGACCTCAAGCTCTTCTACCTGTTAATTACTTGCAGCTTATAAATGAACTTCAACTTATTGCTAAGGCAATCGGCAGGACTTTATAAATTGGTAATAAAATCTGTTTCCATTATTGGACTTGGCTTAATTGGCGGATCATTAGCAAAAGGATTTAAAGAGTATTTCCCTGATATAAAAATATCTGCATTTGATTTACCTGAAACCCTTGATACCGCAATAAATCAAGAGGTAATTCATACTAAATTAATTGATCCATTTGATTCATTAAAAAGCGATTTAATTATAATCGCATCCCCAGTCGATCATGCATTAAATATTTTTGAATTACTTGTTCCTTTTTTAAGTAAGAAACAGATAATTACCGATGTTTGCGGAATTAAAGAACCATTCGAAAAAATATGGAAAGAGAAATCGGTGAATGGTATTTATATCGGGACTCATCCAATGACAGGGAAAGAAAAAGGAGGATATAATAATTCGGACTTACTGCTTTTTCAAAATTCTGTATTTATTTTTTCTAATTTATTTAAAAATCGTAATGCCATAAAAGAACTCGCTAAGTTTTATACCTCCTTCGGAGCAAGAATTACTTTCTTAAGTGCAAAACTTCATGATGAGATTATTGCTTATGTAAGTCATCTACCTCAATTAATTTCGGTAGCACTCGTAAACAGTATATCAAAGAAAAAAGATGGGAAAGAGTTTATAGATTTTGCGGCAGGTGGTTTTAAGGATATGACCCGCATTGCTTCAAGTAATTTTAATGTTTGGGAGCCGATTCTTTATTCTAATAAATCCAATATAATTAAATCACTCCGAACAATAGAAAAACAGATTCAGAAAATAATTACTAATCTTGATTCCGGAAATACGAAAAAAATCGGTAATGATTTTTTAAAATCAAAAAAAACTCGGAACAAAATACCACAGAATTTTAAAGGATTCTTATCCCCTCTTTATGAATTAAATTTATTGGTAGAAGATAAACCGGGTGTATTAAGTTATATAACGACTTCAATGTACAAAGCGAATATAAATATCAAGGACATTGAGCTTATAAAAATAAGAGAAGGATTTGGTGGTACATTTAGATTATCATTTGAATCTGCTTCAGACGTGGAACGCGCAGCAAAAATTCTAAAAAAGATAACTATCAGGAATAAATAGATTCAGCAATTGCTTCAGCTGTTTTCTGTCCATCTATAGCGGCAGATATAATACCGCCTGCATAACCAGCACCCTCACCGCATGGATAAAGATTTTTTATTTCAACATGATTTTTTGATACATTATCGCGTGGTATTCTAATTGGCGAACTTGTTCTTGTTTCGGCTGCTAATATTTGCGCTTCACTCGTAAAATATCCTTTCATACTTTTATTTGTTTCTAATAGAGCTTTCTGAAGTGGGACTGCAATATTCTTTGGCAATATTTCATGCAAAGGCGAAGAAACAGTTCCAGGAATATATGATGAATCAGGAAGTGAATTTGATATTTTATTTTCTACAAAATCAGTAATTCTTTGGGCTGGAGATTTTTGTTTGCCGCCGCCTGCTCGATATGCAATTTTTTCAATCATAGACTGGTATTCAAGTCCTGCAAAAATATTTTTACTTTCTCCCCAATCTTGTTCGTTAATTGTAACGACAAACCCTGAATTAGCATAAGGTGAATCTCTCCTTGAAACTGACATACCGTTTAGGACTAATTCATTATCCTCCGTAGAAGCAGGAACGATAATTCCACCCGGGCACATACAAAATGAGTAAACGCCTTTATCTCCAATTTGGCAGGCAAAATTATAAGCAGATGCCGGAAGATTTTCATGACGTATTTCTGAATGATATTGAATTTTATCTATTAGTTTTTGAGGATGCTCAATTCGAACTCCGATGGCAAATGGTTTCGGTTCTATATGAATATTTTCTCTATGTAATAGATAATAGATATCTCTAGCTGAATGCCCCGTAGCTAAAATTAATTTATCGATTTTATGTTCGATAGATTGATTAATTGTAATTGAACAAATCTGCGAATCTTTTACTGTGATATCTGTTAATTTACTTTCAAAATTAATCTCACCACCGCATTGTATTATCGTATCCCGAATTGCATTTATAATCTTTGGGAGTTTATTTGAACCGATATGAGGGTGAGCATCAATTAATATATCAGGCGAGGCTCCATGAAAAACAAATTGTGAAAGTATTGAGTCAACATCTCCCCTTTTCTTTGAGCGGGTATATAATTTACCGTCACTATATGTTCCCGCTCCTCCTTCACCAAAGCAATAATTAGAATCAGGATTTACAAATCCATCTTGTTGAATTGCCTTTAAATCTCTTCTTCTAGATTGAACATCTTTGCCTCGTTCAAATATAATCGGTTTTATATTTAGTTCAATGCATTTGAGAGCTGCGAATAAGCCAGCCGGACCGCTTCCGATAATATGACATGTCAAATTGCTCGTAATAGGCTTAAACTTAATTGGGAATATTTCAGAAGGCGGTTCTTCATTTATATAAACTACTACGGCAAGTCTATAAATTGGCTCTTTTGAACGGGCATCAATTGAACGCTTTCTAACTTTTAGGAATTTTAGTTCATTTATATCTATACCAATTTTTGATGCGGTTAGCTCTCTTAACTTTTCGGAGTTATTAATAAAATCAAGAGAGACAACAATTTCGGTTTCTTTAATCATTCTATTTAATATGTGGATTTAGTAATTCCGCCATCAACCGGAATTGTAGTGCCTGTAATATAACCGGCTATTTCGGAAGCGAGATATACAATTAATGAACCTATTTCTTCCGGATTAGCTAATCTCTTCATTGGGACATCATTCGCCATTTTAGTTAAAATATCTTCTTGTGATTCACCGGATAGTTTTGCTCTGCTTGCAGATAATTCATATAATCGTTGAGTAAGTGTATATCCCGGAGCTACATTATTAATTGTAATATTATTTTTTCCTAACTGTAAACTTAGAGTTTTCGACATTGCAGTAAGCGCACTTCTAAAAGCATTCGATAGAATCAAATTATCAATCGGTTGCTTTACTGAAATCGAAGTTACATTTATAATTCTACCCCAATTATTTTTTATCATCCCTGGTAAAACCAATTTAGAAAACCGAACAGCACTTAATAATACTTGATTAAATCCATTCTGCCAATCTGATTCATCAATATCATCAAAAAAACCGGGACGAGGACCTCCGCAATTATTTACGAGTATATCTATTGGACCTAAATGTGATTCACAAAATTTAACCATATTTTCTATATCTGATAATTTATCTAGGTCGCAAACTTCCCATAATACTTCTTTTCCATAAGCATGTTTTATCTCCTCTGATGCTTTAATTAAGTGCTCCTTATTTCTTGAGCAGATTACAACATTTGCTCCTTCTGATAAAAATAATTCGGCAGTTACTCTACCTATTCCCATACTTGATGCTGTAATAAGTACGTTTTTATT
>CALDDL010000225.1 GCA_937936675.1 uncultured bacterium
AGAAGAAGAAATCTTGTAATGAGTAATATGGTGGATGAAGGTTTCCTAACCGAGGCTCAATATGAAAAACTAAAATTAAAGCCAATTGAACTTTCCTATAAAAAAATTGAAGAAGGAATCACGGGAAGCTTAGCTCCGCATTTTTTGGAATATGTTAGAAAACAGATGGAAAAGATAGCCCGCCGTCATGGTTATGATTTATATGAAGATGGTTTGAATATTTATACAACTCTTGATTCGAGAATGCAAAAGATAGCGAATAATGCAGTGCAAACTCATTTAACTGAATTTCAAAAACAGTTTGATCAAAAATGGGATTGGAATAGATATTCCGCAATATTAAAAGAAGTGCTCGATAAAGAAATCAAAAGACATAAAGATTACCGCGCAGCCGAAACCGAAAGTGAGAAGCGAGCAGTCTATCAAAGACTAATAAATGATAAATCGTTTGTTGATTATATTAAAAGATTAGAAAAAAATATTCAGGTCGGATTTGTAAGCGTGGACGTTAAAAACGGCTGGATAAAAGCAATGGTAGGAGGAAATGATCCTAATGAATTGCATGGACTCAATAGAGCCGTTCAGATTAGAAGGCAACCCGGTTCTTCATTCAAGCCATTTGTTTATGCTACTGCAATTGATAATGGTTTATATCCCGCCTACCCGATATTAAATCAGCCATTTAATTATAATGGTTGGAGTCCTCGTAATGATGATAGAAGTACCAGTGGATTTGTAACATTAAGACAGGGAATTACAAAATCTCTTAACCTTGTAACTGCCAGATTAATTATTGAGGGGCATGTGGAGCTTTGGCAGATTGGCAGATTAGCAGAGCGGATGGGAATTAAAAGCAAATTAGATCTCGTCCCTTCGATTGCTCTAGGTACTTCATTAGTTTCTCCATTAGAAATGGCAAGTGCTTATTCTACTTTTGGAAATAAAGGAATTGCAAACGAACCTATATCTATTGTGAGAGTGGAGGATAAGAATGGAATTTTAGTTGAAGAATTTACTTCAATGCCAAGCGAGGCAATCTCGGAGGAAACGGCATATCTTTCAACTGACTTGATGCGCTCGGTAATTGATGAGGGTACCGGTATGAGAGTAAGAGCAGGATATAATTTCGTTAGACCTGCAGCGGGGAAAACCGGAACTACTCAAGACTATGCCGATGCTTGGTTTTGCGGATTTACTCCACAGCTTTCTGCTGCCGTATGGGTAGGATTTGATGATCAACGAGTTTCATTTACCGGAAGTTATGGACAAGGTGCCCGAGCTGCTCTGCCTATTTGGGCACTTTTTATGAAAGGAGTTTATGATGAATTAAAACTTCCATTAGAAGATTTTCAAGCACCGGCAAGCGGTGATGTAGTGCCTGCTAATTTTTGCAGAGAATCGATTTTTGAATATGGTGATCCTAAACTTTATTCTAATCAATGCAGAGGTGGAATATATACTGACTTGGTAAATGTGAGATCATTACCTGAGATGTTTGATCCGAGACGGGATGCTAATATAAAAATATTCGATAGGTATTTAATGACAGATACCGTATCGAACGAAGCACAAGAGATAAAATAATCTAAGCCCGGGTGGTGGAATTGGTAGACACGCCAGCTTCAGGAGCTGGTGATTGCAAAGTCATGCAGGTTCGAGTCCTGTCCCGGGTACTTACCAATAAGTGTAATTATAAAATTTAATTACACTTTTTTATTGACCAATCAGATAGATAGATTACCAAGGAGAATGATTCCGATGAAGAATAACGAATTATCAATTAAATGCGATATTGGTTTTATTATAGGCATTGTTCTCTTCCTCTCTATATCTATCAATATAATATCATTATAATGATAGATGCAAAATTATCATATAGATACAACACATATAAATAGCAAAACTTTCATGAATTCTTATTAATAAAATCATACATGATTATAAAATATTTAATTCTCAAAATGATTCATAGTCTTTTAAGTAATGAGATAAAAATTATTTTAGTGAGAAATATTCAAAAGATTTTCCGAATTGAAAGGCGACATTATGAAAATAATAAAAATTTACTAAATAATTAAATTAATACTAAATTTAGCATATCTCTTTTGTAATTTAATTTTAGGCAACCTGTTTTGAAAAAAGAACTTATTGATTCCTATCTAAAAAAAGTAAAATCTGCCAATAAAGAGCTTCCTAAAAAAGAGGCATTCAAAGACCTATTAAATCGGCTTTACCATAGTGATCAAGAAATATTAAGGATAATTGATAAAATATCTCTTGGTGCTGAAACAACAATTTTAAACATCCCTCGCAAAGATAAACTTCATCGTGGAAGTGCGGATTCCCTTTATAATAAAATTATTATTGAGTTTGAAAATGATTTGAAAGTAACTCTTAATCATGCTAAAGAGCAGCTCGCAGGTTATCTTTTGGGGCAATATAATGCAGGTGAAGGTTATAATTTTATCTTAATCGCTTCTGATTGTATTAATTGGAAAGTATTTTCTCTTGACATTTCCTGCATCGAAAATATAGCGCAATTAAGAGAAGATGAATTGATTTTAAATGAGGTAAAAAGTGTTTCATTTACTTTAACAGATAAAAATTCTGAAGATTTTTATTATTGGATTGATCGATTTCTCTTCCGAGAAGAAAAACAAAAAGCTTCATTAAAAAAGATTGAAGAGGCATTTGGGTATCAAAGTAATGTGTTCATAGAATGTTTTCGAGAAATGAATAACCATTTCCAAAACGCCAAAAAATTTGGCGAAGTTCAAGTCTCGTATGAACAATGGAGTAAATTCTTAAGCATCGCTTACGGATCCTATGATGCAAGTGAAAATAATTTTATTATTCATACATATCTCAGCGTCTTTGCTAAATTATTAGCTTATAGTGTGGTTAGTAATGATGATTACATTGATGATAACGAGATAAAGTCAATTATTGATGGAACAATTTTTCATAATTATTCAATCAATAATTTTGTCGATGACGATTTCTTCCATTGGGTGAAGAATGAAAGAAATTTTCGACCACTCAAAAAGGTTTTTCGTTTAATAGCACAAGAAATATCTTTGTTCGATTTTCATAACGTGGATGAAGATATTCTAAAAGGGGTTTATCAAGAATTAATAGACTTAGATACGCGCCATGCCTTAGGCGAATATTATACACCCGATTGGCTTTGCCAAAGAGTTTTGAAGGAATTTGATCTGAAGGAGGGGGATAGAATACTCGACCCTGCTTGTGGAAGCGGCTCATTTTTAATAGCTGCAGCGCATCGTTTCCGACTTCTTAATCCTTCAATTTCAGTGGAAGAATTGAATTCATCATTATATGGAATCGATATTCATCCATTGAGTGTTCAGATAGCAAAAACAAATATGCTCCTTTTCCTTGGTAAAGAAGTTGTTAATTCTAAAACTCCAATTCATATCAATATAATTTTAGCAAATACATTACTTTCACCCGATGGGGTAGAGGACTTATTCGGCAAAACTTTTAAGATACAGATCGATAAAGAAACACTTGAACTCAGTTCCCATATTTTAGAAGATGTAAAAATATTCGATGAAGCATTAGAGATAGCCGAAGACCTTGCCGAGCAAACTTATAATAAGAGTGAAACTTCTGCAAAAATATTTGAAAATATTTTAATTAAGCAAATAAGAGGCGGAGGACTAAATAAGTTAGTTATTAATAGTTTTTATAAAATCTATCTAAGCTTACGTACAGTTAAAGAAAAGGGGAGAGATAGTATTTGGAAATTTATAGTCCAAAATCTTTATAAACCTTATTTCTTATCGGGCAAATTTGATTATGTAATTGGTAATCCACCTTGGTTTACATATAGTTCAGTAAAAAATGAAGAATATCAAAATATACTTAATGAATTAGCAATAAAATATGATATAAAACCGGAACGAGTTGCTAATTTCCCGCATTTAGAAATTGCGGCGATTTTTCTTGCCTATTGCAGTAGCTATTTCTTGAAAGAAAAAGGGGAGATCGTTTTTGTTCTTCCAAGAAGTTTTTTTAGTGCCGATCATCATGATAATACTCGAAGCGGTAAAACTAAAGGATTTCGTTTAAAACAAATTTGGGATTTAAATGATGTATCGCCACTCTTTAGAATTCCAAGCTCAGTATTATTTGCCTCTAAAGAAAAGGATAATGTAAAAAGAAATATTTTATCGTCAGGAATAGATGGTATTACTTTTAGTGGTAATCTGCTTTATCATAATTGCAATTTAGAATCTACCAAGGAATTACTAAAAGAAAATAGTTCTAAATGGTATTATTCCAAACAAGGTAAATCCACTGCACTATCACTTCATAAATACAAAAAACAATTATTATCAAATCCTTATAAAGATAGTTTTAGACAAGGAGCTACAATTGTTCCTCGTTCATTTTATTTTGTTGAATTAATGCAAGATGTACCCGAAAATTTTCAAGATAGAATCATTAATATAAAAACTTCTAATGCTATTAATGCCGATGCAAAAATGCCATGGAAAGATATTGAATTGAAGGGAAGAATTGAAAGCAACTTTCTCTTTCGAACTGCATTATCAAAATCTATTCTTCCATTTGCTCTTTATAAACCGGAACTAATTATACTCCCTATTACCATAAAAATTGATGAAGAGAATAACAAAAATATTATACTTTATTCTGCCGATGAATTAATGAGTGAAGGTTATATTAATGCTTCACGATGGTTCAAAAGTGCTGAAAGATTTTGGGAACAATTGAGAACGGAAAAGTCTCAAAAAATGACTGCTAATCATAGATTAAATTATCAACGTGGACTTACATCGCAAAATATATCCTCTCCTTATTTAGTTTTATATAATTCTTCTGCTGCTGACGCTAATGCAACAATTGTTAAAAGAGAAGATTATGATTTGGAGTTTTTTGTAGAGAGTGTTTGTTATGTATTCTATACAAATTCTATGAATGAGGCATACTATATTTCTACTATTCTAAATTCAAGTATTCCTAATTTAATGATGAAAGATTTTCAAGCAAAAGGTTTATTTGGTGCACGACACGTCCATAAAAAGATTTTAGATATTTATTTCCCCAAGTATGATGAAGAGAATGAAAAGCATATTAATCTTGCCGGATTAGGGGAGGAAGCGCATAAGAAAACATCTCAATATTTATTAACTAATCCCCCTAAAAAGGTTCTTTCACCAATGCATTTAGGGAGATTAAGAACTGATATAAAAAAACATCTACCAACAGAAATGAAAGAGATAGATAAAATCGTTAAGCAATTAATCAGATAAATATAGAGATATGAAAAAACAATTCCCGATATTAGAATATGACACAGATAGGCGAGCAATAATAAGTCCTTCCGACTTAGTCAAAGAAATTCCCGATATTCCTAAGCATGCTGTTATTTGTTTCTTCAACGATGTTATTACACATTTAGCAGAAAGCGGAAAGCTAAAAATAATTCACTCTATTAAGAGTGAGATGGGATTTCATCATGTATATAGTTACGAATTTGAAAATCGCTCGATAGTTTTGTTTCATCCCGGAGTTGGAGCACCTTTAGCAGTGGCAACATTTGAAGATGTGATTCAAATGGGTTGTGATAAATTTATTGTTTGTGGTGGTGCAGGTGTATTGGATAAAGAGATAGCATCCGGGCATCTTATAGTTCCCAGCAGTGCAATAAGGGATGAGGGCACTTCATATCATTATATAGAGCCATCGCGCGAAGTATCTCCCACGGCGGAAGCAGTCAATACTATTGAAGCAATTTTGAAAAAAAGAAATATTCCTTACCTTAAGGGAAAAACTTGGACAACCGATGGTGTCTATCGAGAAACTCCGGCAAAAATCGCACTAAGAAAATCTGAAGGGTGTATATCAGTCGAGATGGAAGCTTCGGCTTTATTCGCTGTCGCAAAATTCCGAGGTGTTTCGATAGGTCAGATTCTCTATGGGGGTGATAATGTCGATACAGAAATTTGGGATCATAGAGATTGGCAATCTAATTGGGATGTTAGAGAGATGCTTCTGGCTCTTTCAGCCGAAGCATGTCTCCAATTATAAAATTCTCTATTTATTTTAAGTTATTATACCGAGTAATTGATCGCTATTTTACTTTGCGATAGGACAAAATCTTTAATTTCTCCGGGGATATTTTTTCCCAGCATCAACTTATGTGTATCAATTAGAACTTTTTCTTCAGTCAAAGTAATTCCGGGAGGAAAGGTAGTTGAATTAATAAACTCAGGTATAAAACCCTTGAGTAGATTTGCAGCCTGCTGAAGAAGAAAACCCTCGAATTTTGTTTCCCATGTAAATGCTATTTCGCCATTCTTAAAACTATCATATACTAATTTGACAGGTATTTCTTCAGGGATCAGCGGAACGCCGGTATCATACAAAATAATCATTCTGAAACCATCGCTAATTCCTTCCAATTGTTTTACATATTTATTTATATAAGGTTTTGCAAGAAAAGCTAATTCATTTGTGGTAAGTTCTAATGATGCCATAAAGTCCTCCATTATCTAAATTGATAAAAATAGACAAAAAATCTTTTTACATATTTGCAATTATATAAGGTTCTTCAAAATAAAGCAAAAAAACTTTTAACGGCACCCACCAACATTTCGCCCTCACATCAGCAGGTGCCAATTAAAAGCACATTATAATTTTTTTTCTATTCTAAATTAATTCTATTTCTACTTTTGTTCAGTATCATTTAATGATATTAATATAGAGAGGATAATTAGAAGTTTTTCCGGAAACGATTGCTTTAAAAATTCACTTAGAAAAGTCAGGCGATTTATGAGATTTAGAATTAAAACCTGAAGTCGATTGTAACATAGTTATCAGAATATATATTGAAGATTAATGCCTGCGCCATTAGGCAGGTAAACCGCTGATAGGTTTATATTTTTATCTCTTTGTAAATCATCAAATTTAACAACTGCTTTACCAATCACGTACCCAATCACAGAGCCGGCTAAGCAATCCGAAGCCCAATGATTATCGCTATAGATTCTCTGTATTATGGTTGTAGATGCCAAGCCGTATAGGAGGATAGAAGCATAAATATTATCTAATCTTTCGGCTAGAACTGAAGAGAAAGCAAATGCCACTGTGCAATGTCCAGAAGGCATGGAATTATAATCATTTGTAGTTTGAAACCATTTAAAATTAGTGTTGCCTTCATTCATATAAGGACGGCTTCTTCCCAGAACTGTTTTTAATATTATCGTTGTCGCACCCGCATAGAATAATCCTTCAATCAGCATTCTTCCTGTTACCGAAGCAGACTCACTTCCAAAAATCTTTCCACCTAAATAGATACCTGCAGATATTCCGCCCATATAATATAGATCGCCATATCTATGCCCAATCTCTCCAATATTATCTAATGCTTTTGAATGATTTCTATTTAAGGATGAGCGTATTTCGTCATCTAATAAAAAAGTTAATCCGGTCGCTGCAATTGTTGCCCCACCATAAAACCAATCATTTGAATCAAAATTACCAGGTGAGGAAACTAAGTTTATTCCGGTATTAAACCCAATGGAAATATCCTGAGGAATAGTAGTGGTAAGTGTATCTTTTTCAATTTTTGAAGCAATTCCGATTGAACTGCTACGATTGAATAACTTAATAGGCGTACCAGGCTTTAGTTCGCTAATAAATTCATTAATGAATTTATGCGATATGGATTGTGAATGCATATACTGCGATTGCGCATTAATATCCACAAAGCTTAGTAGCATAATTGCTATAACCAAAATTATCTGCATAAGAGTATTAAGCCGCAACTACCGCAATCGAATATAGCTTCTGTTCTAATTGCTCTAATTCTTCTCTAATTCTCTCTCTTACTTTTTCAGTTTCTTCTTTTATTTCCGGAAGGAGTTCGCGGTAATAATTTATTCCATCAATTATATTATTCTTAAATGTATTAAAAAGTTTTTCTTCGCTTACACGTTTGTGCATATAATCGATATAGAGTTGAATCTCTTTAATGAAAATATTTGGACGTTCTGAATTAGTAATTAAATTAATTTTGTCATATATATGATCTACCATCTCTTTGAGAGTAGAAATTTTTGAAAAGTATGCAAGATTAGGTCCGGGACATACCGATATAGTAGTGCTTCCTTTTGGTGCTTGGATATTATTTGCTTTATAAACTGAAGCAGATAAACCTTCACATAAACATGATTTCTCTGCTGCCCAATTAAATTTATCATTCAGTTCTTGAGAATCCGGTTCGGAATTCTTGAGTTCACTTATTTTTTTCATAAATGTAGTTGAAGCAGGGCATAGAGGTTTTTCTGAATAATCTTTATTAGAGACTAAGAATTTTTTAGGACAAGGACTACCCGGTTTTCCATTAATTAATCGTTCCATCTTTTCTAAATCTTTTGTATTACCTTTTAAGCTATTGAATGGTACTCCTAGCGGAGAAATATCGCTTAGATATAAATCTTCTTCACCTGCACAGCTAAGTCTTTCTAGAGTATCAGTATCGACATTCATAGCCTCAGGTACTAAAAGGAATGGACTTCCCCAACCGACACTTTTTACTCCATAATAACGCAATAAAAATTCATGTTCACTGCTTTTCCCTACTCCACCTTGAACTGTTATATCGATATTTAGTTTTTTCTCATCGATGATTATTTCTTTATTAGAAATTGCAGGGATAAATAATTCTTTTATCGAGTTAAATAATTCTTCTTTTCTGTTTTTAAATTCTTCTAGAATTGGTCCAAGTAAATATCCATCGGAGGCAAAAGCATGCCCACCGCAATTAAGTCCCGATTCAATTCTGAATTCTGATACCCATAAACCTTTTTTTGCTAAGTACTTACCCTGAATAAATGCAGAACGAAAATCACTTACCTTGATAATAATTTTCTTTTTAAAACTTCCATCGCTTGTTGGCAAAAATTCTTTTAATGTTTCCAAGTAGTTATAAAGCCTAGGATTTATACCGGCTGAAAAAATTATTGAACTTTCCAGATCGCTATTGGCAAAACCTCTTAAGGCAGCATGAGCATCGTTAAATTGCTGAGGCAATTCCGAATTATCATACGAATAATTTGTCTTATCAAGCTTTGTCATTATATTCACATCGATTGATCCGTGGAAAATATTTTCTCTTAGCCAGTTTTGAAGTTTTTCTTTTCTTTTACCACGGGCAATTAACATCTGATTATATTTTTCTTTTAATTCGGATAAATCGGGAAGCATCTCAAAATATTTTGTTAATTCACTTCCTATCTCAAAGCCGGATGTTTTTAATTTCTCAAATTGGTCTTTTACTGTTTTATTTATTGTATTTAAATATGCCGTTATTCTTTTAGCGCGTGAATCTTCTTCTTTAGCCGGAATTGGAATGTAAGTTTCTTCATTATTTTCTTGATACATTTTTCTTAGATGTTCTAATAATGTATCATCAACCAAAGATATCACAGAGGATATTCCATATTTGGCTACTTTTGCCGGCGTATCGGCAGAGTATCCTATCCCTAATACAGGTATATGAAATGTATGTCCTTTATTTATTTTCATTATTGAATTTCCGTTGTAATTTATATTCTCTAATTTATATATTATAGGATATAATATACGTTAATAATAGCGAATTTTCTTCAAATAAATAGGTCAAAAAGGAATTTAATCTTTCGGATTATGGGAAAAATTGAGCATATATATAATGAATCAGAAAATTTAGCTAAAAATCATTATGAAAATTTTCCCGTTATCTCTTATTTCCTTCCGAAAAACTTAAGAAAACCTGTTTCTTTGTTATATCAATTTTCCAGAACTGCAGATGATATTGCCGATGAAGGAGATTTAAGTGATGAAAAAAGAATTAGAAAATTAGAAGAATATAAAAATTCCTTTTCTAAATGTTTGGTAGAAAAATACGAAAATGATTTTTGGAAGGAGCTTCATTCTACCATAATCAAATTTGATCTAACACCGAAATATTTTTATGATTTAATTAAAGCTTTTGAGATGGATTGCAAAAAAAAGCGATTCAAGAATTTCGATGAAGTGCTTTATTATTGCAGCCATTCTGCTAATCCTGTCGGAAGAATCATGCTGGAATTTATCAATATTCGTGATGAAAAAGCAAAGGAATATTCGGATAATATATGCACTGCTCTTCAGCTTACCAATTTTTATCAAGACTTAAGTCGCGATATATTGAAAGATAGAATTTACATCCCTTTAGATGAATTAGAACAATTTAATATATCTCCCGATGATATTAAGTCGAATATTGTGAATGTAGAGTTTCGCTCATTGATAAAGAATCAAGTTAGCAGAACGAGGAAATATTATGATGCCGGAAAAAATCTCATACCATTGCTTCCATTTAATTTTAAGAGACAAATAAAAATGACAATTCTTGGCGGAGAAGAAATTCTTAATAAGATTGAATCTCAAAATTTTGATGTGATAAATAAGAGACCAATTTTAAGAAAAATTGACTATATTAAAATAATGATAAAGAGTTTATTTGCTTAATGGAAGAAAATTCGAAACAGATCGCAAAGAAGAGTAAAAGCAGTTTTTATTATGCTTTTAGTCTATTATCGGCTCCAAAGAGAGAGGCGATGAATACTGTCTATGCTTTCTGCCGCAAGACCGATGATATAGTAGATGAAGGCTTCGAATCAGATGATCTTAAATATGAAAGACTTCGCAAATGGCGCATAGAATTAGAGCGCGCCTTGCTTCATAGCAGCTCTGAATATGGACTTCTTAATAAATTAGGCGAAATTATTAAACAATTTAATATCCCTATTGAACCTTTCTTTGAACTCATCTATGGAATGGAAATGGATTTAAAACAGAAGAGATATTTTAGTTTTGAAGACCTTTCCAAATATTGTTATTATGCGGCTTCCACTGTCGGCTTAATGTGCATTGAGATTTTTGGTTATAAGAATAAATCAGCACGGGATTATGCTATCAATCTTGGCTTAGCTTTACAATTAACTAATATTCTTCGCGATGTTAAAACAGATGCTTATAATGGAAGAATATATTTACCTCAAGAAGATTTGGAAAAATTTGGTTATTCGGAAAAAGATCTAATTAGTAATAAATATAATGAGCAGTTCGTATCTTTGATGAAGTATGAAGCAGAGAGAGCAAAATCATTATTTAATAAAGCAGATTCTTCATTGGCATTTGAAGATAAACCTTCGATGTTTGCCGCTAGGGCAATGGAACATATCTATTCCAAACTTTTAATAAAGCTTGAAGAAGAAAATTTTGATGTGTTTTCTAAAAAAATTAAAGTGGGAAAATTAGAAAAAGCTGCAATTAGTCTCGGCGTTTGGGCTAAATATAGTCTTGTATATTAATGAAAAAAGTGATTGTAATTGGCGGAGGACTATCCGGACTTAGCTCTGCGGTTTCTCTTATTAAAAATGGATATAAAGTCGAGCTATTGGAATCTTCACCTAAACTAGGGGGGAGAGCCTACTCTTTAAAACATCCTAAATTTGAAAATGAAATCGATAACGGTCAGCACATTATTCTAGGATGTTACTATGCCACTCTTGATTATATTAAAACAATCTCCTCCGAGCAATTTTTATTAAAACAAGATTATCTAAAAATCCC
>CALDDL010000226.1 GCA_937936675.1 uncultured bacterium
TAACATTTGAACCCGGATAACCATTATCAGTAAGATTTGGTGAGCTATAGGTATTGCAACTAATTCCATGTGATGAATTAAATCTAAAATTATTTCCTACAAGAATAGGACTGGAGTATTGATTACATCCAAGTCCTGTGCCATTATAATCGAGTGTAGAATGTTTTATTGTGGGTGATGAATTATAACAATAAATTCCTGTACTTGCATTTGTTATCGTGCAGTAATCTAAACTTCCTGTACTTCCGCTATTAAACTGAATTCCTCCCCACGTTCCTGAACCCCCGCTTCGGTTAAATGTGATCCCATTTGTGGAATTACCAACCGCATTTAATGTGCCGTTAACTATTAAGGATTTACCATTAGCAAATGTTATTGATATTCCGGGTTGGAAATTCCATATCTCATTGTTAGGTATTGTAAGATTTTCAGTTAGAATCCCGCCATAATTTTCAAGAGTATATTTAAGTGCTTTGTAAGCATTTATTCTCCCATAACCCGTCCATTGATTCCATCCATTTGAGTTATCTGGATGCCGTGATTGATCTATTTTATCCGTACTCTCTTTTAATATGGTATAAATTTGATTAGGAGTTAAATTATAGTTTATTGAATAGATCAATGCAACCAAAGCACTTACAAAAGGAGCGGATATTGATGTTGCTGCCCATACATGCTTCGTATTAACATTACTACTATCACTTAGTGCTCTATAGTTAGAACCAGGAGCTGAAAAATCAATAAAAGCATTGGTTGGATCGTTAATGGGGTCTATCCCCGGACTATAATTAAAATTATCTAAAAATCGTTCAGTCCCTGAAACTAATTGACTCGCACTTACTGCAATTACTTGACCATCAGTCACAAAATTATAACTGGCAGGATAACGAACACCAGGAACTGGGGTTTCATTATTACCGGACGCAGCCACACAAACAACGCCTTGACGTAATGCTGATAAAATTGCCTCTGCGGTTGATGAATAATCCCAATGAGTAATCCAACTGAAATTAATAACATCGGCTCCGTGATCAACAAGAGAATCAATTTCTTCTGCAGTCCAAGGAACCAACATAACCGAAGTATTCCACCCCAGACTTGCAATCCCTTCTCCATTATTTGTTATTGCCCCTACCACACCGGCTACTTGAGTCCCATGATCACCATATTTTCCATTCAAATCATCCCAGGCGACTTTCCCAGTTAATTCTTGATGTAGAGTTACATTATCTACAATAAATCGATCATTTATTCCGACTTTTATGTTAGAAGAACCTTTAGTTATATCCCATGCCTTTTCTGCATTAATTACATCAAAAGACCAACGATAATTATTATCTAAATAATATGTATCATTAGGAGATAGTGTTGTATAAGCTATAAAGGGTCCTTCTGCATATAGTACATTCTCTTCTTTTATAAGAATATTTTTTACTGAATCTATGGGAACAAGTTTTTCAAAGATTAAATTATAAATTTGAGAAAAATCAGGAATAACAACTTGTTTTTTAGTCCTTTTATTTATTCTTAATGTATCACCCCACAATGCTTTCGGTCTAGTCTTCGTAATTGAAAATGCTCCGAATTGCGTTCTTAATTTATTTAATGCGTTTATAAATCTTGGAAAAAGTATATTATCATCACGAAAGGAAGTCTTTCCATTTGGAATATCAACTAGTAATTTACTATACTTAAATCTAATTAGTGTGGAATATACTTCATCTTTTTGATTTTTATAAACTGGAACTTCTGAATACATGTTAGGGGCTTTTATCTGAGTTAGTTGAGCAAAACATAAATTTCCAGAAAAAATAATTAGAATAACTATAAGCCTAATATTCGTTTTCATCTTGCACCTATATTATTTAATTAATAACATTTTTTTTGTGATTATTTGTGATCCGGTTTCAAGTCGATAGAGATAGATACCGCTTGATAAATTACCGGCATTCCAATTTATTGTATAATTACCACTCGCTTTATATGAATTTACCAGATTTGCCACTTCCTGGCCTAATATATTATATATCGATAAGTTAACAAATCCTGAATTTGGTAAATAAAAGTTAATAGAAGTGGCTGGATTAAACGGATTTGGGTAATTTTGAGATAATTCAAAACCGCCTGGAATCGATTGTATCTCCTTAACTGATGTTAGATAATCAAGTATTTGGCAAGATTTAGAACTCCATAAGTATGGCATTCCAACCGATTCAAACTCCATTCCGCCTGCAATAAGTATTCTGCCATCATTTAATTTTATTGTATTATCTCTACTAAATATTTTTCTCATTGGAAATATTCCATACCCAATCGTAGTGAAATTAATAGGGTCATACAATTCCCAATCATCATAACCATTATGTCTGTTATTCCCTCCTATTATTAATAATTGATCTGTTTTTTCTAAATAGTAGATTTGATGTTCACTTCTTCCGGAATTCATGTCCCCTACATAAGACCATTTTTTCTCTGTAACATCATATAATTCGCAGCTTTTTTCATTTGAGCTTCCCCCAGATATAAAAACATTACCATTCGGTAGAAGAATTGAAGCTGAGCTTGCTCTTGCTTCGTTTAATGAATCTGTAAAAACCCACGTATCATTTGTGGGATTATAGATCTCACAAGTTCGATTCTGATTAGGGCTATTCCCTCCGACAACTAACACAGTACCATCTTCTAATAATATTGAAGAGTGTTCTTTCCTAGGCATGTTCATAGAAGCCGCTATTGTCCATTTCTCGGTAACAGGATCATAAATTTCGCAAGAATCAAACACTGTATTTTTGTCATGTATGTCAGTTGGACGTCTATAACCACCACTTACAAGAATTCTTCCATCTTTTAAGATAGTAATACTTTCTCCACTTTCTTTTAATATTCTTAATGAATCTGTAATTGTCCACGTTTCTGTATTTGGATCAAATAGCTCGCAACTTCTTTTCTTATTTCCTCCAATTGCAATTACTTTACCCGTCTTTAGTAGAAGAAATTTTGATAAAAATCTTGGGATATTCATTGGATTTGTATATCGCCATTTTCCGATCGTAATATCATAAATCTCACAACTTGTAGGAGACAAAGTATCTCCTTCCCCACCACCAACTAGAACATTTCCATTAGGTAACAATACTGAACTAAGTCCCACTCTGGCTTCATTTAGTGAGTCAATAGTAATCCAAGTACCGGAATTTTGTGCTGAAGATAAAGAATATAAAATGTTAAGTAATAGCAGAAATAATGTAAGTTTGCTTTTCATAATTTGCCTCGAAAAAATTATTAAAATATTTTTCTTCTTACTTTATAGAAAAAATCTTTTTCTAAGGATAACAATTCATCCTTTACTTCATGAGGATCATTTTCTTTACTTGAGAAAAACTATTTGTTTTAATTCGGTAGAAATATATTCCACTTGATACAGAGTTTCCGTAAGAGTCTTTTCCATTCCAAGTTACTCTTTGTCTTCCGGCACTTTGATTACCTTCTATCAAAACATTCACTAACTGACCAAGTGTGTTATATACCTCAAGTTTTACGTTACCCTCTGTTGGAAGATTATATTCAATAGTTGTTGTTGGGTTAAATGGATTCGGGTAATTTTGATACACTTCAAACGATGTTGGGAGTTCCTCCTGTTTTTCTACACTTGTAGTAAAATCTATTTTCTTTCTCATTATTAATCCATTATAGCCGACTAACCACAAATATCCATCTTTATTTTCTAAATCAACTATTCTACCCTTAATTTCTAATTCTTTAGTCCACGTTGCACCCATATCCTCCGTAAAATTTAATTGATAGGTTGAATCATTAAAATCATGTTGAGAAGCCATCCAACCAATTTTCCCTGTATATGGAGATAACCCAGCCACATAGCGATAGTTGTCCCAATCGGTATTTAACCATGTTTTGCCTCCATCCGGTGAAGCTGCAAAAACT
>CALDDL010000227.1 GCA_937936675.1 uncultured bacterium
TGAAGATGATACTGCAAAAGAAATGTTAAATAAAGCTTTAAAAAGCAAAGTACAAGATGAAGATGACGATAAGCGACTTGCAGAAGCTAAAGAATTATTAAAAAAATTATAAGTGAAATGGATTTTAGTACTAAGTTCGTAAATAAATTAAAGTACGCCCAAAAGTTACTCTTTTTTACAGGTGCCGGAATATCTGCTGAAAGTGGTATCTCTACTTTTAGAGGTGCTGATGGAATCTGGAATAAAATGAAACCGGAGGAACTAGCAAGCATTGATGGATTTATGAAAAATCCAGATCTCGTTTGGCAATGGTATCAGCATCGCAGACAAATTGTTCACGATTCAAAACCAAATGCAGGGCATCTTTCCATTGCCGAACTTGAAGGATATTATGATGTAACTGTTGTAACACAGAATGTTGATAATTTACATAGACGCGCCGGGAGCTCGAAAATTTTCGAGCTCCATGGCAATATAGAAAGAAATTACTGTATCGATTGTAAAGCTCCATTTAACGAATCTGAATTAAATGTAGAATCGGGCAATCCCAAATGTAAAGAATGCGGTGGAAGGATTAGGCCCGATGTAGTTTGGTTTGGAGAGATGCTGCCACAGGATCAATTTAGCGGTGGTCAATCGGCGGCAGAATCTTCTGACATCTGTTTTGTTGTCGGCACCTCCGGATTAGTTTACCCCGCCGCTTATATACCGATTGAAGCAAAGCAGTCAGGAGCTTACCTAGTGGAAATAAATATCGATTATACAGAAATGAGCCGCTTTGCAGATGAATCACTCATAGGTAAATCAGCCTCTATCCTTCCCGAACTCCTCGCTGAAGTAAAGAGAATAAAAACAAGTGCTTAATTTAATAAAAACTCTTGTAGAGTTTTTATTGCCTAAAAAAACTGTTAAAGAATCATAATAAGTAATGCTACCAAAACTATAAAAAAGAATAATTTTACACATCCCGTTAAAACAATTTTAGTGGTTTTAAGGAGAAAATATGCAACGATAAGTAATACAATTAATAATTCCATAATTTGGTATTTACAATCTTTAATGAGAAACTAATTCTATTGTATCCTCGGCGTAAGTGTTTTCTGTTTCTAATACTTTTACTGTTACTTTTTCGATGTTTGCCGGAAGCCCGACTTCTTTAATTTTCTTCAAGAAATAAGCAACAAGATTTTCGGCAGTAGAATGAAAGTCCACGACTACCATTCTTGAATCTAGTTTTTTTAGTAACTCTTGCAATTCATTATCACCGGAGAAAACTAAACAAGCATGATCCAATTCCTCTACCAACGGATTGATAATCGATTTGACATCATAATAATCGAGCACCATACCGTTGCTATCAGGCTTTCCATCAAGTTCAACCATCATTTTATATGAATGCCCGTGCAGATTTTTGCACTTACCCTCATGAAATGGAAGCCGATGCCCCATTTCCCATGTAAATTCTTTTGCAATTCTCATTTATACTCCTCTCTCATCCGGCTTCCAAATATATTTATGCATTTGAAGTTGAAACCGGACTTGTAAATTATCTTCTATTATCCATTCTGCCATTGTCAATGGAGTTAAATCTCCAAATACAATTGAAAACAGCAGTTCACATTTACCTATTAAATTATATTTTTCAATAATCGATTTAGACCAATCATAGTCTTCCCTCGAACCGATTACAAATTTAACTTCGTCGATCGGTTTAAGAAACTCAATATTTTCATATCGATTCTTTTTCATCATCTTACTCGAAGGACATTTTAAGTCCATAATTACCTTAACGCGCTTATCGATATTCTCAATTGGCAGCGATCCACCGGTCTCGATTAAAACCTCGTATCCGAGATTGCAAAGCTTTTCCATTAGCGTATGGACTTCGCTTTGCACGAGCGGTTCACCCCCCGTTACCTCTACAAGACGGCAATTATATTTAGCAACTTCCTCAATAATTTCATCAATCGATTTATCGCTTCCTTCGTAAAACGCATATTCAGTATCACAATACGTGCATCGAAGGTTACAGTAAGTCAATCTTATAAATACGCAAGGAAGACCGGCTTTTGTACTTTCCCCTTGCAATGAGTAGTATATTTCATTTATTTTAAGCATTATCTCTTTCTTCTTTATCCGCAAAGATAAAAACAAAAATAATAATAGCATAGTTTAAGTTTGATTTACAGATAACCAAATGCTATATTTGTAGTCTTTAATAATAATATAAATTTAGGTAAGGAATGGCAAACCACAAATCAGCTCTTAAAAGAGCACGGTCAAGTGAAAAAAGAAACGCTAGAAACGTTGCGACTAATTCAAAGATTAAAACTTTGATCAAGAAAGTATATGATACCACTGACGCTGAAAAAGTTGAAACAGTTTATAAAGAAGCCGTAGCGGTTCTAGATAGATCATCTGTAAAAGGACATTTACATAAAAATAATGCAGCACACAAAAAAGCAGCGTTGACCAAACACCTTAATGAGGTTAAAGCAGGTAAATAAGTTCTATTTTAATTGAATGTGTTACTCCCTCTTTTGAAATAAAACATAATTCAATTAAACCAGAAACTATTATATAAATTTAATACGGCTGCCACGGTCTTATCCGAGACAGCCTTTTTCTATTTTAAATCTTTTACTAAATTCTTACCTACCGTCTCAGGGATATAATAACCGATTGATTTTGCTTCACCATTCTCGCTTTTTATCTCTTTTTTAATTAATACCGAATGCTCAATCAAAAATCCATCTTCTATCTTTGAACCGAAAATATATGTAATCCCTTTGAGAGTAACCCCTTTGCCTATAATTACGGGGAATTCATCACTTCCGGTTATTTTTACTCCCGATTCAATACGGCAATTTTCTTCTATTATTATATTACCTCTTAAAATATTATTCCAAAAAATCGTAACGTTATTTCCGATAACAATTTTCTGTCCATCATAACAGGAGATATCCACATTTGCCTTCAAATCGACATTTCTTCCAAGAGTAATATTTCCATCAAGCCACACATTCTTATGCAGATGAAGATTATAATTAATTTTTACGCCCTTACCTAAATACGATCCTTTGCCTAATTGAATATCAAGAGGGACTCCTTTATCATCCAATTCTAATATTTGCTCTATTACTTCATCGTCAATATAAAAATCATCCGGGTCATCTATGGTAATGATATCTTTTAATTTTTCATAAATATTTGTTCGTGCAATATTCTCCATCTCTTTTAAGACGGATTTATTATTGAATCCCATAATAACATATTGCTCAAGAGGCGAAACTGCTTGAACTACATAACCTTCCTGATTAAATAGAGAAATTAAGTCGGTCAAATAAACTTCATTTTGTACGTTTTCGCTTTTTATATTATATATTAGTTTAACAAGCTTCTTAAAATCAAATGCAAAAACACCTGAATTAAATTCAGGGATTTCTAAAAGTTCTTCTTTATTATAATGATATGTTCTTCCACCGAACTCTGCTTTATATGGTGTATCAGTGCTCAATGCGAGAATATCCTTATATTCTATAATTTCTATAACTTTTCCAAAATCATCCAAAGAATGCTTTCCATTAGAATCGAATTCCTTAACCCGAATAATTCTGCCATAATAATTCTCTTCCTTATTTCCTTCAAAAAGTCCGGTAAGAACCATCATATCACATTTAGAACCTAAAAAAGATTCGCGAAAAAGCTTTACAGTTTGGCTATTTATTAATCCCATATCGCCAGGGAATACATAAACAATTCCGTCATAATTTTCTTTATCGATTGATTGAAGAGCAACCTGTACTGCATGACCTGTTCCGTTTTGTACTTCTTGATAAGCGAATATATTATTATCTTTTTTGCCTACTGCTTTAATTACATCCTCTGCTTTAATACCAACAACAGTAATAATATTAGATGACGTAAGTGCAGAATCGCAGGCAATATAAACACGTTCGACCGTCGGTTTTTCCCAAATTTTATGAAGCATTTTTGAGGTTTGCGATTTGATTCTTTTGCCATGCCCTGCTGCTAAAATAATTGCTGTATCGCTTTTTTTATAATCAAACTGAGATGAATTTTCTGCTACTAAAGAAACAATCTCTTCACTAGTTTGTGTAACTGTCATTCTACCCTCTGAATTATGGAAATCGAATCGTTAAATTTAATAATAAATGTTATAAAAGATATCTATTAAAGCGAATCTATAAGAAAATAAATTTCGTATTTTTAAAATCAGAAAAATATACTAAAGGGAAAGTCATGAAAAAGTTGTTTTTTATTATTTTATTAACATTTTTATCAATTTCTTCGATAATAGAAGCACAGGATAAGGGATTTGGTATCGGAGTAATGTTAGGCGAGCCGACCGGATTGAGTGCAAAAAGTTGGTTAAATAGAGTGAATGCAATTGATTTTGGTTTAGCATATTCATTCACAGGTAATCATAATGCCGCTGCTTTACATGCAGATTATTTATGGCATTCTTTCGACTTAATCAAATCTACCGAGAGAATACCAGTATATTATGGTGTTGGTGCAAGATTAAGAATCTATGAAGGTGCAGATGATTCATTCGGAGTTAGAGGTGTCGCAGGCATTGAATGGTTATCTAGGGATGTACCTATTGATCTATTTTTTGAAATAGCACCAGTTTTCACTCTTATCCCGGAAACGGATTTAGATTTCGATGCAGCAATCGGAATTAGATTTTTTATCAACTAGGTTAGTATGAATGAACAGACCACATATTTCGATAGACCGGAAAGATTAGGTATCGATGATATCCTGAACGATTATACGTCTCTTAAAGAATTGCCAATTGTTCAAACAATAATTGATTCAATGCCGGAAATGGTAATAGTACTAAATGACTTTAGGCAGATAGTAGCATTCAATAATAAAGCGGTTGCTCTCTTAGAGCCAAAATCGATCTATGAAGTCTTAGGCAAAAGACCAGGCGAGGCGGTCCATTGTATCCATTCAGGCGAAATGGATGCAGGATGTGGAACTTCGAAATTTTGTGTCGAGTGCGGTGCTGCAAAAGCTAACTTAAATACAATTACGAATAGAGTAAGCTCTCTTGAAGAATGTAAAATTACATCTAATATAAAAGGTAAAATTGTCTCTTTCGATCTATTAATTAATACCACTCCAATAGTAATAGAAGAGAAAAACTATACAATATTTGCAATCCGCGATATATCTAACGAAAAAAGAAGAGAAGCACTTGAGAAAATATTTTTTCATGATGTGCTTAATACAGCAGGTGCAATACATGGGTTAACAAAACTTCTTTCTGAACTTGAGGATGCAGAGGAGAAAGAAGAAATATCAAATGCCATTGTATCTTCATCACAACAATTACTAAGCGAAATTTTAGCTCAAAGAGAATTACGAAATGCTGAAGATGGTAATCTTGCAGTTGATATTAAAGAGATAAGTGCAAATGCAGTTATACAAAATGTATATGAGATGTACAGCAAACATGAACTAGCCCGCGGAAAAATAATCAATCTTAATTATCATAAAGATGACGTTTTATTTCATTCAGATTCCACATTGCTTGTTCGTTCACTTGGCAACTTAGTGAAGAATGCATTAGAAGCAATCGGGAATGGAGATGTTGTAAATATTTATTACGAAGTAAATGATGACAGCATTAACTTCAACGTAAAAAACAAGGTATTTATTCCTGAAACTGTTCAGCTTCATCTATTCCAAAGATCTTTTAGTACCAAAGGGAAAAAAGGAAGAGGTATCGGTCTTTATAGCGTTAAAATGATAATTGAAAATTATCTAAAAGGCAGAGCAGATTACACCACAGATAAAGAGGAAGGAACGGTATTTACTTTATCAATGCCATTAGGTACTGATCACATTGAGTAATTTAAGGATATTTCTTTATCACAATAAGTAATCCTTGAGTGCACGATATAACATTTCAACTAATTGAGAAATTTTTCCGAATTGAAGTAAACCAGCAGCAGGGAACAGATTACTTTTATTTATAAAGATATCTCTTTTCCATAATGAAAATATTCCTAAGGCAGGTAATATATCACTTCGATTGATACAGCCTCCACCATGGCGTTTGAGGAGATTCATGATGCTCAAAATGGTAACCAAAAAAATAACATGATATCATCGCCCATAGATGATTCTTTTTTTGTGTCCGCGCCTTATGCGGTTCCATTTCATGAGTGTGTGGTTGCTTATGAGGCAGATAAGTCCCGAAATAAAATAACTGCACCGAACTTAAAACCGCGGGGATTACCCAGAAAAACCACAGATTTATTTCAGGGACGTAAATTTTCAAAATATTAAACGCTGCCGCCATTACTAATAACTGCCAAATCGTAGCATACCTTATCATAAATGAACCCCACCAGATAAAGAAATTTTGCGATTTAATATTATAG
The DNA here is from genome assembly GCA_937936675.1 of uncultured bacterium. Classification (GTDB taxonomy): domain Bacteria; phylum Bacteroidota; class Ignavibacteria; order Ignavibacteriales; family Melioribacteraceae; genus BRH-c32. The sequence goes on from CALDDL010000227.1 coordinate 6,423, forward strand.
TCAGGATCGTTTTCAGATCCCGGAGTTTTATGATGCTTAAAGTGATTCTTAATTAATCGGTTATATGATAACCCCGCATATAGAAATGTAGATATTTGTCCAACCAGTTTATTAATTGTTTTATTTTTGGATACTGTCCGGTGCATCGAATCGTGTGCGGTAATAAATAATCCGGTATATAAATAAACTTGAAGTAATATATGAATATAAAATGTAACCGAAGTAAAAGAAGGCTCAAGATATACAAACATGTAGGAGAGATGAAAGAACCATGTAAAAATTATTATTAAAGCAATTAGTATTCCCATTATAGAAATATCCTCAAGACAAGAAAAAATATCGACTGAATTATTATATAATATAATGGAATTTTGGATTTTATTTTAATTTTCTTCAGATTAAACCCAATAGCGAAAATAAAGGCAATGATAAACCATGCAGTATAATTTTGTAATGGAATTATATTTCCGCTCCAAGTCCAATAATCTAATTTCATTGCTAATGGTTCTAAGATATAATCGAAAAGCAATGCTACAAATCCCGTGATCAATGATGAAATAAACAAATTTTTAGATATTAAATGAGATAAAGAGAGCCCGCCAAGAATTACAATTACCCAGTTAACTCCTATAATAAGAGGTACATCAAATAATTTCCACCCGAGCACATCTCCATATTTATATGAACCGAAGACCGATCCAGATGCGGTGCCATAAGCTTCTAATATGAAAGTAATTATATAAGTCGATATAAGCCAACTAAATAATTGACTATCAATCTCTTTATGGATGGAATAGAAAAGAACAAAGCTGCATAGTAGTAATGTAAATGGAGTAAGCATAATCATTAGACTACGAGTCGGCTCAACTAAATGTCCCACAATTCCTACCGAATACATTATTATAAAAAATGGAATAACCCATTTTTTAATTTTCTCTAATCCGTCTATATTAATTTTCTTCCCTTCCATTCTATTCCATTTTTGTTTATTGATTTTATTCCCACATAAAAAAGAATAATCATCTGTATAGGATGCAATAATAAATTTACAAAAACATTTTGCCGACTTATTATGGAGATATAAATTCGTGAAATTAAAATAAGTATTACCGCCCAAAGAAACCGAACATCAAAAAACAGTAATACAAATGGCAATAAAAAAATAATTTCAAAAGAACTAATCAATAAGATAAAGGAGAGCTTCTCGATTTTAAATCCTTCATAAAAATTCTTTGAAAATCCGTTGACTGCCGATTCAAACGAATCATACATTGAGCAATAGATTTGCGTGTCGCCTAGAGCTGTCATTAGTTTATATTTATTACATTTAAGCAACCGAGCGAACTCCATATCTTCTACGACTTCATTTTTGACTCTTTCGTGTCCACCAATAGCATGATAAATATTTTTCTTGAATAGAAAAAGTTGACCGTTTGCTGCGGCAAAGGAAACATTCTTTGATTTGTAAACTTGCTTAAGGGGTAAAAAAGATAGTAAAAGCCAATTCATCATTGGTACCACTAACCATTCTCCAAGTCTATATATTTTTTGACTTGGGAAAACAGAAATAGCATCTAATTTATATTTATTCATCTTCGCCATCAATCCGGCGATTGCATTTTCTTTAAGCTCTACATCCGCATCTATAAATAAAAGATAATCACTTTTAGCGTTTTTTGATAATTGTTCGCAAGCCCAATTTTTTCCTAGCCAACCTTGTGGTAGTTCTTTACCTTCCAATAAATGTACATTTTTATACTTATTTGTATATTCTTCAATTATCAATTTCGTATTATCGATGGAATTATCATCTAAGACTATTATATAAAGTTTATTATATGTTTGGTTTAATATTGATTCAATACATTTCTTAATATTTTTTTCTTCATTACGCGCCGGAATAAGAACTGATATCTCTGCTGATTCGGAAGTATAATTATTATTCTTTTTGATTCGAGGAGCAGTGAAATAATTATATGCTACAATACAAAATGTGATAAATACAAATGTCAAAATTATCGTATTAACTATTAGCATATTATAGATATATCGGATTAACGGATGATTTATTAATTACTGTTTCGTTAAGTGAATCGATATTTTTAGTAAAGGAATATGAATAATTATCAAAATTTTCGATTCCGTTATTACAGATAATCGGTTCTGCTGCTCTAATAAATAATGCCGGATTTTTTTCATCTAAATGCTGAATCTTGAAAGCAATGGGCAGGAGAATAAATTTTTTATTATTAAGAAATATTTTGATTCCCTCTTTAATTGTAAGCGGCTTTTTTTCAAATGGCTCTATTAC
>CALDDL010000228.1 GCA_937936675.1 uncultured bacterium
CATCCGCTTCCTGAAAGCAAAATATTTTCTTTCTTTTCTTCTTTCTCTTCTTTTAGTTCGAGAGAAATTAAATGATCAATTCCGTTTTCGGCTAATAGCTTTTCAAATTGGGTGAATACTTTAAGCGAACCATTTGCCACGCATCCTGTTCCTGCACAAATTATTATTCGCCTTTTAATAAGACTATACTGCTCAAGATAATCAGATTTGATTTTATCTAGATTAATTAATTGCGGTTTCATAAATATCCTCCTTAATAATCGCATCGATGACAGCAATAGTTTTTTCGGGTGTCATCAGGGAATGGACTTCTTCATTTATTACTACAACAGGTGCAAGTCCGCAAGCACCAAGACAGGAAACCATTTCTAAAGTAAACATCATATCATCTGTGGTATGTTTGGTTTCCGATAGAGCTAATTTTTTGTGAATCGCATCTACGATCGGTAAAGAATTTCTTACGTGGCATGCAGTGCCATCACAAACTTTAATAACATATTTCCCTTTTGGCTCGAGAGCGAAATGGGAATAGAAAGTAGCAACCCCATAAACCTTGGCAGGGGAAATGCCTAATGAGGTTGCCACAAAAGTCAAAATTTTTTCCGGCAGATATCTATATTCTTCTTGAATTGCCTGAAGAACTGGTATCAAACGGTTTGAATCATAATGGTTGCGTTCTAGGATTTCGCAAACCTTTTCAAATTTTCGAGCCATTAAAGCTTCGTTTTGCGTATTCATCTATATAATCCTTTTAATGTTTCAGTAAACTTCATTCTATATTCAATAATGTTAGTAACACTTTTGGAAAAGACATTTGAGTAATTTTCCATCGTTTTCTCTTGATTCTTTTTCACTTTAGTGACTCTGCAAGTTTATGGGTGAGCACTCCGAGTGAATGGGAAAGCTGAGCATTTTCTACAATCACAAAATCAGGGACTTTAAGATGAACCGGAGCGAAATTCCATATCGCTTTAATCCCACCCTCAATCATCATATCGGCTACTTTTTGTGCTTCACCTGCGGGTACTGTGATTACTCCTATATGAACTTTCATTCTATATGCCATATCAGAAAGTTTTTCTATCGGGAGAACAGTGATATGATTGATGATTTCGCCAACTTTTGAAGGTTCATTCTCGAACGCGGCGATTATATTTAGTCCATGATCAGAAAAGGTTTTGTATCCCAGAATTGCGCTTCCAAGACTTCCGGCGCCGACTAAGAAGGCATCGGTTTGATTATCCCAATTTAGAGTGTGCTTGATTCCTGCAATCAATTCATCGATGGCAAAACCGAGTTTTGGTTTCCCTATCACACCTGTTGCGGCTAGGTCTTTACGCACTTGAATGGAATCCAATCCAAGTTCATCGGCTATCATATTACTGGAAACGAACTCGATTTTCTCACTTTTCATGCGTTTTAATATTTCTATATATCTTGGAAGACGTCTTAAAGTTCTTTCCGAGAGAGCTTTTACCTGTTTTTCTAATACCATTTCCATAAGTTCACCTATCGATAATTTTTTATCGATATAAAAATATCGATAAAATGTGTTTGAGTCAAGGGGTATAATTAAAATATATTATTGACATTAACTATGGTATTACATATAATACCACATGAAAATTTATAATGTCGTTATAGATACAAATGTGATTGTTTCGGCTCTAAAATCACGAAATGGGTTTTCATTTAAATTACTTACAATTATTGACAATCCAAAATTTCAGATAAATATATCAGTACCGTTGATTTTAGAATACGAAGAGGTTCTTAAGAGAGAGAAATCAAAATTTGACTTAACTATAAATGAAATAGAAACTATTATAGATTTTATATGTAGTATAGGAAACAAGAAGGAAATTTATTTTCTTTGGAGACCTTTTTTAAAAGACCCAAAGGATGATATGATTTTGGAATTAGCAGTTGAATCAGATAGTGAAATAATCATCACTTTTAATACAAATGATTTTGTTGGAGTTGATAGATTTGGCATAAAGACAATGACACCTAAAGAATTTTTGATTACGATAGGAGAAGTAAAATGAGTTCAATAAGCATCAGATTACCCCATTCATTACATAAAAAAGCAAGAGAATTAGCTAAAAAAGAAAACACTTCAATTAATCAATTAGTTTCCTCTGCCCTCGCAGAAAAAATCTCTGCTATTACTACTGAAGAATATTTGAATGAAAGGGCTAAGAGGGGAAATAAAGATAAGTATTTAAAAGTATTAGCTAAGGTTAAAGATGTAGCACCTGAAGAGCAGGATAAATAAAACTGCCTCTTTCGAGGCGGTTTTTGAATAATTTTCTATCTATTCTTGTAAATTAATCATGCATAAATATTAATACACTATGCGAAACTTTTTAGTAACCCCTCAATTTATAACTGATTAAACGCAGCTTAATCGATTATAAATTATACGAAACTCCCAGATGCAACAAAGTAGTAGAAAGAGTACTCGTGCTTCCCTCATATTCATGAGCTAGAACGTGAGGTTTTGAACCATCAACAGAATTTTCTAATCCCATTTCAAACGCTGCATTAATTCTAAGTGGTGCAGAAACCTTATAGCTTAGTCCCGCTGTAATATGATTTTCAACAACTGCCGGGAAGATTGAGAATATCGTAGAAGAAGGAACAGGATTAGCTCCATTAGCAAATCCAACTCGTAATGCTAAATCAGGAGTGGCATTATACTCAACTCCCACTTTTATTAAAAGGGAATTTTCCCAATTCATAGGGAAATCTATGTTCATCGAAGAAGAACCGATCATTTTGTTGATATTAGGATTATTTCCATTCGATAATTTAAGAGACATTTTATCGAAAGCATCTGCCCAGTTCAAATATTCAAAATCAGCAGCTACCATAAAATCTCTATTTATTTTATACGATAGACCGAAACCAAATGATTGTGGGAAAGAAAGTTCAGCTTCCATATCATAAGTGGCAGCAGCACCTTTTGAAAGATCGATACCCATTTGAGCGAATTGGCTCATAATAGCCCCTTGTGCCTGCTGTTGAGTTGAACCCGGATTTTGCATCATATAACCCATAACTGCTTTACCGAACCCGTCCATTAATTGTGCAGTCATATCCATATCAGCTTTACCATCTTTATAGGTTAGTGTGATTGGAGATGAATAATTTAATCCGATAGAAAGATTTTCATTTACTTTATAAGCGATACCAATTTTGCCATTGAAACCAAGAGCGGTGAGATCGCTCATCTTAGCATAAGCTGTAACTTCATCATAACCGAAACCGCCCATTTGAGGAGGCGCACCAAACATTTGTCCGAAAGTCATTCCCGGCATTGCCATTCCTTTCATAATCGATGGTTTTAAAGAATAAGGCATTGCAAATTCAAGTGTCGAATAAACAAGATGAAGAGAAGCGCCTACCGATAAATTTTCCGATAGTTTATATGCAGCAGTTAGACCACCCTGCATGAGAGCGATTTGTGAATGGTATTCTTGCTGAATAAATTTACCTGTTGCCATATCACGGAAAAGATTATGATTGAGTTTATAATCGGCACCCATTCCGCCATAAGTGAAAAATCCGATTCCCCATGAGAAATTACTATCTTGATATTTGTTTACATAGCTTAATGAAGGTAACGGAAAAACGTTATCGTCTCCATCGGCATCATTAATAGAATTTTTGAAATGAACTTTAGGAAACATTAAAGAAAGATTAACATCGATAGCGGAATTATTAAGGAAAGAAATTCCTGCCGGATTGGTCATGAGAAGATTATTACTATCGAAAACACCAATTGATGTGCCTCCGCGACCAATAGATTTGGCATTGAAATCAACTAAGCGAGTGCCGGTTTGAGCATTTGTAATAGTAACAAAGAGAATAAAAATAATTGCAGATTTGAATATGAGCTTCATTGAAACCCTCCAAAATTAATAAGTTTTTTAGTTAGGATAAGTATGTCTTAATTACCGATTCTAAAAATACCTATTTCTCTGTAATTAATGAAATTATATTTTTATTCTATTTAAGGACGTAATATCAATTTTGAATGAACAACTTGTCGATCACTCTTCCTGATAGTATAAATCGAATTTGGATCACTTCTATCCCAAGCAATTCCCTGCCCTGTATTATTTATAGGAACTGTTTCTACAAGTTCAAGAATAGAACCCATTTGAGGAAGTTTTAGAACATATAGTTCGGGATTATCGTGCCCCGTGCAATAAAGCAGACCATCAGGACCCCAAGAACCGCCTGAATTACTCATGATTCCGAATTTTTTTAATACTTCTTCAGGAAAAACCCATGATTCGAGCATCTGCCATTTATCATTAAACTGCACTACGGTAGTCCATCTTACATCAGTTTTAGCTTCCTCTTTCCATTTATCATAATGCGCAAAAGCAGCCCACCAAGTGCCATTATATCGGTCAATCCAAGTGCATGAGCCCCAGCTAATACCTAAGCTTTTTGAATCGAGATGAGTTAGAGTCTTGGCATCCCAAATCTCAATTGAACTTGTCATCGGAATTCCGGGATAATTAGAATGAGCGCAATAAAGTTTTCCTTTATATATTAAACCACTATCAAGATGAATAATTTTACCATTTTTATCCTGTTCCCACTTCTTTACTAATTTACCGGAGGCTTTTTCATATTTACCGATTTCTTGTGATCCGATTACATAAATATAGTTTTTATCTACTGCCACTCCTTGACGAGCCTCGGGCATATCAAAGATTTTAATTTCCTTAAATTCTCTGGTGCCATTTAACACAAACCCCGCAACAAATAATATTGTAATAACAGAAAGAGAAATAATAAATACTTTTTTCATTTTTAAATATCCTTTTATTAAAATTTATTCTTTTGGTTTTACATTCCATACTGTTAGAGCAAGCAGCATCGATAAAACAGAAGCCCCTATCCAAAAATAAAAAGCATTATTAAAATTATAAACTGCATTACCGGCAACCATAATTTTGCTATTATCAATTAGAAATCCGCTAATCCAATCTTGAGAAGCAGCACCAATATAGCTAAACATACCAATTAATCCTTTGACAGTACCGGCAGTGGCTTTTGGAGTAATATCCACAGCTATTAGCCCGGCAAGAAAAACTATCAAACCACCAACTCCAAAACCAAATAACCCCATTGCAACGGTATCCCAAATCATATTTCCCGGAGCGACTAAAAAGAGCATCAACATACCCCCTGTCTGCAAAATACCATAAATCAGAGTAGGAACATTTCGCCTGGAATTAAAAAGTTTATCTGATAGAAATCCGGAAAAAGAAGCACCTATGAAACCCATAATAGGATAAGCACCCATAACAAAGCTTGCATCCATTAATTCATAACTTTTAGCTTCTTGAAGATAAAGAATAGCCCAGTTATTAATTGCATATCGAGCTATATACATAAGCGCGCTGCTGAGTCCAAGTATCCATACAAATCGATTTTTCAAAGCCATTTTTTGTAATGTTCTCACACTTGCTTCTATCGGTTTACCGGCAGAATAATCTTGTTTATAATCTGCTACATGAGGCAGACCATAAGTCTGAGGGCGATCTGCGAGAGTATGATAAAGCACAAAAGCTACAAAAAGACATATAATGCCGGGACCGATAAAGCCGGCACGCCAGCCAAAATAGCTTACCAAAAATGCCGTTACTACAAAGGTTAATCCTTCTCCTATATTATGAGCACCAGCCCATATTCCGTATCGAGTTCCTCGTTCTTTATTACTATACCATTGGCAGATTGAAACTACCGATGGAGCAGAGCCAATGGATTGAAACCATCCATTAACGCCCCAAAGGATAACAAAAAGATAAAATTGTGTAGTAAGACCAAAAAGTATATTGACTAATGCTGAAATAGCTAATGAGATAGACATAAATCTTTTGATATTGGCACTATCGGAAAGCATGCCATTGGTAAATTTACCAATTGCATAGACATATAGTAAAACCGAGCCTATGATTCCCATTTCAGAAACGGAAAGCACACCGGCATCTAAGATTGGTTTTTTAGCTACCGATAAACCTAAGCGGCAGGTATAGAAAAAGCCATAACCAAGAATCAAAGATATGAAGACACTCCATCGTTTCTTTTCATATTCCTTTTTTATTTCTTCTTTATCCGTAAGAAGCGGCTTATCAGGACCTGTTTTAAAGAAATTAATTATTGAAGACAACATAAATACCTCACAAAAAGAAATACTATTAAATCAATAAAAGATTTTCAAAATTTTTCAATACGCAAAATGAAGTTACCTTCAGTCAAAAATTGGTAGCCAATTAAATTAATGAATTACATTATTATTCTTAAGAAGGATAAGAGGAGAAAAGCCCCTCTCCTCTCATCGCATTCTAACACATTAGTAGGAGTGTATGCGTTTAAAGCTCGAAACGCAATCCTGCCATAAGACTAAATCCATATTCTTCATATTGCTCTAATCTTGAAAGTGATTTAGAAGGATCTCCGTATCTTTCTACTTCTTTCTGATTTGTAAGGTTATTTGCCTGTAAGAATAGGGTAACAAAATCATATATCTTTTGGCTAGCAGATACATCCAATCGTAGTTCGGAATCATACCAAATATCAGTATATTCATTAGCACCAATTGAACGAATTAGCGGAGCTCTTGCAACTAAATTAACTGCAAACGAAAGCCCAATATCTGTATTATCATAGAATATCGAGAAATTAGAAATGTGCTTTGGACTTTGTCCCAATGGCATTTCTCTCCCATTATAATTTGTTTTCGAATGGTTATATGTATAATTAAAATAAATCCCGAATGGTTTTAGGAAATCAATTCCCAATGAGGAGAATCTTTGATTATATGCCACTTCCACACCAAATACATCAGCATCACCGCCATTAATAGGTTGCGATACTTTATACTGAACACCATTTATTGTTTGCAATTCAACTGAACTAGCAAGAAGATCATTCAATTTTTTATAGAAAACACCTGCACTCAATAGACCTAATTGAGATGTATATTGTTCATATAAAAGATCAATGGAGACCGCTCTTGTTGGAATTAAATCAGGATTGCTTTTTGATATCGTCTTTTCATTATCATCCACAATATATCTAGGAATTAGAGATGAATAACCGGGACGGCTCAATCCGGTAGTAAACGCAAGTCTTAAATTTCTTATATCATCAAATCTATAGGTAAAATGAGCTGAAGGTAAGAAATCTGTATATGAGCCATCGTCTTTTTGACCTGTGTTAGCTAATGTATAGTCATTTTTTGTATGTTCGACTCTTGCACCGACAAGAACGGATAATTCATTATTAAAAGAAACATCAGACATAACATATCCTGCAATTACTGCTTCAGATGCTTCGTAATCATTATCCGTATAACCTAAGTCCTCAATAAATGAAGCTAAAGGAAGTGCAGTTGCTTCGGGATCATTCCAAGCAACTTCTTCAAAACCATAAGTTCCACCCGGAACTTCAATAGTTTTACCTGAAGCAGGTTTTGCATTATATCGATGTGAATCAAATAAGCGATCTTTCAATCTATATTTAGCACCTGCCTTAAATGAGCTGACGCGATCAAAAATTGTATAAGGAAGAGTAATATTAATATCTCCGCCTTTATCGCCATCAATGGTTAAAATTTCATCGTGACGTACACGAGATACTTTCATAGGAGCAAGATTTGGGAATGCTTCTTTGCCGGTAATAAAATATAACTCATCATTGGTCCAGCCGGCATAAGTATTTTTTCTAGAGTATGTCCAATATGTTCTATCAGGCAATCTTTCACGACTTTCGATCCAGAAGAGTGAGTAATCTAAATCAAGATTTCCTAATTTATGTTCGCCGCCAAATTTAACAGTAGCTAATCTTTGGTCTTCAATACGATTTCTTGTTTCTCTGTCTTCAGTACTTTTATTAATCGTATAAACAGTCTGTCTTCTGATTTCTTTATCTATATAGGTATTATAATTTGCATTTAATCTGATTCTGTTTTCAGGATTAAAAACATAATCAGTAGCAAGATTAAGCCCGAAGCGATTACGATTGACATCATAATCTGTCCATTTGCTTGAAATCAAATCTGTACTTTGATCGTTTGTAAAACGATACTCTCTAAGAATAGAACCACGATTAGTTTTATAAAAACTTGATGCTAATAATATGCCGAAACTATTTTCAAAAAATCTTTTTCCAATAAGTGCAGAATAAGATTGGACATCATTTCCCCACTTATTAAATTCTGATCTCTGCTGATTATATCCACCGCTTGCAACAAAATTATATATTGGTTTTTCAGGAGCGTCTTTAAGTATAAAATCGACACTGCCGCCAAGAGCATCGGCATCCATATCGGGGGTTAAAGCTTTTGTTACTACAATTGATTCCATTAGATTTGCCTGAACTAAATCTAATCCAACACCTCTTTCAGCATCGGGATCTGGACTTGGCACTCTGACGCCATTGACACTAACAGAATTATATTCGGATGAGATTCCTCTTATTTGAATCATTTCACCTTCACCCTGATCGGTAGTGATAGAAACGGAAGGGATTCTTTGAAGTGCCTCGGCTGCATTTCTATCAGGGAATTTGCTGAACTGTTCCGAAGATACTACATTCTTAATATTAGAAGCATTTTTTTGTTCGTTTAGTGATTTTGCCTGCCCTCTTGTTAGAACTCCATATACATAAACGTCCTGCATCTCTTCCGTTGTTTCTTTTAATTCAAAATCAACAAGGACACTTTTATTAGCAACTACTGTAACAGGTATAACGGACTTTTCATAACCAAGATAGGATGCAACAATGTTGTACTGTCCTTCAGGGATTCCCGTAAGTATATATCTCCCTTCCTTATCGGAGGAGACACCTATTTTTGTACCTTCAAGATGAATATTTGCACTCGGCAAGGATGACTTAGCCGTAAAATCAACCACTCTACCGATTATTTTTCCTGTCCCCTGTGCTAAAAGGGACTGTGAAATCATTACTGATATAAAAGTTATTATCAATAAAAATCTCATCGTGGCACTTCGTTTTAAAGTAGATCTTAAGAACATTACTTCCTCCTACTAATTAGTATTAATCAATATTTGATGCTGTTTTTTAAGAACTTCACTTTCTTTATTTCTATCTATTTTATTAATGTTTATTTTGTGATTGAAAATTCATCTATAATTTTATCCGTTATATCATAAGCTCTAAAAGAGAGAGTATTACCTTCAATTGAGAGATGACAGTAATTATAGTCTCTAAGGAATTTCCCATACATTTTTGGACCCGGGTCCTTCTTTTTGCTTAAAGCACCACCGCCACCTGCCGAGATTATATAATAAGAATCTTTAATTTTACTTCTTTCATAACCATGTGAATGTCCCGAAAAATTAATATCCACTTGGTATTGGTCAAATAAAGGGAGGAGATATTTTTCTCCGTCCGGAAATACGTTACCAAAGGCAAATGGATGAGAAGGAACATGTGATATGACAAAAAGCCATTCGGATTTTTTTGCATCTTCGGATGCTAATTGATTTTTTAGCCAATCATATTGTTTGCTCCCCTCTTTAAAGTCTTCATATACTTCTCTTTTAGGATAAGCATTCCGGGGATTATCTATGAAGATGAAAAAACAATTAGAATAGCTAAATGAATAATAATTTTCATGTTCTGCATTCGGATAAGAAAAATTTTGATAAAAATAGGGAGAATTTAATTCATGATTACCTATTGCAGAATAAAATGGTTTTTCTCTTAAAACATTTTTAAGTGGTTCAAAAAATTCCGTATCCCAATCCTCTCTCATACCTCTTTGAACTACATCACCATTTGAAACAATGAAATCAAATTCTTTCTTCGAAAAATTATTAATTATATCTTTATGCCTTAAAAAATTTAGTTGGTTATCTCCATACAATATGAAACTGAACGGAGAATTTTTCTTTGGCGCTGATTTTAAACTAGACCAATCACTTATAATATTTCCCGAATTTACTCGATAGAAATATTTTGTATCAGGTTGTAAATTCTTAATGGCTACTTCATGCAATTTAGTTGTTTTGTTAGATTTTATAATTTTTGGGTTTTCTTTGTTAGTTCCGAATTCGATCTCTGATTCACAATCGTAATTGGTATTCCACATTATAACAGCGCTATCTGATAAAACACTTTGCAGATAAGGACCTCGAACGATAGCCGGCTCAATTATTTTTTCGGCATATTTATATTCGCTATAAACTGTAACATCATCAAAGAAAGAGGCTAAATTACCAAGTGAAGTAAATCCGATTTTCCCGGTCTTGAATTGATTATCGGTTAGAGAAAATATTTTTTCATCGTTCAAATATATATTTATTGAATCTTCTTTTAGGCAGATAATTGAATTGAATTTTGCGCTGCTTAAAGGAGAATTTTCTTTTTTTGCAATTTCAATATTCTTACCGGCCACTTTTTTGTTTAGTAGAATTAATTTTTCTTTGAATGAGATTAAAAATCTGTAATAGTTGTTTTCATCTTGATATCTGAATATTATTCCCATTAAATCGTCATCTGTATAGATGAAGTTTGTTTCAATAGTAATATTTTTCCAATTTTTATCGCCTGTTGTGATATGAGTACCGAGAAATTTTTCCGGCGAGCCGACATCGGTAAGCTGAATTAAGAAACCGTTATCAAGTTTCCAATCTGATGGTTCATCTTTCAAATCATCTATTACTTTCCAACCTACTAGTTCTTTTCCTTCAAACTTATCCTGCCATATAATTTTATTTGAAATTGAGTCTATTGAGTTGGATTGTTGAGCGGATATATTATTGACTTGCGAAATTGAGCAATAGAACAAAATTAAGATAAAAATTCGAACAACTTTTATTCTTATTATAATCGAATCACAAAAAATCCTTGCCACTTTTTCCTCAAT
>CALDDL010000229.1 GCA_937936675.1 uncultured bacterium
TGCAGATCGCTCATCTCATCTTCTAAATTCTTAAAATCTTGAGTGGCATCTTTCTGTTCATTCTTAAGCTGATCTCTATTCTGCTTATCCGCTAAATTCATCTTATCGGTTTTTTCTTTTAGCTCCGAGATTTTTTCTGCTAACTCCTCCGACCGTTTAATAATTTCATCTACCTTCATCTCCGCTTGCACTCGTTTGAGCAAATTCATAGTGCGCTCGAGACTCTTCTTAAACATCTCTTCATCGAGCTTAAAATTTTCCATCGATTGATTTACTTCATTGCGCATCAAGTTTTTCATTGAGTCTTGAAGCTTTTTCATTGCGTCTTTAAATTCTTCGCTCGATAATTCATTCATCAAGTCTTGAAGCTCCATAAATTTTTCCATCGTCTCTTCCGAAAGAAGATTATTCTCCATCATCTCTTTCTTCATCTCGTTTAACTTTTTGGAAGTTTCATCAATTTTAGAAGTTAAGTCTTTGAATTTATCGATTGCTTTTTCGATCTTCTCTTTTTCATCCCAAGTAATTTCAGCTTTATCGCGCTTCATATCATTTGTAAGTTTTTCTAATTCCTTACTCAATTTCTCCGCTTCTTTAAATGTTTCTTCCAAATTCTTTTTGGTATCATCTTGGGCAGTTTCTACCGATTTGAAAAGATCATCAAGCGATGGCACCGATACATTAATAATTTTAGTTTTTACCGATTTTGGACCGTTGATATTATCATTATCAAAAAGTTCAAAATAGAATGCGACAACTTCTCCTTCAGCCAAATATTGATCTGTTAAATTCCATACATAATTAAGTTCGTATTCTTTTGTAGCTTTAGGCACTGATATCTCTTTGGATTTATAATTTGTTTCAGCCTGGCGATATTTTGATGAATTTAATTTGTAATTAATTGTGAGTTTTGAGAATCCAAAATCATCACTTAATATTGAATTTATCTGCACTAAATTATTTTTAGTAAGTCTCAAATCGCTATCCGGTTCAATTAATTCAATAGCGGGATAGGCATCGCTTAAAGTAGTAATAGAATAAAGAATCGGATTGAGATTGATATTGTCATATAAATCTGTTAATTCAAAAGAATATTTTTTATCGCCTGATATAACGTAATTCCCGCTGGCTTTCTGATAACCGGTTTTTAATTCGATTGATGTGGAGTCACTAAAATTAATCACTCCTTTTTTTAATTCTTTGGAGGATGTAAGTCCAAAAATAATTCTGCTTCCGGGATATGCTTCTATATTGCCATTATCGGATTGAAGAATTTCCGGTAGTCGAGTATAGGCTGGCGGGACTATCTTTATATCAAGTCCTGTAATTACGGGTCGATCGATTACCTCAATTTTATAATGCTCGGATTCTATTCCTTGCGCAGTAACAAAATATTCAAAACTGTTTTTTACGAATTGCTTCTCGTAACGGAAATGTTTCTCCTTTGTTATAGATAATTTCGTTAATGAGAAATCGGTTTGTTCTTCGGATTTAATAAATAGATTTACTTCATCTACCGGCTCGCCGCTTGTTTTAACTGTAATAGTTATTGACTCATCTTTTGTTAATTGATAATTCCCGGGAGAAACTTCAAAATAAAATTTTTGCGGCTTCTTAAATTCTTTATTAAAATTTAGAATACGGAAATAAGCACCCGAAAATCCGGGAGTGATAAAGATTAATGATAGAAATCCGATTAGAATAATAAATGAGTATTGCAATTTCTTCTTCGATTGGGTTAAGTCTATTGTCTTTTCAAAATCGATATTCTTAGTTTTTTCGTAAGTCTTTTTAAAAGCCGCTTCAATTAATGAATAAGAATAGTTATCTGAATCCTCTTCAGCGATCTGTAATGTATTAAGAAGTTCATCTTTGACCTCAGGAAAATAATCTCCCGTCAATTTTGCAGCTTTATTATAGTCCGGTTTGGAAAAATATTTTTCTTTAACGAACGGAACAACGAGAAATATAACGGCACCAATAAGAATTAATAAGAAAGAGCTAAAAAACAATAGAGTTCTTCCGAATGGACTGAATCTAAAAATCAATTCAAGTAATCCTGCAGAGAAAAGCAATAATGCAGAACTGCTAATAAACCAACTTAGGTCTGCTAAGTACTTTCTTTTAAAATCCTTCTTAATTACAGAAAGGAGTCGATTCTTTATTTCTAAAATTAATTTATCTGACATATTAATTAGCCAATACCCATACTATTAAATTAGCTCCGAACTTAAGAGCTTCTTCCCTTACTTCGGGAGGATCGTTATGAACGTTTGCATCCGCCCAACCATCGCTTGGATTGCTTTCATAAGTATAATAAACCATTAATCGATCACCGAAAAATATTCCGAATCCTTGCGGGGGTTTATTATCATGCTCGTGGGTTTTTGGAGGTCCGCTCGGAAATTCAAATAAGCAATGATACAATCCATATTCATAAGGGATCTCTTCAAATTCTTTATCCGGGAATACTTTCTTCATTTCGCGCCGAATCGGGGCATCAAGACCATAATCATCATCTATATATAAAAAGCCGCCGCTTAATAGATATTTTCTTAATCGCTCGGTCTCCGAATCCGAAAAGACCACATTGCCATGCCCTGTAATAAAAAGGAACGGGTACTTAAATATATCATCGCTTCCGATATCCACGAACTTATATTCAGCCGCCACCTTAATATTGGTTTTCTCGGCAACAAATTTAAGCAGATTTACTTCCGCCGAAGGATCATTATACCAATCCCCTCCGCCATTATATTTTAAGCGTGCGATTTGGAATGAGCCATCCTGCGGCAGGATTACTCCTGCAAAAAGTGCCCAAATAATTATTATATTTTTTAATTTATATATCATTAGATTACTATACAAAATATAGGTTTTCATTCTTATTTTTAATAGTCAAAAACAGGGGGATTACCCGATTATGAAATATTTTTTAATACTTTTTTCTATCCTACTTTTAGGCGGCTCTGTGAATGCGCAGGACTTAACTCAATTTAATACTTTTTTCAATGATAAAACGATGCGAATCGATTATCATCATACCGGCGATGCCAAAACTGAAATCGTAAGCTTGGATCAAATTTATGTCTATGGCTTATGGGCGGGAAGCCGGATTCATCTAATTGATAATTTTAATAACGGTGCTTACTATGTAAAAATTTATGACAGTGCATCGGGTAAAGAAATTTATTCTAAAGGCTTTGATAGCTATTTCAAAGAATATCAGACAAGCGAAGATGCGGCAAATGGCATTATTAAAGCATATCACGAAAGCGGAATCATTCCCGAACCGAAAGCTCCGATTCGTTTTACACTTAATAAACGCGACCGTGAGAATAAACTTAACGAAATCTATTCCTTAGATATTGACCCCGCTAATATCGATATCATTCACGAAAATATAACAGACGAAACTGTAAAAATTTATCAATCTTTTTATAGCGGCGATCCTCACGCGAAGGTTGATATTGTTATACTTGGCGAAGGTTACACACTCGTTCAAGAAGATAAATTCAAGTCCGATTTAGAAAAATTTACTTCTATTATATTTAATCAAGAGCCGTATAAATCTCAGAAAGAAAAATTTAATATCTATGGTGTTTTCAAGCCATCGACTGAAAGCGGATCGGATGACCCGCCGGCAGGAGAATATAGAAAAACTGCTCTCAATTCCACTTTCAATTCGCTCGGTTCGGAGAGATATTTACTTACCGAAGATAATAAAGCTATGCGCGATATGGCGGCACACGTCCCTTATGATGCCATATATATTATGGTCAATCATAAAAAATATGGAGGCGGAGGTATCTATAATTTCTATTGCACCTTCACTACCGATAATCAATTTCATGAATATCTTTTCTTACACGAGTTTGGTCATTCATTTTCGGGATTAGCCGATGAATATTATACTTCCGATGTAGCATATAACGAATTTTATCCGCAAGGTATTGAACCGGTAGAACCGAATATCACCGCTCTGCTTGATAAAGAAAACGTTAAATGGAATAAACTTCTTACTCCCGGAATTGAAGTCCCTACTCCATGGGAAAAGGAAGATTTCGATAAACAAGATTATGCATGGCAGAAAATAAGAAGAGAAATGAATAAACATACCTCGT
>CALDDL010000230.1 GCA_937936675.1 uncultured bacterium
TTAGCTTCAAACGATTATCTTAATCGTTATAGTATTTTTGCGGGCGGCTCTATAAATAAAAGATTTGAAAGAGACCTTCTTCTTCAATTCGATTATCGAAATAAGTTGCCGATTTTTTATAGTTTAGGTTTAAGACCAACTCTTTCTTTAGAATTATATAGTATATCAAGAAAAACTAATACTGATTTAATTTTTGATTCATTGGATAATTCTCTAAATACTTCTACGGACGTTACTTATAATCTATTTGAAGTTGATCTTGCTGCGAAGAATAAATTTATAAATGATGAGAATTTTATTGAGCTGCGATTTATCTTTAGCCGTTATTCTGCAGAAATAGGGAGTTTTATTTTTCCCAATACAACAATCCTTTACCCTACTTCCAATGATGTTTATTTGATTGGAAGAAATCTTAGACTTAAATATAACCTTGCGGGTATTATCCCATCAGTCGATTCGGATATTAATCCAATTGGAAGGAAGGTAGAATTTCAATATGATTATGAATTTAACCGATTCAATAAAGATAATAATTATGAAATTGTAGAAGGAATGTTGAAACCTCTTTACAAGAACTTTAATTTTCACCGTTTGGAACTAAACTGGAAAGAGCATATCGAACTAATGAAAGACAATGTGCTTACATTTCAGTTTAGAGGTGCCACGATATTAGGTCCTGCTGTTCCTGATTTCTTTGATTATTATTTGGGTGGACTTATTGGTATGAAAAGTTATCCTTTTTATGCAATTTCGGGTAATGAGCTATTATGGGCTAATTTAACTTATCGATTCCCATTATTCAAGAATATCGATAAACGCCTGGGTCATCTTTATATTGATAAGGTATATTTTTCGGTATTTGGCGATTTAGGAAATGCGTGGACTGGAGGAAGTGTTCCTGCAATTGATAAATTTAAAAAAGGTGTAGGTGCAGAGTTAAGAATCAAAGTAAATTCTTTCTACCTTTTCCCTACAAGTGTTTTCTTTAGTTCTGCATATTCTTTTGATAAAATCACCAAAAATATTCTTGGAGAGACTATTAATTATGGAAAAGAGTGGAGTTTTTATGGAGGGATTCTTTTTGAATTTGATTTCTAAAATTATATTGATTGCAATTATTTGCACTTCTTCTCTTAATGCACAAAATAAATTATCAGGAAATTTAGAATTAGATAGAAAAATATCATTCGATAATACTTATTCCGAACAAAAACCATTGTTGAATGAAGAGATGAAGAAATCTCCATTCGTTGCAGGTCTGCTTTCGTTCGCTGTTCCGGGTGCTGGTCAATTATATTCTGAAAGCTATATTAAAGGAGCAGCATTTTTAGTTTTAGAAGCCGCAGCAGTATATACAGGTCTTGTTTATGATAAAAAAGGTGATGACCAAACGAATATATTCCAAGATTATGCCAATCAGCATTGGGATGTGAAAAGATATGCTAAATGGACTGTAACGAATGCTTCAAAAATAAATGAGAGTGTTAATTCTGCTAATTTTAATGTTTTTGATAATAACGGTAACGTAAATTGGAATGAGCTAAATAGATTAGAGAATGCAATCAGTGCTTATTATTCGCATAAATTAGCCCCTCTAGGGGATCAGCAGTATTTTGAGATGATTGGTAAGTATCCTCAATTTAATCCCGGCTGGGACGATTTTGGCGATGAATACACCCCTTATGGTTATGGAGACCCATTAACCCCTCGATTTCATCATTATTCCGGCGAAAGAGGTAAGGCAAATGATTATTACAATGTTGCATCCAAAGCTGTTATCGTCATCATAATAAATCACATTATTAGTACGGTAGATGCTATATTTACAACTAAAAGTTATAATAAAAAGATAGAATTGAATACGGATTTGCAAAAAGTGCAATTTGGTTTTGTAGAAGACCTTAATTATAAAATTAATTTGAGAGTAAGATTTTAATATGAAATTACCTTTAGTAGTAATTGTAGGACGACCTAATGTTGGAAAATCGACCCTCTTCAATCGATTAACAAAATCCACTACGGCTATTGTTGATGATTTTAGCGGAGTTACGCGTGATAGAAATTATGGCGAAGTGGAATGGAACGGAAAGCTATTCCGCATTATAGATACCGGCGGTTATGTTCCAAATAGTGCTGATTTATTCGAGAAAGCAATTAAAGAGCAGATTACGATAGCAGTTGATGAAGCTGAAGCAATTCTTTTTCTTGTTGACGGTAAAACTGGAGTTACTCCGATTGATCGTGAAATAGCGGGAATTTTAAGGAAATCTTCCAAATTGGCTTATATCTTAGTTAATAAAATTGATATGCAATCTGCGGCATTAAATGCTGCTGATTTTTATAGTCT
>CALDDL010000231.1 GCA_937936675.1 uncultured bacterium
GCCAGCATTAAAAATTTAGACTGCTAATTTAGTCTTTTTATTTATTCATAGCAAGTGCAATTTCGCATTTTTAAAATAAAAAAGGCAGGTTAAGAGTGTAAAAAATGAGGGCGCAATTCATTTAAACACGTGGCCTTAACCCACCTAAACTTGCTACTCAAATATAATAATTTTTTTTTAAATGTCAAATCCAATTTTGCATGACTGAGAAAAAAAATAAAATTCCCGAATCTCGAGTGCCATGCTACCACAAACATAAAATTTATTTTTCTAAAAATCCATCTTCATTATTCGTTTTAGAAGTTTTTTTTGTTACCAAAACTTTATCCACTCTTTTGCCGTCCATATCCATAATTTCAAAATCATAATTCATAAGTTCAATTTTATCGCCTGATTTAGGAATGCGTTTAAGATAATACATCATCATCCCGCCGAGAGTGGTATAGTCATCGCTTTCTGGAAGTGAATTCAAATCCAATTTCTCTTTGAGCTCTTCGATAATTATCGTTCCGTCGATAAGGAGTGATCCGTCATCACGAGAAATGATTTCGGGTTCTTCGAACTGAGACTTATCGGGCAAATAACCGAAAATATTTTCAATCAGATCGTGCAATGTAATCATACCTTGAAGCGTACCATATTCATCCACTACAATCGCATAGTGGCTTTTGGTTTGCTTAAATCGTTCGAGCAGTCGAAGAGTAGAAAGATTATCGGGAATATATAACGGCTCTTCTAAAATTTTTCTTAAATCAAATTCCTCTCCGCTAAGCAAAAGCTTAACGAAATCTTTTACGCTTACTACACCATGAACTTTATCGGTCGAGCCTTCGCATACTACAAATCGGGAAAAGCTGCTATTGGTGATAATTTTTTTTACCGTCTCGAGTTTATCGTTGATATCGATCCAAACGAGGTCCTGCCTATTTGTCATAATCGCATAAGCTTTTCTATCTCCGAACTTAAAAATATTTTTAAGCAGATCGGATTCTTCTTTCTCGAAAGTTCCGTACTTAGTGCCCTGCTCGATAAGTAGCTTTAATTCTTCTTCGGTTACGGGCGGCTCGGAATTTTCTTTTATGCGAAAAAGTTTCAGTAATAATTTTGTCGATCCGCTTAAGACAGTAACTACGGGCAGAGCAAACTTAAAAAGTCCGTTCATAAACGGTGCTAGGATAGATGTTATCTTTTCCGGATTATTAAATGCAATGGCTTTCGGAACGAGTTCACCGATTATCAATGAAAGATAAGTGATAATCGTAATAGTTAAGATAAGAGAAATTTCATCGGCAAATTTTTTGAGTATTGCGAATTGAGCAAAGAAGGGTTCTATATCTTTTGCTAGAGTGATACCGCCGAAAGCACCGGCGATAATTCCAATTAATGTAATCCCCACCTGAACAGTCGAAAGAAATTTTTCCGGTTCATCCATTAATTTCAGAGATATCCCCGCGCCTTTATTGCCCTTCTTAGCCATCTGCTGAAGCTTAATTTTAGTGGATGATACTAATGCTATTTCGCTCATCGCAAATAAGCCATTAATAGCTATCAGCAGAAGTATAATTACAATATTTAATATAGTCGAATCCATTATCCTATTTTCTTATTTAACTAACATATAAAAAACTAATAAAAATTTCTTATTGTTTTTTATCCTCAGTTACCCACTTCTACAAAATTCGCAAAACTTCGCATAAATATACTGATTGCTTAATTAATATCTTGACAAAAATTACGCAATAAGTTTATTTAGCTGGTGTCAATTAAATAATGTAGGAGTAATAAAAAAAATGGAAATGGAAATATTTTCCACCGGAACCCACACATCCAAGAACGGAATAACGAAAACATATACCGAAGCGGACTTGGATAATATAGTAAATAGTTATAATCCCGAATACCACGAAGCACCAATAACCATCGGTCATCCTTCCGATAATTCACCTGCTTATGGGTGGGTGCAATCTCTAAAGCGCAACGGAGAAAAATTGATAGCGACCGTAAGCGATCTTCTTCCGGAATTTAAGGAGATGTTAGAAAAGAAGCTTTTCAAGAAGCGTTCGATCTCTTTATATCCGGATGGCTCGCTTCGTCATATCGGTTTTCTCGGTGCGCTCCCTCCTTCAGTCAAAGGGTTAAAGAATCTCTCTTTT
>CALDDL010000232.1 GCA_937936675.1 uncultured bacterium
TCGAAATTAAGCATCGGTGTGGGTCCGTCCTTCGTTACCACATAAGCACCCAGCAAATTAGCATCTTCTAATAATTCATCATTCTGCTTATCTTCCAAGAACCCTTTTATTAATGCGGCGAGGAATGAATCCCCTGCGCCTACTGTATCTTTGACTACCACTTTAAATCCGGGATCTTCCACCCATTCATTATTTCGTAATAGAGAAGCACCATGAGAACCGCGTGTTACGCAGACAATCTCGCAGCCGAATTTTTCTCTGATTCCGATAGCAGCTTCATGGAGATCACTTTCAAATCCGTACCACTCCGCTAATTTTAATATCTCAAGATCATTGAGCTTGCAAATTTTCGTTTTATAGAGACTATCACTTATTACATCATGATTATCATAAGGCGGACGCAGATTAACATCGAAAATATTTATCTTATTCAGATCGAGAATCTTCTGAATTGTCTCTCTTGTTTTCTTATTCCTTTGAGCTAAGCTGCCAAATACAATTATATCCGCTTTCTCTGCAGTCTTCATTAATTGATCATCAGCTTCAATATAATCCCAAGCCGCGGGAGCAACAATTTCGTAAAATGCATTCCCCTCTTTATCGAGAGTTACATTTACTAATCCCGTACTAAAAAGATTATCCACTTGAAAAAGATCGGTGGATATTCCTTTCTCATTTACACGATTATTTATTATTCTGCCGAGAACATCATTCCCCACACGAGTAACCACCGAGACATCGCATTTAAGTCTATGAAGATGACACGCAACATTAAACGGCGCACCTCCTAAAAACAAACCATTCGGAAGCGAATCCCATAATATTTCACCGATACATAATATTTTTTGTGCCATTTTTTATCTTATTTAATTCAATTCACAAATAAACCTATTTTATTTTGTAACTTCAATAAAAGAACTAAATTAATGATTGATTTGTTCTAATTATATACAAAGATTTATCTTTGTATGAGGGATTCACATACATATTAAAACATTTAATAACAGAGGGAACAGATATGAAAAAAAGTCTCATCTATTCTATTCTAATGATATTGTTTTTATTTACAGGAGTAGTAATGTCACAAACACAAAAATTACCGCCAATAATTGATATCGAATTATTTTTTGGCGATCCTCAATTATCCGGCGGTCAATTATCCCCTGATGGTAAGTTTATTGCATTCCGCAAACCTTATAAAGATGTAATGAATATATGGGTAAAAGGAATTGACGAACCATTCGAGAATGCTCGTCCAATGACAGCAGATACAAAACGTCCGGTAAGCGGATATTTCTGGAGCCGCGATAGCCGTTACATCCTTTATTCACAGGATCAAGGAGGAGATGAAAATTTCCGAGTTTATGCAGTTGATCCTAAAGCTGCACCTGAAAGCGAAACAGGAGTACCTAAAGCTAAAGACCTTACCCCGCTCGAAAAAGTAAGAGTCTATATAATGTCCGTACCAAAAGAAACACCAAATGAAATTTTAATTGGTATTAATGACCGTGAACCACAATATCACGATGTTTATAAACTTAATCTTACAACGGGCGAAAGAACATTAGTTCTAAAAAATGAAGATAAACTCGCCGGATTTATTCCTGATTGGCAGGGAAAAATTAATCTTGCTATTAGACAGACAGCCGATGGCGGTACTGAACTACTGAAAATCAACGGCAAAGAATTAGTCCCTTTACTAACAGTTAATAATGAAGAGACCCTCGGTGTGGAAGGTTTTACACCGGACAATAAAAAACTTTATCTAAACGTTAATAAAGGTGCGGATGTTGATTTAGCACGTCTTGAATTGATTGATTTAGAAACCGGTGAAATTGAAGTAATAGAATCAGACCCTGAGAATCAGGTGGATTTAGGCGGTGCTGTTTTTTCTGATATCACACATAAATTAGTTGGAACCACATATACAGGCGATAGGACTCGTTACTATTGGAAAGATAAAGCTTATGAAAAGCTTTTTGCTGATTTAAAAAAACTATTACCCGATGGAGAAATATCTCTTACCTCTATGACAGATGACGAGCAGTTACTTACAGTAGCCGTAGCAAGCGATGTCGATCCCGGTTCGGTTTATTTATACGACAGAAAAAAGAATAAAGTAGAATTACTTTATAAATCACGACCCGATCTTCCAACAGAATATCTTGCTCCAATGGAACCTGTACGTTATAAAGCTCGCGATGGAGTAGAAATTCCTGCTTATCTAGTAACACCTAAGGGTCTCGAAGCAAAGAATCTTCCAACAATCATTTTGCCTCATGGCGGTCCATGGGCACGAGATTATTTCGGATATAATTCACTTGCTCAGTTCCTTGCTAATAGAGGCTATGCAGTGCTTTCGCCTAATTTTAGAGGATCTACCGGATACGGCAAAAAATTCCTCAATCTTGGAAACAAGCAATGGGGAACTGGATCAATGCAGCATGATTTAACCGATGGAGTAAAATATCTTGTAGATAAAGGAATTGCAAATCCTAAAGAAGTTGTAATAATGGGTGGCTCTTATGGCGGATATGCTACATTAGCAGGAGTTGCTTTTACACCTGATTTATATGCTGCAGGCGTTTCCATTGTGGGTCCATCGAATATCATTACTTTATTAAATTCTATTCCGGCTTATTGGGAACCGGTAGTAAAACAGTTCCATGTAAGAGTAGGAAATCCAAATATTCCAGAAGAAAGAGCTATGCTCGAAAAACAATCACCTCTTAATTCAGCAAAAAATATCAAAGTTCCGCTGCTTGTAATTCAAGGAGCAAATGATCCGAGAGTAAAACAAGCTGAATCAGATCAGATTGTTGCTACATTGCGTGATTTAAATCGCAACGTAGAATATCTCCTAGCAAAAGATGAGGGACATGGATATGCGGGAAAACTAAATCGTCTTGCAATGTTTGCACGTATTGAAAGATTCCTTGCTAAACATATTGATGGTAGATTCCAGGAAGATATTAAACCGGAAATAAAAACCCGTCTTGCTGAATTAACGGTTGATATTAAAGATGTAAAGTTACCTGAAGTGGATAAAGGTGCTGAAGAGAAAGCAAAATCAGGCGATCTACCGGCATTCGATTCTTCTATACTCAAAACCGGCAAATCAAATTATAAAACTTCTCTTTCAATGATGGGACAAAATATCGATTTCGATGTTACCCGAGAAATAAAGATTGAGGGCGGTAAATTAATGGTGTCCGATGTCGCAAATACACCTATGGGTAGTATGACAGATAAATATGTTATGGATGCCGCAACACTTTTACCAATTAGCCGTGCTACTGAGCAAATGGGTATGGAAGCCGTAAAACTTGATTATACCGAAAAGGGTGTAAAAGGTTTTATTATGGGAATGGCTGGGAAATCGGATGTAGCAAAAGATTTCGATGCCCCGACTTTAGCTGACGGTGCTAATTTTGAACTTGCTCTCGCTGCATTGCCATTAGCAGATGGATATAAAACTCTTTTACGTTTTTATGACGCTAATGAACAGAGCGTAAAATTAGTGAATATCGAAGTAAAAGCTATTGAAGAAGTTACAATTGCCGGCAAGAAACAAAAAGCATTCAAAGTGGCTTTTAAGGAACTTGGCGGCACGAGTGAAAATCTATTTTGGATTTCTGATTCGAATCAGAGACAAACACTTAAATCTGAAATTAGCATGCCTGCATCAATGGGCGGTGGAAAGATGGTTTCAGAATTGAAATAAGTATTTTTGTGAATATATATTTTTAAAAATAGTTAGGCTAATGAATAATTCTTATGAGATAACAATGGCTCATTTCATTAAAGCCATTAGCAAAATAAATCAGATTAAACATTAACTTATCTCATAGTTTCGATTAGATTAACCTAACTTTAGCCGGGTATAATAGCCCGGCTTTTTTTTGCTCTTTTTTCCGGAAAAAGGCTTCATTCCCTTCTCTATAATAATTAACAAATAGGGGATTAAATAATAGATTTTATTTCATATTTTTTATTATCAATTTATAGGGAGTTTTTATTATGCTAATTAACTTATCGAATCACCCTTCAAAATTATGGCAACCCGAACAATATAATATTGCAATAGAGCTATATGGCGAAATAGAAGATATCCCCTTTCCGGCAATAAACCCTAAAATTGATGGTGAAGAGGTATTAATTCTTGCAACCGAATACTTTCAGAAAATAAATGAAGTATTGGAAAATAACTCTCATCAAAATAACGCAGTTCATTTAATGGGAGAATTAACTTTTAGTTTTTCTTTATTAAAATTATTACAGAGAGATAATATCAAGGTTATCGCTTCGACTACTGCACGAGATGTAAAAGTAGATGAAACGGGGAATAAAGTAAGTATATTTAAGTTTGTCCGATTTAGAAGCTATAAATAACTGCATAAATAATTTTCACTTTTATAAATAATTTCTTATGTTGAATTAACAAATTCAATATAAAAATGAAAGACAAAAAAAAATTCCAAGAGTCTAAAAACTACGAGTTAAAATCTCCTCACAAACGCAAAAGTGAAAAAATATTAAGAGTATATACTCCTCCTGATAGAAGAACAATTGAATTTAATTTTGGTTCTATTTGGGGAATTCCGGACGGGGCGGTTCCATTTGATAGTGAAAGAAAAAATGATGATTATAAAAGTTCGCAACGACCTTGTGTAGTTGTATCAAAGCCTATCGATATTAATTCGAATTACGATGCTATTTTCGCTCCGGGCACAACAAAATGGCATAATATCAATGATAATAAAATGCCCATATTATTTACATCTCATGAAGAAGAGAAATTAAATTTGGATACATATTTTCTCCTATATTATAAGTTTACAATTTCACCTCAAATAAACAAGAACTGGTTTTGCAATCTATCTCCTACTGCTAAAAATAAATTGAAACTGCTAATGGAGATGAGTAATGGCTGATTATAAAATTGCAAAACTTATTAGGAATTTATATAAATCTACAATATCTAAAACTAATAATTCCAAAGATTGGCAGGATTTTTCTTCACGAATTAAATATATTATTAAATCCAAATTCAGTTCCGAAAATTATTCGGTATTCATTGATGATATTGCAAATCAAGTACTAATGAATCTTTTCACATCATTTACACTACATCAGTTTTGGTCTGAAATAACAGAGGATAATGAACAAAATAATAAAAGAATTAATAGTTACTTAAACTCAATAATAATTACTTCTTTTAATGAACTTGAATTAGGTTTTTTTGCCAGAGAAGAGAAAAACTTAATTTCTCATCTACAAACCAATATAGATGAATTAATTAAAGAAAATTTTATAAGAAAAACGAAGAACAATAATCTAGAACTTAATTCAGGAGGTGAAAAGGAATTTCTAAATGTTGAACTTTATTTACCACCTTATTCTGCTACAAATAAGAATGGTACGATTAATTCAAAAAAAATTAAATCCTTTTTAGAAGATTTATTTAAAAATTATCTGGAAAATTATTCAATTGACTTCTCTATATTAAAAGAGATTTCTAAAAAATGTCTAAGTCTGGGCAATGATGATAGTAAATTAGAGATTGCAGAAGAATTTTCCGATAATCTGAACGATGCGAAAAAACTAATAATTAGTTCCGATTATATTTATGATAATCCGGAGACTTTAATGCAAGCAACCAAATTAAGTTCTATATTAATTCGAAATTCAAAAGCTAATTTAACGAAGAAAAGCTATCCTAAAAAAGCAAAAGCTTTTTATTATTCTGTACGTTATGATTTATCATTACAAGAAATACTCGAAAAGTTCGAAGAATCTATTTCTATAAAATCTATCTCTGAATATATTAAAGATTTTAGAAATTCCATGAAAATGGAAGAAATTGATAATGAAATGCATGAAACAAAAATTTTAGCAATAGAGAAAGTTTGTGAATTATTAAACGACGAGTTCCATTATGAATCCATTAATTGAGAATATGCTAAATCGACCTACTGAAATTAA
>CALDDL010000233.1 GCA_937936675.1 uncultured bacterium
ATACCATATTTTCAGTGAAAGTGGGATTGTGGCACGATCGACCGCAATAAAAATAGAGAATTTCTAATCGTGTTTTCATTGCTTAATCATCCCTAAATATATAACTTGTATTCACTTCCTCGTCCAACTTCGGTAGTAAAAAGTAGCATTCAAATATTCCAAACGCAGCAGAATATGTAAATTAATATTCAATACGGAATTATCGAGTTTCAATATTTATTCATTAAATAGGAGGAATTTATGAAAAAAATTCCAAAATCACTTTTTGTAATGTTTGTTATGACAGGATTAATGGCATTCGGATGCGGAGGCAGTGCCGTAACGGTAAATAATGAAGCACCTACCGCAGCAATCAGAGCAGCCGAAGAAGTAGGAGCAGCAAATGTTCCCGAAGCAACTCTTTATCTGCAATTAGCTAAAGAGGGACTACAACAAGGGATGGCTTTCGCAGCAAGTGGCAATAAAGAAGAAGCTGAATCTAAACTTAACCGCGCTCAAGCAGATGCTGAATTAGCAATTGCACTATCTCATAAAGCCTCCGATAAAAAAGATGCTGAAGAAGCTTTAGAGAAAGTTAAAAAACTCCGCTCGGAAAATCAAAAATCAATGGGAGGGAATTAGTTTATGATAAAATTAAATTTGAAAAAATTAAATTATATAGCGATAATCTTATTCGCCACTTTAGCAATCGCATGCTCAGCAAGCCAGCCTCCTAAAGAATTAACCGATGCACGAGATGCTTACCGGAAAGCGGAAACAAGTCAAGCAGAAAAATATGTACCCGCCGAACTTCATAAAGCAAAAGATGCTCTTAATGCAGCAGAAAATTCTTTCAAAGATGATTCTGATTCATTCACAACTAAAGATTTAGCTTACATTGCTGATAGAAAAGCAAAATTGGCAGTAGTTCAAGCTGAAAGTGCTATGGCAAAAGAGAATGCAACTAAAGCCAAGGAAGAGTATCAAGCTCTTCAAGCAAAACTATTAGAAAAAAGTAAAGATAAAGTATCTGACCTTGAAAAAAGCGACGCATTAAAAAGCGAAAAATTAGCCGCTGAACAAAAGGCAAGACTCGAAGCAGAAGCACGTGCGGCAAAAGCTCAAGCTGAATTTGAAAGACTCCAAGCTAAAGAAGAAGAACGTGGTCTAGTTATTACTCTTTCGGGAAGTATCCTTTTTGAATCGAATAAATCTGTCTTGCTTCCTCAAGCTCAAGCTAAACTAAATGAAGTGGCTGACGCCTTATTAGCAACTAAAGAAAGAAGATTAATTGTGGAAGGACATACCGATTCGCAAGGATCAGATGCACATAATCTTACCCTTTCACAGCAGCGCGCAGAAGCCGTGCGTTCGTTCCTCGTTTCACGCGGTTACGATGCCTCATTAATTGAAGCCAAAGGAATCGGTGAAAGCCGACCGATTGCCGATAATTCTAGTCCCGAAGGCAGAGCAAATAACCGTCGAGTTGAAATAATAATTCAGAAAAAATCTAATTAA
>CALDDL010000234.1 GCA_937936675.1 uncultured bacterium
ACCACCATCAAACATTGTCTGACCGACCAACTCAACATTGTGAAAATTCGGCTCAAGGATATTTTTCAATTTTTGTGATTCGGTTTTGAGCCAATCGATTGCTTCCTTACCTGCGAAAAAATGATTTCCTTTCTTATTCATATCGTTTGAATCAATTTGTATTCCCCATGTTTGATATGGAGAAGAAATTTTATTACCGATAATATTTCTATTAATATTTTTTATTTTACCGCTTATCGGAGATAAAAATTCGACGCTTTCGGTTCCGTAATTTCCTACAAAAAGAATGTCACCTCTCTTTATTTTACTCCCCTGTTCTGCGGCTTTAGTAATTGATAGAGAACCTAAAGCTGATGAAGCAAATGAATCGATTCCAATTTCAATTAATCCTTCGCTATTTTTCTTAAGCCATGTATGACCTTTCGATAAGAAAAGATTCGAAGGGAGCGCAGTGCCGGATTCCAACGATGGAACTGCTTCGTATATAGGCGATGGAGCCTCGAATGCCGGATGAACTTTCCCTTGTAATTTTAATACAAGAAGATCGAGTAATAGAATTGAAATAAATCCCGCCAGTACAAAAATTGCGACCATAGTATATCCTTTTATGAAAACATTAAATT
The DNA here is from genome assembly GCA_937936675.1 of uncultured bacterium. Taxonomy (GTDB): domain Bacteria; phylum Bacteroidota; class Ignavibacteria; order Ignavibacteriales; family Melioribacteraceae; genus BRH-c32. The sequence continues at coordinate 624 of CALDDL010000234.1, forward strand.
AATTATTAAAACTGCATTTACTTATTTGATCTCTTTTTCATCGATTGAATTATTTTCTGATTTAATTTCAGATTCGTTTATTGCTTCACCGTCCTTATGTGGCTTGCCGCCATCGAACATTGTTTCAGTGGCAAGTCTGACCGTAGGATCGAATCTTGAGGAAACCGGTTTTGGAGCTTTGATTCTCTTTTTTGAGGGATCAATCATCGGCTCAAAAACGAAACGAACTAATAGATCAACTACTATAAATACAGCTACGAGTGATAATAAGAAAATGACCATTACAACCTCCTGTGACTTTTAATTGTACTATATATAGAGCAATTAGCATACCAATGCGAATAGTCGGTTTTTCGAGCTTGTAAGTGATTGGATTACAATAGGTTAACGAAATGTGTAGAAATCTTATACGATTGGAGACTAAAAAAGTGAGGAATTTCTCAACACCTAAGTGTTGAATTTTTCAGCAGTGGGTTATTTAATACAGCCGCCTTAGTGGCGAATAAATTTTATTGACAATATAAATTATTAAAATTAGTATGTATAGAAGACTAGATTGCTTGGAGTTACGAAATTGGTATCATTTATAAACTTATAATAATTCCCAAGATAGGCTAAAGCCAAGTTTTAGAATGCCGGTCATCTGCTTATAATAAATTCTTGAGTTGGGATGTGAATAGTTATCAATTGAGTAAGCATATACATTATTATTAGTCCAGTAATAAATTAAATCAATACCGAATTTGGAATCTTTTTGATATCCAACTCCAATTCCTTTATATAACATCTCCTTTTTATAACTTCCGCCACTATTATGATCATTGCCACCACTATTGAAGTGATTATTTAATCCGGTTGTGAAATAATAATTTGTCGCTAATATGTTAAGCCTCATAAATGCTCCAATCTCAGAGCCCGAATAATCTTCTCCGGCTAAAAAGAAACCGGGTCGGATTTCAAGACTAAGCCAATCAATTGGTGTAAATAAAGTTGTTAAATATAAGCCATAAGGTGAGAATGAAGTTGAAGATTCATTATTCTGTTGACTAAAAAGAATGCCGGGCTCAACTCGAAAGCCAAGTTTTAGAGATTGGGATTTGATACTTGGGCTTAGTAAACTTGATAATAATAAAGAAGCAATGACAAAATATTTATTCATCTTTATCTCCGGCGAAAATTATATTTTAAATTACTGAACTATTCCCTATTTAGTAAACAATAGGTTAAGCAACTTTTAATTTAATAATTCTTGTTTCTCTTTCAAATTCCATTTTACAAAATCTATCGGGAGTCTGTAAAATAAATCAAAGAATATTCGATTCGATTACTCCTTAAATCAGAAACGAGACAAAAGACAATCAACTAAATAGAACTTTATACTATTAATTCTATTATCAATTTTTACCCTCTAAAACTATTTTAGAAACCGGCGCATTAACGTCAAGAGTTTCAGGGAGTTTTTCTTTGATATTTTTCTTTGATGTGTTGGTTATTATTTCCTCGCAAGGATTGACAAGCAAAATGTTAATGGTAAGTTTTATATATTAGACATTATGAAGATATTAATAACAAAACTGAATAGAATATTTTGAAAACGTGCCCTAAGTGTAATAAAGAATTTTCTAACGAGAAAAAGTTTTGCGGAGAGTGTGGAGTTGAGTTATCTGAATTGAGTGATAACCGAATACCCGGGAAGCCAAAGGTTGAATCTGTGGCAAAATGTAAAAAGTCTTCGCATGACAAACCCTCCTCAGATTCGTATGAAATACCACTTCCGGCGGATGAAACGGATTCAGTTCCTCCGTCTTGTGAGATGCCCTCCGATATTCTTTTTGATAGATCAATTCCGTCTCCTCCACGAAACGCACGATTCAATTCCCTCTTCCTGATTCTATTAATCATAATCGTTTTAATTGCGGGCGGGTATATTGTTTTATTTCATTCGGAGAATATGAATCCGGCTAATTCGGTAGTTCAAGATACTACCAAAAATAAAATCCTCCGTGAGGAGAAATCACAAGATGATGAAAAAGCATCCGCAGAAGGCATAGCATCAACCAATGGAATCTCAGCAAGCGAAGATACAGCACAAAAAGAGAAAGCATTAATCGAAGAAGCAGCATATAATAAATATCAATCAAACTATGAAGAGCTCGCTTCAAATTCAGATAAGTGGGAGCTCTCAGCAAAACATATATTCGATAAAGAAGGCAATCCGAGAAACCTTTATATTGCACATTTTTTAAATCAACTCGAATCCCCCGATGGCGTAGGAACAGCAGTTTCAAAAAGTGAATTCTTAGAATTGCTTAAAGATTCACGTGCTAAAACTGTTTATTCCAAGATGTTAATTAAATACGCAACTCCCTTAAATGAATTAATCCAAAAGCAAGAGCACACGGATCTTACAAAAGTTTTTTTACAAGAAAGGCGTGTATTAGCCGGTATAAAATTTCTTCATGATTATAGTGATCTGCTTTCGGATGCCGAATCAAAATATAACATACCTCAAAAAGATATCGTATCAATATTGATGTGGGAATCGGCACTCGGTAAGAACACTGGTAATTATCAGATTTTCAATGTCTTCTTAGGACAGCTTACGTTAATGGATTATGCACAAGAATACTCAATTAGGCGACTTAAAAATTCGGGTAAAGATAATCCTTTAGATGATCCGGCTGTAAAGGATAAGCAAACGAGGCGGCTCGATTTTAGGAGAAGAGATGCAGCGAAAAGTCTAGCCTCGCTGCTTAGAATATGCAAATCCAACGGGCAAGATCCATTAAAACAAGTCGGCAGTTGGGGCGGAGCTATCGGCTTTGTTCAATTTATGCCATATAATTTAATTTATGCGGTCGATGGCGATAAGAACGGCGAGATAGATCTATTTGATTTCGATGATGCAATTTATAGTGTCGCAAATTATTTAGTGGAAGTGGGAAACTATGGCGAAAAGGAAGAGAGCAGATACGATGCAATTTTTTCTTATAACCGGAGTCATGAATACGTTAAAGGTGTGATAGCTTATGCCGATGCAATATGGGCGAGATACAGCGCAGGCGAATAAAACACTCCGACAATAGAACCAGATTTCATATAACCATTTGGCTGTTTTTAATATACTAAAAAGATTTAAATAGTATGCGAAGTCCCCGATTTATTTTACTCGCATCACCAAAATTCTCCATCCAATCGGCATTCTCGCGGGAGGCAATATACCTTAGCTTAATATATTGCAGCAATTGACTTACCAATTATGTATGCTCATTCTCGCGGTCGATGAATTTGAGAGTGTGAGAACTCCATGTTCAATTTATTCTATTAAAAAATTCGATCTATTATATTATTCATATCTGGGCTAATTATATTAGAGACTCTTTACTCACTGATTTCTCTTCCAGTTATCGGAGAGAGCTTTCATCTTAGAATCCGCATGTTCAAAAAACATAAGATAGGACTCGCAGAAATGGCTTACTTTGTTTGGATCGTTGGAATTAATTCGATCCTTCGTGCAGCCGCCCCAGCAGTATTTCAAGTAATCGCATGATTTACATTTCTGAGGCAATGTCGATTTCATTTTTCCGAATTCATTCTGCCGGTCGGAATTCAACATATCAATAATTCTATTCTCGTGCAGATTTCCGAGATGCCATGAAGGTTCGACGAAAAAATCGCATGAATAAACATCGCCCGTATGTTCGATAACTACATAATTACCGCACTCGGATAAAAGTGTACATTCGGGAGCGGGCATCCCTACATAATTATAAAAAACCGAATCAAAATATCGGATTGATGTCGAAGGGATTTCGCCATTAAAATCATTTATCCATAAATCAAATAGTTTGCATAAAAATTCTCCGAATTGTTTCGGCTCCACCGAATATTTCGCAAGCATTTTCGGATCAGAAATATCTCTCTCGACGCATGGAATATATTGCTGATAAGTCAATCCGATCGATTTATGAAAATTATAAATCTCCTCGGGATACTTGACCGAATAATCATTAACGACCGTAAGAGCATTTACTTCCACACCATGCTCTAAAAGTCTTTTAGATGTAGAGAGTACTTTTTTCCATGAACCTTTTTGCGATTTAGTTTTTCTGTAATGATCGTGGATATGTTCCGGTCCGTCTATCGAAAGTCCGATTAAGAAATTATATTCACTTAAGAACTTAGCCCAATTATTATCAATTAATATTCCGTTAGTTTGGAGACCATTGCCAATAGTTTTCCCATCGCCATATTTCTTTTGGAACTCGATAACTTTCTTGAAAAAATCGAGACCCATTAAAGTCGGCTCGCCCCCCTGCCAACCGAAGGTTACATAAGCTCCGCTCTGCTGCATCACCTGTTTGATAGTCTCTTCCAAGGTATCGATGCTCATTCTGTGGCGAGGACTACCTTCGAATAAACTCGCTTTCTCAAGGTAGAAGCAGTAATCACAATCCAGATTGCAATCGGGTCCCGCAGGCTTTATCAATACGCTTGAAAGCGGTTTGAAGAACTTAGTTTTTAATCTAATGTTTTTATTCTCGATTCCACGATCTTTAATTTCATTATTTGCCAATTCGCCATCCAGGTCCAATTTCATTTGTATTCAATCTTTTTTTTTCTTTAATAATTCGTAATCAATAAAAGTATTGCTAATGGGAGCAAAATGTTTATTCACCCATTTCTATTTATTGCAAAGATAGAAATTTTCCGATTAATCGAAAGTGCATCTTTTTCTGCCGTTAAAGTTGAATAGAATATTAAATTAAAGTAAATTCAGTTTAGCTAAATGGGATATGCGCCAATGCGATGTGCTTTATCCATTTATACATTTTTGATAATAAAATGAGGGAGAGACGATGAAAAATAAAAATTCCTCTAAAGAAGAAATAATCAAAGAAGTAAAAAATACATTTGAAGAAAATTTTTCACCCAAAAGCGAGAAAGAAAAAATAAAAGACAAACCCTTATCGAAAGATTTACTCGAAAAAATGAATCGGTATTGGAATGCCGCAAATTATTTATCGGTAGGACAGATTTATCTTTATAATAATCCACTCCTAAAAACTCCGCTTAAACGCGAGGACATTAAGCCGCGCCTATTAGGGCATTTCGGCACTACTCCGGGACTCAATTTTTTATATGTTCATCTTAATCGGATAATAAAAGAATATGACTTAAATATGATGTGTGTCGTAGGTCCGGGGCACGGAGCTCCGGGGATATTAGCAAACACTTATTTAGAAGGAACGTATAGCGAATATTATCCTCACATTACACAAGACGAAGAAGGATTGAAAAGATTCTTCACTCAGTTTTCATTTCCGGGTGGGATACCGAGCCACGTAGCACCCGAGACTCCGGGCTCTATTCATGAAGGCGGTGAACTAGGTTATTCGCTTTCGCATGCCTTTGGTGCAGCTTTCGATAATCCCGATTTAATCGTTACATGTATAGTAGGAGATGGCGAGGCTGAAACCGGACCGCTTGCCACAAGTTGGCATTCAAATAAATTTCTTAATCCCGCCACCGATGGAGCAGTGCTTCCGATCTTGCACTTAAATGGATATAAAATTGCTGGTCCTACTGTTCTAGCAAGAATTCCGCACGAGGAGCTTCATCAGCTTTTCAATGGCTATGGATATAATCCTTATTTTGTAGAAGGTGATAATCCCGAAGAAGTTCATCAGGTATTGGCTGCCACTTTAGATAAAGTTATCGTCGAGATAAAGAGCATTCAAAATGATATAAGAGAAAATGGATTTAAGCCGAACAAAAAATTCCCGATGATAATTTTCCGAACTCCTAAGGGTTGGACATGTCCGGAAGTAATTGACGGAGAGCCTGTCGAAGGTTCGTTCCGCTCCCATCAAGTGCCGATAACGAATTTCAAAAATCCCGAGCATATAAAAATTTTAGAAGATTGGATGAAAAGCTATCAGCCCGAAAATTTATTTGATGAGCATGGAAAATTATTTCCTGAATTAACCGAATTAGCACCTAAAGGCGAAAAGAGAATGGGAGCTAATCCTCATGCAAACGGTGGACTGTTATTAAAAGAATTAAATATGCCCGATTTCCGGGACTATGCAATCAAGGTGGAGCAACCCGGTCTTATGGAGGCGGAGGCAACACGAATTCAAGGCAAATTAATCAGGGATGTGATAAAGCTAAATCCAAATAATTTTCGTGTATTCAGTCCGGACGAAACTTCATCGAATAGGTGGAATGATGTCTTCGAGATAACCGATCGACTTTCCACAGCGCAAATTGAGGAGATAGATGAACACGTTTCACCTACGGGACGTGTGATGGAAATGCTAAGCGAACATCAATGCGAAGGGTGGCTCGAAGGATATCTGCTCACGGGCAGACACGGATTTTTTTCATGTTATGAAGCCTTTATTCACATTGTAGATTCTATGTTCAATCAGCATGCTAAATGGATAAAAGTCTCAAACGAAATTCCATGGCGAAGCTCAATCGCTTCATTAAATTATCTATTATCGTCTCACGTGTGGCGGCAGGATCATAATGGCTTCAGTCATCAAGACCCCGGATTTATTGATCATGTAGTGAATAAAAAAGCCGATATTATAAGGATATATTTGCCGCCGGATGCTAATACGCTTCTTTCGGTAACCGATCATTGCCTCCGGAGCCGCAATTATATAAACGTTATAATCGCCGGCAAACAGCCTTCGCCTCAATGGCTGGATATGGATTCGGCGATCAAGCACTGCACTGCCGGACTTGGAATTTGGGAATGGGCAAGCAACGATAAGGGTAATGAGCCCGATCTAGTTATGGCTTGCTGCGGAGATGTTCCCACAATGGAAACCATCGCCGCCGTTCAGATTTTGAGGCATCACTTCCCCGAACTAAAAATAAGAGTGATTAATGTTGTTGACTTAATGACTCTCCAACCGAAGAGCGAGCATCCGCATGGATTAAGCGATAATGAATTTAATATTTTATTTACCAAAGATAAGCACGTGATTTTTGCTTTTCATGGTTATCCCCTTCTTATTCATCGCCTTACATATAGAAGGTCGAATCAAGAGCGTTTCCATGTAAGAGGATTTAAGGAGGAAGGCACTACCACCACTCCGTTTGATATGGTGGTCTTAAATGAACTCGATCGCTTTCATCTTGTCGGAGATGTGATAGATCGACTGCCGCAGCTTGGCTCAAAAGCCGCATACCTAAAGCAACATTTAAGAGATAAACTCATTGAGCATAAAGAATATATAAATAAATATGGAGAGGATATGCCCGAAATACGCAATTGGAAATGGGATTTGAAGAGTGAATAAATTCATGCTGATGTGGAATAATCTTCGTTCGAGTTTTTGGTTCATCCCTTCGTTGATAGTAGTCTTAAATATTGCCTTAGCAATCGGATTAATAGAATTGGAAATTATGATGCCCGATTTTATTATAGTAAAGTGGGCACATTTTTTCGGAGCCGGTGCCGAAGGCGCGAGGGGGATGATGACAACTATTGCAGGCGCGATGATCTCGATTGTAGGAGTTACGTTCTCAATTATTCTAGTAGTGCTTGCGCTTGCCTCTAATCAATATTCTTCTCGCATCCTTCGTAATTTTATCAGAAGCCGGGATACACAAGTGGTGCTCGGTGTCTTTGCGGGTATATTTACTTATTGTATCGTGATCCTTCGAGCAATAAGAAGCGGAGAGGAAGGTTCATTCGTTCCGAATCTTTCCGTGTTCTTCGGATTTATTCTCGCTCTGCTCGGTGTTGGAGTGCTGATCTATTTTATTCATCATATCGCAACCTCCATTCAGGCAAATAATATTATAGCTGCCATTTCCGATGAAACTTCCGAAGCATTTGATCTTCTCTTCCCCGAAAACGAAGAGAGTAATTCAAAATCGCCCGAGGAGATGAAAAGCTATATCGAAAGATTTACATGGCTCGAAATTAATTCCGAGAAAACCGGTTACATTCAAAATGTAGATAGTTCTAAGCTGCTGGATTTGACTCATAAAAAAAATGTAATTATAAAACTCGAGCATGAAATCGGTGATTTTGTAATTAAGAATACTCCCCTCTTTTCGATAGCAAATTTAGAAGCCCCGGATGGCAAAATAATTTCCGAACTTCTATCCACTTTTACGATTCATCTTTCGAGGACGGTAGAGCAGGATCCAAAATTCGGAATAAGGCAGATAGTCGATATCGGCTTAAAGGCACTTTCGCCCGGCATTAATGATACTACTACTGCAGTTACGTGTATCGATTATCTTACCGGTATATTAACTCAAATTGCACCAAGGCAGATGCCTTCGCCATATAAATTCCATAATGGTGAACTTAGAATAATTGTAAATACTTTCGAGTTTGATAAACTACTTTGCGAATCGTTTGATCAGATTCGCAATTTCTCGCGTGGCAATACGGCTATGATTTTTAGTTTATATAAATCATTTGAAATTATTTCTAAGTTCACGATGGATAAAAATCGGAGAGAGGCATTATCGAAACAGGCGGCAATAACAAATGAACTAGCTGAAAAAACTATCCAGCTCGAATCCGATAAAATACGACTCAAAGAAAAATTCATCCACACACTAAGTATATTAGAAGCATAACTCAACCTAAAGAGAAGTATTATTAGAATGTAAGGAAGACGAAGTGATTATTTAATCTGGTTGTGAAATAATAATTTATCGTTGGTTCATTTAATAACCAATCAAGATTTTGATTCTTAATTTTACTATTTTTCATTAGAGTCCCTTATGAGTTTTTTGTTATTGGATTATAACATTTAAAGATTCTTTGGAGTCTATTCTATTTTTTTCATAAACCTTTTTCAACTGAGTATGAATATATACTATGCTAAACCAATTCAGAATAATAAGATATAAATTATGTTGAAAAACATGAAATTATTGGCTTGATTTTAATTATGTTTGACACATTACGATCACATATTAACCGCAAGATTCAACTATCAGAATCTGAATTCGCGCTTGTTACAACTTTCTTTATACCTAAGAAATTGAGAAAAAAACAATACCTTTTGCAGGCGGGAGATGTGTGTAAATATTTAGCATTTGTTTCTAATGGATGTCTCCGTAGTTATTCCGTGAACGATAAAGGTGAAGAACATATTGTACAATTTGCAATCGAAGATTGGTGGATGACAGATCTAAAAAGTTTCTTAACAAATGAGCCCGCTACCTATAATATAGATGCACTAGAAGACACAGAATTATTTCTAATTGACAAAGAATCTCAGGATAAGTTATATAGTGTCATGCCGAAGATTGAACATTATTTTAGAATACTTTTAGAAGGCAATAATACAGCCGCTCAAAAAAGAATCTCTGATTTCATAAGCGCATCCGCAGAAGAGCGTTACTTAAATTTTCTTAAAACATATCCGGAACTAGTTCAACGTGTTCCGCAAAGCCAAATTGCTTCTTACCTTGGTATCAAACCTCAATCGCTCAGCCGTATCCGCAAAGAGCTTTCCGAAAAAAAATAGCAATCCGTTAACATAGGTTAATCCGTTTTCTTACCTTATGTGAATGCATCATGCATGCATGAATATGTATTTTTATGGTATAAAAATTAGATAGTTTATGAAATAGATTTTATGGAAATGACTATCGGAATTATAGGGATAAGAAATTAATCAATAACAAAGTAAAGGAAAAATATAATGGCAATAACAAAATGGATACTCGACCCCGCTCATAGCGAAATGCAATTCAAGGTAAAACACATGATGATCACAAATGTAAAAGGCGAATTCAGAAATTTTACAGCAGAAATGAATTCAGATGGCGAAGATTTTATCGCAGATTCGATTAAAGTCAACATCAAAACCTCTTCAATCTTTACAAACTCAGAAGACCGCGACACTCACTTGAAAAGCGCCGATTTTTTTGATGTCGAGAAATATAAGGAGATGTCTTTTACCGGAACATCAATGGAAAAGATTGATGAAGACAACTATAAATTAAAAGGTAATCTCACAATTAAAGGAATAAGTAAAGAAGTTGAACTTGACGCTGAATTTGGTGGTATTAATAAAGATCCTTGGGGAAATGAAAAAGCGGGATTTTCTCTTACGGGGAAAATAAATAGGAAGGATTGGGGATTGACTTGGAACGCAGCATTAGAAACCGGTGGAGTATTGGTAAGTGATGAAGTCAAGCTAAGCGCAGAAACCCAATTTGTTAAGCAAGTATAGTGGAGTAGTTTAACATGGTTGTCCATAGTTAATAAAGACATCGTTAAGAATTGAACAGGAATAAAAATGAAAAACAGAGTATTGCATAAGGCAGAAACACGCGGTTACGCAGATCACGGATGGCTCAAAAGTTATCATACATTCAGTTTCGCTAATTATTATAATCCGGATCGGGTACGTTTCGGTGCTCTGCGAGTATTGAATGATGATTCTGTAGAAGCTGGGATGGGTTTTGGTACTCATCCGCACGATAATATGGAAATAGTTTCCATTCCGCTCGAAGGGGATTTGGAACATAAAGACAGCATGGGGAATGTTAGTGTAATAAAACATGGAGATGTACAGGTTATGAGTGCGGGTTCGGGCATAACTCATAGCGAATACAATAGGAACAAAGATAAGCTCACAAAATTTTTACAGATATGGGTTTTCCCTAACAAAAAAGATGTTGCACCTCGATATGATCAAATTACGCTTAACGTTGAAGACCGTCATAATAAACTTCAGCAAATTCTTTCTCCAAACGCAGATGATGAAGGAGTTTGGATTCATCAGAACGCATGGTTTCATTTAGGGAATTTTGATAAGGGAGTTAGTTCTGAATACACTATCAAAGCAAAATCAAATGGTGTTTATGTTTTTGTTCTCAAAGGTGATGTTACAATCGATAATCAGCAATTAAATACACGTGATGGATTTGGAGTTTGGGATACAGATAAGATTCAGATACAAGCCGATAGTGATTCTGAATTTTTGCTAATGGAAATACCCATGGCAATTAAGTAACAAAATCATTTTTCCATAGCCTAAAGGTTGAATTGATTTATAGTAGAAATTATTTAAGACTTGTGGATGCCAGAAAATTTATTTTTACTTATTGAGAGAAATATTTTTTTTATGAAACTTAGCTATTCCATTTAATTGCGTCTAATACTATTGAATCTAGTTTCCCTTTTTCAATTTGGGAAACAGATTCTTTTATTTCATTTGCTTTTTCTGATTCACCATGATACCAGAGCGAATCTGCAGCTAACATTAACATTTCAGAAGTGAGACTATCATTACTTACTTTTGTCTCAAAATCTTTGTAAAATTCATTTATCTTATTTTTTGCTTCTTCAATGTTATTTTTAAATTCGAGCAGAATAGAATCGTTAATTTTTGATTCATAATAATTATTAGTTGGTGAGTATGAATGGTTTTCATTAATTTTTGACAAGCATTTCTGATAAAGTTTTTCATCATTTTCATAAAACCATTTTTCCTGTATCTCGATAGCATTTCTTAATTTTAAAGAATGATGAAGTAATTGTGCTGATTCTAAATAGAGTCCCAAATCAAATGATATTTTTCCTAACTGGCTTAAATTTTTTACATTTGCTGAATCTTTCCTTAACGATTGTATAAATATTCTACGTGATGTTTTTAAGTTATTATAATCTCTAATTTTTAGTGCTATGGTCCCTAGTATTTCAGATTTTTTTGAATCATGATCATAATAATAGAGGTCAGCACACAATTTAAAGAAATGTAAAGAATTGATATAATCCATTGATTTTTCATAAGCATACGCTAAATCTTTTATTACATCACGTAAACTTTCAAAAAGTATTTCTTTTTTAATTTCGCTTAAATCATTGTAAAGTCGAATTACATTTTCGAACGCATTAAAGGCTTCCTTTAATTTGTTTTTATGAAGAAGATATTTGGTATATCTAAAATAACTGATACTAGATTTATCAAGATTTAGAGCTTTTTGAAAAGATTCTTCAGCTTTTTCAGATTCGCCCAATTCGCTAAAAGAAAACCCTTTTTCGAAATAAAATCTTCCAATTTGTTCAATTAAATCGGGAGTGGGATTATCAGAGGTTTTTTGTTCTAATAATAAAATAGCTTCTGAAAAAACTTCGACGGCTTCGGAATATTGTTTAGACCAATTTAAATCAATACCATAATCAACATAATTTTTATAATTCCCCGGTTCAATTAACTTTGCTTGCTTTGAACAATATAATCGCATTGAAAGCAGTTTATTATAGAGCTCCAGCTGCCTTGATTGTTGAACTCGTTTCATTATTTTTTTTATTGATAAACGGATATTTGTAAAAAATATTGCTGCATTACAGTTCTCTAAAGTTTTGTCGAAATACTGAACTGCATCTTCATAATTATTTGTTTTAAGTGAGAGTTCGCCTAGACGTAGATAAATTATTGAAGGATCTAATTTTGTATCTTTACCATGAAGATTGTTATAAACATCTAAAGCTTTATTATAAATTATTTCTGCCATGCTATAATCATTTTCATAAAAGAAATTATTCGCCAGCTCTACTAAAGTGAAATAATAATCAAATGGAAGGCAGGAATATTTATCAGCTATTATTATCGATTTTTCTATACAGTCCAATGAGCTTTTGGTATCCGATTGAAAACTATATAACTTAGCGAGATTTAAAAATACTTTTCCTAAATGAAGCGCATTATGTTTATTCTCATTTAATATTTCAATCGATCTATTAAAAGAATCCTTAGCTAATTCGAGTAAATTATCTCTATCCGATGATCTCATAGATTGTTTTAGATAAAGTTGCCCTAATTCATTTAAAACAATTGAGTTATGTTTTATTTCAAAGCTTTCACCCGATTCTGTTAAATATTCAATTGCCGAGTCGAAATCTATCGGTTTATTCCTAATATTAGCTGCCTTGATGGTATATAAATATCTTCCTAATAAATGCAAAGCCATATAATAGGAAAGACTTTTTTTGCTTCTTTCTTTTGTAATAAATACCGAAAGCATTGTCTCTGCTTTTATTAAATTGTCAATATTTCTACGATATTTCGGTAAAATTTTTGCTTTATTAATAAGAAAATGGGCATAATTATTTACGCTATGCCCATGTTCAGGATATTTATTTAATATTTCTTCAAAAACTTCTTCTACTTTTGTGTCTATTTCAATTCTTTCTGTTTTACTACTATACCATTCGGTCTTGGATTGTAAAAAATTAGCATAAGAATTTTTTAACTGCATCTCTATTCTCTGATAATGAGGATTATTTGCAACATCCTTTAATTCACTAAATTTTAGCAATGCTGAATTAAATTGCTCTTCTGCATTATCAATATATTCTTTAGATTTTCTAGGGTCACGAACCCATTCAAATCTGGCAAGCTGTCTTAGAAATAAGGCATAAGCATTAATCGCCGGTATATGGTCAGGATCAATCTCCAGAGATTTTTTAAATTCATTATCAGCTTTCTCAAACATTCCTATTTCTTTATAGAATAATGCCAGAGTTTGTCTTGTAATTATATCATTTTCATCAATTTTCAATGCACTATTAATTAATTCGATTACCTTATTTTTCCAGAAATTAAATTCTTCAGAATTATTTTTATGAAGATAAATGATATGTTTAGTTATAAATCCGGAATATGCAGTTAGATCAATTTTTTCTGTTCTCACACCCAATTTATCAAAAGCCAGTTCATAATATTTTTGAACTTCAGTATTTTTATATTTTTTCCTTGCCCTTGCCGCATGTTCAATGCAAAGTAAATAGAGTTGATTCCGAAGTGATTCAATGAGTAAATTATCTAATGATGATTCTTTACTTTTATTAATAAATATATCTATTGCTTTTTGCAATTTATCAGGTGAGAATTTTGCTAAATCTCGGCAGTAATTAATATCTGCAATTTCCTTAAATCCATTATTTAGATGATCTTCGAGTGCAGTTATTATCTTCTCTTTTAGTGTATTAAATTGAGTGTCTTTGATAAGGATAAAATAATCAACCGTGGAACGAAAACTATTTTCGATAAGTGATGAATTTTCTATGGCTTGAAGAATAGCCGTTTTAAAATGATTTTCAATTGTATATTCAAATAAATTAATATTTTTCTTCTTATTTCCTGAGGATATACAAAAAGTTGAAATAAATTTATTAATTAATTCATAATTATTATTATCGCCAGTCAGAACTTTATCAATGAAATTAAAAAAATCGGAAGTAAATTTAGCAGAAGTATTTGAAAGCAGTAAGAAAATGAAGGGAAAAAGTAGTTCTTTATTTCCATAGTATTTGGAGATATTTTTCCATAGATAATTTAAATAACCGGTAGGTATTGAATTAAAAAAATCCTCTAATTCTAGTTTCTCATTTTCTTGTCTTTTTATATCCTCAAATACTAAACGAATATAAAATGGATTTCCTTCACTTTTATGGATTAACTTATTAATTAAATTGGGTGATAGATTTTCAATAGAATTGATTTTATAGCTTTTGATATAATTATCGATGATTTTTCTAAGAGTTGATTCATTATTATTTACTTCCATTTTTTGATAAAGACTTGAGGGAAAAGAAGCGAATTCGCTACGGCTAAATACGTTCCCCATCTCATCATCACGAATTGTAATAAATAAATTAAAAGGTCCTACGATGTTTTTATTATATTCTTTATTTCCTCTTACAATAGAAAATAATTCTAGTAATTTTTTGGATACATCATTTACATTTTCTAATCCACGCCAAAGAGCATCGATAACTAGTAAAGTAGATTTATTATCATAATCACTTATTTTTTTAATCCAGCTATTATCATGCAAGAAATTTTCGGGGTTAATAAAAACAATTTTCTTAAATTGATTTGATTCATCTGATAATAGTTTCGAAATATTCCATAATAAAAAAGTGCTTTTGCCTGCGCCGGCTTTACCTATTAAAAAGTATATACAAAAATTCGCTGAGAGATTAATTTTTTGTTTTTCTTCAAAATAAATTTCATTCTCGTATATGTAATTCCAATCTTTATTATAGGTCGGATGCAGGGGGGTTTCTAAAAAAGATGAATTGGCAATATTATTTAAGTCGCTTAAATTATTTGTAACAGAAACAGAGGATAAGCTATGATTTTCAATCCTAAAATAATCCGGAATGGATTTATCTTCTTCCTTTTTTTTGCTCGGTAAATATTTAAGGACTGTAACTAATGCTGCAAGAAAAATAGTTAGATCAATAATTATTTTAACAAGATTACTGACTATGATGAAATTAATAATTGTTTGATAAATAATGAATACAAAAAGAATAACAAAAAAAATTATTAGAAATCTTTTATTTGTAAGGAAATGCCATGCTAACTTTTTCACTTAAGCATATACTCATTAGATTTAATAAATTACAAATTAGATTTTTTTACGTATAGATGCAAT
>CALDDL010000235.1 GCA_937936675.1 uncultured bacterium
GGATATGGACTTGGTGGACGAGTATCAGAATTAATAGAAAATGTTGCCAATTGACCTTTTGAAATATTTGGTCTAAGAACACCGCTATAATTTGAAACTACACCTCTAATCGTTCCTGTCTGCCTTAATGCGAGTTTAATCGAATCTAGTCTAGCTCCCGGAATACCCGGGAAAACAACTGCCACTGAGTCACCATCCGTTAATGGTAATACTCCTGTAGGTTCTGTATCATCATAGGAAAATGGGAAGATAGCGTTCGAAACATCTCCTACTACATTTAAACCAAATGAATATGGACCCGGATTGCCTATTGTTGCCGCTCTGTTTGTTATTCTCATTACTGCCAAGATTAATTCATTCTGATCTGAATTAAGTGTTACTTTATGTCCTTCTATAGCTGGTACGTCTTCAACTTCTACACTATTAGGACCTAATTTTATAGCTTTTAACATTAATGGAATAGTTCCTAATTCATCGAATGAAATAGTATAACTTTTCGAACCGACAAATCGATAATATTCTACTCCATAATTATAAACCGAGCCTTCTAGTCTTTCTGTTTTTGAATTTAAGAAATTGAATTTACGAGGAACCGCTAAATTATTATATTTGCTGCTATATGCATATCCGTACTTACTGTTCACATTGTATTTATTTGCTACGTTTGCAATAAAGAAATCCTGAACTATATCATTGAATCTTCTTGTAGAACCTAACCTGCTTAAAGCAAGGTCCATTGCTCCTTCGGCAAACTGCCTTGTCTCAAGGAATTTTTTGAAGAACTCAGCTCCAAATTGTTCATATAGATACAGCGCAAACCGTGCTCCTCTTGAATAATCAGTTAAAACTATACTATTTTCTCCGTCGCTTCTCCAATCGAATAAGTCATGATTTGGTTCTCCTGCATAGCGATATTGGCTATAAATTGGGTATCCATTTATAAATTCAGCACCAAGTGAGAATGCTTCATTAAAAAATGTCTCCTGCCTTTGATAATAATTATAATGAATCATGTGTTGAAATTCATGCGCTAATGTAGAACTTGCATTAACTTGATCTTCTACTTTTGTTAAATCCCACGGATTTGCATCTATATAAAAGATTTCTGCTTTATTACTTGAGGAGGAGGAAATAATTTGATCTGTTGGATCAAAATAACCTGCAATAAAACCCCCTGTTCCTGTATATCCATCTTTTATATCTAATAAAAGAATTATAATTCGAGGATCATTATCATTATCCGGTGGATTTCCAAATGTTTCCACATTATTCTGGTATATACCTTTTCCGTTATTCGCAGGGACTTTATTATCGAATGCTTCAATAAATGCATTTATTGAAGATTGATTTACTCTACTGCCCCATTGTGCATCTTCTACGAATATGTAACAATTCTGACCTATGCCTCTACATGTTGATTGAACTTTATAAAATGAAGATTTTTGAGTATTATCTCTTGCAAACCACTCTTTTTTACTTCCTACTGTAAAATCCCAGCCATTTGCATTAGTTTCACTTTGAACTGTACTTAATTCAGGATGTTTTTTTAGATTTAATTCAATTTCATATGCTAGTTTATGTAATTTACTACTAATATCAATCTTATATCTATCTTCATTCTTTTGTAATCCATTCTCTGCTGTTAGGTTTACGTTAAGTTTCTGTGCTGATATAGATAAAGTAAATAGAAATATAATTGCTATAAATATTCTACTTTTCATTTAATCCCCTTTTCATTGTCTAATTTCTCTGCTTGTTCTACAACTAAAATTTTACCCTCAGGTCCATCTCTAAAAGTACCCAATGTAACTGCATATTTTACACCCTGATTATTAAGCAGTTCCGAAACAATCTCTTCACTCCCTTCAATAATAAAGATAGTCCCATCATCTAATTTTAATGCCGGCTTTGTAAATGGTTCATTTCCTACTACAACCACCATCCCTTTTAATGTTTCCTTTTCTCCGCAATTGCATGAACATCCCGTATTAATTAATACGAAAATAAAGGCAAATAAAAGAGTAAATATAATTCTTCTCATTGTAAGCCCTGAATTTAGTAAGTAAGATAAATTTTTTTAATCTATTTTGTAAGGTATAATTTTATCACTTAAGTATCAAAAACGATATTTAATATTAATAAAAATTAATTAGATGAGTTGTTGCCGGGTGCAACATCAAAGAGTGAAAATAAATTATCTTCCGTACCAAGAAGGTCTTGAAGAGTCAAATTTACCAAAACATTATCTACAGCGTCCTGAATAATTTTCCATAATGAACGAACAGAGCACTCGGTAGTATTTGTACAAATATCATTCATCCCCGTATGACTTTGGCAAAAAGAATCATCATATAATCTTCCACCAAGTACAAAAAGTACATCGATAATTTTTATCTTATCGGGAGGAGCCGAAAGTGTGTATCCGCCCGATTGCCCTCTTTCACTTTCAAGGAATCCGCCCATTCGAAGAATGCGTAATATCTTCCCCACATTATGTTGCGAAATCCCTTCATAAACGCTTATTTCAGGTATGGTAAGCGATTTCTCTACCTTGAAATACTTACCAATCCTGATTAAGCATCTTAAACCATATTCTTCTTGTGCACTAAATTTCATTCTTCATTCAATGGAATTTTTGATCCGCACGAAATAAAATATTCTAATTTAGCATATTTTTCAGGAGAAATTGAAGGACCTACTCCTTTACAGAATTTGTCATATTCAGCTATCAAATCGGCTGAAATCTCTTCGGCAGTTCTTCCTTCAATACCATATCTCGGCATTAAGAAAACCGATTCACCTTCCTTGAATAATGCTATAAATGGAGATGACGGAGCTACACCCGGCAGATATTTATCTCGGAATAGTTCTAGTGCATCTCTATCTTGACCTGCAAAAATTGTCCCTAATTTATCCGGGATAATAGGATTCTGTAATGATAGTGCTACACCGGGACGTGCTGATCCAGCAGCGCACCCACAAACAGAATTTATAACTACTAAAATCGTTTCATTCTTTTTGGATGCTAAAAATTCTTCGACCAACTGAGGAGTGGTTAATTCCTTAAACCCGACATACAATAATTCATCCCTCATTGGCTGAACTGCCTCAGGATCATAAATCGGTGGTTTTATATTTATGTTGTACATCTTATTTCCTTTCTAATATTAAAAAATAATATTTATAAAAATCCTAATTCAAGTTTCGCTTCCTCGGTCATCATATCCATATTCCAAGCAGGTTCCCATACTAAATCCACATACACATCTTTAATATCTTTAACCGTTTTGACCTTTGATTTTACTTCACCAGGAAGGCTTCCGGCAACAGGGCATGCAGGCGAAGTTAATGTCATTTTTATATACGTGTTCCCTTCATCGTCTATCTTAATTTCATATATCAATCCTAATTCATAAATATCCACCGGAATCTCGGGATCAAATACGGTTTTGAGTCTATGAATTATATCCTGTTCCATTTTCCCTTTATCTATCATCTCTTTTCCTTTATGCAAACATTCTTTTTACTTTGTATAAACTTTGTACTAATTTATCCACTTCCTCTTTGGTATTATAAAATGCGAATGAGGCTCTTGCTGTCGCAGGAAGCTTAAACCTTTCCATCAATGGCTGCGTGCAATGATGACCCGTCCTTATAGCAATTCCATCGGTATCAATTATTGTCCCTATATCATAAGGATGGATCCCATCTATTACAAAAGAAATTACAGACGCCTTTTTCTTTGCATTCCCTATTATTCTTAATCCGGCAATTTCATTTAAAGAACCCGTAGCGTATTCTAAAAGTTCATTTTCATATTTAGTCAGCTCATCTCTATCGAACTGATTAATATAATCGATAGCAGTTCCGAATCCGATTGAACCTGAAATATTTGGAGTACCCGCTTCAAATTTATGTGGGATATCATCATACGTAGTTTTTTCGAATGTAACGGTACGGATCATATCGCCGCCACCTTGATATGGAGGAAGCATTTCTAACATCTCGGTCTTACCGTATAGAACCCCTATCCCTGTTGGTCCAAATGCCTTATGTCCAGAGAGCGCATAAAAATCGCAATCCAAATCTTGAACGTCTATCTTCGCATGAGGGGCAGATTGAGCACCATCGATAAATACAGGAATATTTCTTCTATGTGCTAGAGTAATTATCTCTTTTACCGGATTGATTGTACCTAAGGCATTAGATATATGAACAACAGAAATGAATTTTGTTTTATCATTAAGCATTAATTTAAATGCTTCCATATCCAATTCGCCTTCATCGGTAATCGGTATTACTTTTAGTTTTATTTTGTCATGCTCTACTAAAAATTGCCAAGGTACAATATTAGCGTGATGCTCCATGTGCGAAATAATTACTTCATCACCCTCTTTGAAATAATTTGCTCTCGATAAAGATGCAGCTACTAAATTAATTGCCTCAGTTGTTCCTTTTACGAATATTAATTCAGAAGAACTAATCGCATTCAAAAATTCTTTCGCTTTGAGGCGCGCATTTTCATAAAACTCGGTGGCGATTTCGCTTAAGAAATAGAGTCCTCTATGAATATTTGCATTCTCAAATGAATAATACTTCGTTATGCTGTCTATTACACATTGAGGTTTCTGCGAAGTGGCAGCGTTATCCAAATAGACTAATTGCTTCCCATTAACCGTGCGCTTTAAGATCGGGAAATCATTTCGTATCTCATCGAGATTAAATTTTCGCGCTTCTAATATTGCCGATGCATGCTTAATCAAAATTCATCCGGTTTAATTATTTTTTACTTCCACTCTATTTAGATGCTCAAATACTAAGTGGTTTATCTGTTCTCTTAATTCGTCAATTTTTATTTTTTCTATTACATCCGCAGCGAATGCACGAATCAACATCGATTTTGCTATATCCTGTGGAATACCTCTTGATTTGATATAAAATTCCGAATCTTCATCTAGCTGCCCTACCGCTGCACCATGACTGCATTTAACGTCATCAGCAAAAATTTCAAGCTGTGGCTTTGTGTCGATTACTGCACTCTTTGATAATAGAACTGCTTTATTCGATTGATATGCATTTGTTTTCTGTGCATCTCGCCTAACCAAAATTTTCCCGTTAAATACCCCTCGAGACTCGCCATCAAGTATCCCTTTATATAATTCATTGCTCATACAATTGGGCATAGCATGATCCACGAAAGTATGATTATCCACATGCTGATTCTTATGAGCTAAATACAATCCATAAAAATGGCTCTCGATATTCTCGTCATTCAAACAGGTATTAATATCATTTCTTGTTATGCTTCCACCAAACGTAAAATTATAATGATTAAATAAACTGTTTGATTCCTGATATGCCTGAACTTTTTCTATATGAAACGAATTTTCTTCTTCCAACTGAATTTTATATAAATCTACTATTGAGTTTTTACCTGCATATACTTCAGTTACAACATTTGTTAAATACTCTTTTCCTTTAATACCATGATAATTGGCAATTATAGAAACTTGAGAATTTTCTTCTGCTATTATTAGATTTTTGGGAACTGACAAAACGTTCTCAGTTTTGTCTCCGTTAAAATATAATACCTGGATCGGCTTATCTACAACTTTCCCCTTAGGTACATATACAACTAAACCATCAGAAGATAGTGAATTATTTAATTCATTAAATCCATTATCAATAGCGGAATATTTATTCAGATGTTTTGATAAAAGCTCAGAATTATTTTTTTGAAAATTAGAAAGACTATCTACGATTATTCCGCTTTCTAATCCGGTCAAATCCGATAATTTGCCTGCAAAAATTCCATTAATAAAAACTACTTTGTAATAATCAAAATCTTGGAAGAAATATTCATCTAATACCGAGGAAAGATGATCTTCATTACCTAATGAAGTACCTAAAACATAATTATATTTCATTATAGGAGCTACATTAGTGTATTTCCAATCTTCATTTTTTGTAGTAGGGAGATTAAAATCCCGCAACTCTATCATATTTAATAAATCATTTCCCATTAGACATTCTCTTCAATTAGTTCATCATTTTTTATCCAATCATATCCCTTTTCTTCTAATTCTAGCGCCAATTCTTTTCCACCTGATTTAATAATTCTTCCTTTTGAAAGGACATGAACAAAATCAGGAACAATATAATTGAGCAGTCTTTGATAGTGAGTTACGAGTAATACCGCATTATCTTTATTCTTAAAGACATTCACACCGCTGGAGACAATCTTCAAAGCATCAATATCTAAACCGGAGTCTGTTTCATCAAGAAGTGCAAGTTTCGGCTGTAGCATTAGCATCTGAAGAATCTCGTTTCTTTTTTTCTCACCTCCCGAAAAACCTACATTTACCGAGCGACTGATAAACTGTGGATCCATTCCAAGTACACCGGATTTTTCTCTCAATAATTCCATAAATTCTTTTGGTGTAGCTTCCGGTTGACCATTATATTTTCTTACTTCATTTAATGCAGTTTTCAAAAAAGTAGCATTGCTTATTCCGGGTATTTCGATTGGATATTGAAATGCAAGAAATACTCCTTCTCGCGCTCTATCTTCGGGAGCTAGTTCTACTAAGTCTTTTCCCTCAAAATATATTTCGCCTTCCGTTACTTCATATCCTCCGTTCCCTGCAAGTACATTCGCCAGAGTACTTTTCCCCGATCCGTTCGGTCCCATTATTGCGTGGACTTCACCGGCTTTTATTTCTAAATTTATTCCCTTTAATATTTCCTTACCTTCTACGTTCGCTTTAAGATTTTTTATTACTAACATTTTTTCCTCTTATTTTTCAATTTTTGTAATTAACCGACCGAGCTTTCGAGACTTATTGCCAAAAGTTTCTGTGCCTCCACTGCAAACTCCATTGGAAGTTCATTGAATACTTCTTTACAGAATCCATTTACGATCATATTCACGGCATCTTCGGTGGAGATCCCTCTTTGGTTTAAATAAAATATTTGGTCTTCGCCTACTTTAGAAGTGGTAGCTTCATGTTCCACTCTTGCCGTATCGTTTTCTATCTCAATATATGGGAATGTGTGAGCACCACATTTATCACCCATTAACATCGAATCACACTGAGTAAAATTACGTGCATTATCTGCTTTCTTAGCTACTTTTACTAATCCTCTATATGAATTATTACTCTTTCCGGCTGAAATACCTTTTGAAATAATTGTACTTGAAGTATTCTTTCCTAAGTGAATCATCTTAGTTCCGGTATCCGCCTGCTGAAAATTATTTGTAACGGCAACCGAATAAAATTCACCTACCGAATAATCCCCTTGAAGAATGCAGCTTGGATATTTCCATGTTACCGCCGATCCCGTTTCCACTTGTGTCCATGATACTTTTGAATGATTGCCTCGACATGCTGCTCTTTTTGTTACAAAATTATATATACCGCCTTTGCCTTCGCTATTACCTGGATACCAATTCTGAACTGTTGAGTATTTTATCTCTGCATTTTCTAATATAACAAGTTCCACTACTGCTGCATGCAATTGATTTGTGTCTCTTATTGGTGCTGTACAACCTTCTAGATAACTAACGTAGGAATCGTCTTCTGCAATTATTAATGTTCTTTCGAACTGCCCGGTTTCTTCATTATTTATTCTAAAATATGTAGATAATTCCATCGGGCATCTGACACCTTTTGGGATATAAACAAACGAACCATCACTAAAAACTGCTGCATTTAAAGCTGCATAATAATTATCAGTATAAGGAACTACCGAACCGAGATATTTTTTTACCAATTCCGGATGATCTTTTAATGCTTCGGATACGGAAGAAAAAATTATTCCTTTTTCCTTTAATGTCTCTTTAAAAGTAGTAGCCACTGAAACAGAATCGAAAACCGCATCTACCGCCACTCCCGAAAGAATTTTCTGCTCTTCGAGAGGTATCCCTAATTTCTCAAATGTCTTTAATAATTCAGGGTCAACTTCATCTAAACTATTTAACTGCGGTTTCTTCTTTGGTGCTGAATAATAAATAATATCCTGAAAATCGATCTTAGGATATTTTACATTTGGCCATTTCGGCTCTTCCATCGTTTGCCAATGTCTAAAAGCCTTCAATCTCCATTCTGTCATCCATTCCGGTTCTCCTTTTTTAAGAGAAATAAAACGAACTATCTCTTCATTTAATCCTTTAGGAGCTGTGTCGGATTCGATATCCGTTATAAAACCCCATTTATACTCATTTTTCGTTACATCATTTAGTAATTGCATATCTTCCGAAATTTCATCTTTTTCTTGCAGACCATTGGTCTTAATTTCTTCCATTGCTATCCTTTCGTTTTTCTATATCCAAAATTATTGAATCTTGATAAAAAAGTCAAGATTAATGACCATATATTTTCCCTTAGGAATTTCTATGGTAACATTTGTAATAATAAAAGCTTTTTTTCATTCCCTCGATGATTAAACCGAGCGGCTGCGGAGGATTTCGAAAAGGATAATTCCAGTTGCCACAGAAACATTCAGCGAATCGAATTTTCCGGGCATATCGATCTTTATTAAGTGATCGCAATTCTCCGCTACAAGTCTTCTAATACCCTTCTCTTCATTTCCCATTATAAGGGCAATGGGAGATTTATAATCAACAGTGCGATAATCTTTAGAATCCTTTCCAAGCGTAGAACCTGCAACCCAAAAGCCGGCACTTTTTAATTTCTCAATTGCGTGAATTAAATTTCCAACTCGTGCAATTTTAAGATGTGAAACTGCTCCGGCAGAAGTCTTTTCCACTGTCTCATTAATCGGCGCACTATTATTTATAGTAGTTATAACACCATCAACTCCTGCACATGCGGCACTCCTAAGAATTGCGCCAAGATTATGAGTATCCTGAATGGAATCTAACATCAATATCAATGGGTATTTCTTTTCTTTAGAGAATTGAATCAAATCTTCTACATCATAATATCTATTTTCGGCTGCAATGGCATAAACGCCTTGAGTATTCGGATTCGATGAAGCTGCTTGAAACTTTTGAAGACTTGCTTGACTAATTTTTATTCCTCGTTTTTTTGCTTCAGAAAATATTTTATCAATCGCCTCTCCTCTTTGACCAAAGGCAACATATATTTGCTCTATCTCTTTACCTGAAAGAATAGCCTCAAGTACCGGTTTACGTCCATAAATTTTTTGCATCTTTAATTAATATCCCTAAATGAAAATTCTTTATTCGCTATTTCAAAATCACAGAAGAAACGATTGTTCTTTTTCTTTGGAACCGATTTCTCTTTTAATATTAATTCCTTATTAAAGACGTTAGCATAAAAATGAGCTGAATTAATTGCTCCATCTTTTTTTAATATGTTTATCTTAAAATCACCATTAAGATCTTCAATTTTTATTTCAGTTCTTGCCGGCATTACTTGCGGAATTATATTAGTCTTTGCTTTCAGACCCATAAGAACAATATAATATTCACCATTTTCCTTAAATGTCTCTAAAGATATCTCATAAGCAAAACTTGTAAATTCGGTTACAGTCTCTACTGCAAATACCAAGAATTGTTTTTGTGTGATTGGTTCGTAACTAAAGAAACCTTTAATTATATATTCTTTTTTATCAGGTTTCTTTTTAGGAATAGCTTCTAAAGCAGATATTCCTTTTTTTTCTCGTGCCCGAGGTAATCTCGGAATATCGGTCGGCTTCTTTAGAGGCATTCTATTCTCTTATTTTCTTTATTAATCCTTTCATATCAGAAGTCTTGAACAAGAATTGATTTCCTTCGGACATATCTTTTAATAAATATTCTCCATTCTTATATTCATCTCCCCCGACAAAAAGAGTGAATCTAGAGTTGTATTTATTTGCTTCTCTCATTTGTGCTTTTATACTACGCGATAGATAATCCGCATCTGCTTTTAGCCCATCTCTCCTTAATTCAAGCATTGCTTCAAATGCCTTATTTTTTAGTTCGGAATCAAGAAGTATAATATAAACATCGAGTGGGTCTTCTTTGATATCAAATACATTTTCGTTCTTACAGGCTAATAATAATCTTTCAATTCCTGCTGCAAAACCAACCCCCGGAGCAGGTTTGCCGCCTAATTGCTCGATCAATCCATCGTATCTGCCGCCCCCGCATAAAGCACTCTGTGAGCCTACACTGCCGCTTACTATTTCAAATGTTGTATGACAGTAATAGTCTAATCCGCGTACAAGTTTCGGATCCACTTCATAAGGAACGTTTGATTTTTCTAATACCTCTTTTACTATATGAAAATGTTCTAGACTTATATTATCTAAATAATCCATTAATAAAGGAGCATCTCTCATTATCGATTGGTCTTTATCATCCTTGCTGTCGAAGATACGTAAAATATTTGTATCGAATCTTTTTTTACTGTCTTCGGAAAGATTATTAAAATGAGGAAGTAAATATTCTTTTAGTTTATCTTTATATACTTCGCGCGATTCGGTTACACCAAGAGAATTAATTTTTACTTTTAAATTCGTCAATCCAATCTTTGCAAAAATATCATAAGCGATAATTATCATTTCGGCATCAAGGAGCGGACTTTGGCTTCCGATTGCTTCTGCGCCAAACTGATGAAACTGCCTGAACCTACCCGCTTGTGGTCTCTCCTGTCTGAACATTGGAGAAATATAGTATAACTTACTTAAACTTTGTTTTTTATCTAATGAATGCTCAATAAATGCACGTGCAACTGATGCAGTCATCTCGGGTTTTAAGGTGAGACTAACTCCGCTTCTATCAATAAATGAATACATCTCCTTACTTACAATATCGGTAGCATCTCCTATACCGCGTGAAAAAAGTGCTGTCTCTTCAAATATCGGTGTTCTGATCTCTTTATAATTATATAAACTCATTACTTTATTAACAAGTTTCTCTAATTCTCTCCATTTATAACTATCCTCAGATAGGATATCATTTGTGCCCGTAATTGCCTTAATCATCAGTTCTCTATACTATTTCAAAATATTGTTTTTCTTCGTCATCAAATATTTTATAAATCTCTTCTGCTGTTTTTGCTTTAGATAAGTTCTCACGGAATTCATCTTTGTTCATCATTCTGGAAATTCGGCTAAGTAATTTGATATGTGGTCCTACAAGATTCTCTTTACCAATGAGTAAGAAAATTAGATTAACGGGGTTACTGTCAAGTGCTTCAAAATCTATCGGCTTATCAAGCTTTCCAAATGCGGCAACTATTTCATTTACGCCGTTTGTTTTTGCATGTGGTATCGCAAATCCTTTTCCTACTCCGGTGGACATTATTTTTTCTCTTTCGATTACTGCAGAACGCATCTGTTCCACATCCTTTACTTTATCATCGCCAACGAAAAGATCAATTAATTCGTTTATTGATTCTTCCTTTTCCGTGCTCTTCATCGAGGCAATTATCTTATCGGGTTTTAATATATCACAAATTTTCATTCTTCTTCTTATTATTTGATTATAAATGTTCTCTAAATTTAAGAAAGACTGATAGTTTTATCAATCTTATTCTATTTTATTTTGATTTTCAATTTTTGGGGAGGCATTAGACTTAATTATTTAATGAGGAGAAGATAGCTATTTGGCTTAGCTCCGAGACTAATCCCGGAGCTTTAGATTATATTCTAATTTATCAAAAATAAAAATTGGCTATTTTTGAAATACCCGTCTTCTTTATCTCTTCATTTACTACTTGGTAACGTTTTTGACTTGGTACATTTTCTCTGCTAATATAACGGTTAGGAATTTCTTCCTCTGTAATATGTTTTTCTTTTCTAATTATTTTTACAGGTCTCGAAGGATGATTCTCAATTGGAAAAATCATGGGTGAATTGCCGGAATTAATACGATAATTATCTCGCGATGAGTGTGTAGCCTTCACTTTAATTTTAGGTGCCGGATTTACCTGTTCCTTTAATAATGGATTTTCTACTCGCTTCGATTTTGAGAAAATCCACGACACTATTATTACCGTTAATAATAGTGAAAAACCACCAATCAGCACAGTATATACTATATCCAATAATTCCATATTGGTTCTTTCATTTAGTTTATTTACCTTATTGCTTTCAAAAACAGTACCAAGAATTAGTACCTTTTCTTTGAAAAAAAAGCTAATTATAAATGCGAATAAGTCTCTTTTCGAGAAAATGACTTAAATTAATACACTAATTTAATAAAGCAATTTGTATATAACAAGAAGCTTTGATTAATCTCACAAATAATGTAATAAATAAATTTCTTAAGAAATGTGATTTAAAATAGATATTTAATTTTGACTTGCATAATTTTGGAGATGATAATAAACGATAATTCCTCCGATATAATCGGTTCTCTAAATTACCACCATGAATTTTATAGTTCTCACTTAAAAAATGAAAGGGATATTTTAGTATGGCTTCCCCCATCCTATCAATCCGGTTCTAAAAGATATCCGGTAATCTATATGCATGACGGTCAAAATTTATTCGACCCCAGAACTTCTTATTCAGGAATCACTTGGAATGTAGATAAAATTATTAGCAAATTAATTTTTGAGAAAAAAATAGAAGAGGTAATTGTAGTTGGAATTAATAATTCTAAAGACCGTATCGAAGAATATAATTTATATTCAGCAAAAGGTCTAAATTATTCATCGTTTTTAATCAACGAATTAAAAAGATTTATTGACGAAAATTATCGAACAAAAACTGATCCGGCTAATACATGTACTATTGGTTCTTCTATGGGAGGTTTATTTTCTTTCCAATTAATTATGAATTTTCCGAAAATTTTTGGGAAAGCCGGTTGCCTTTCTAATTCATTTTGGATAAATAGAAAAAGAGTCTTTTTAGAACCGGAAAATAAAAATTTAGACGATCTAAAAATTTATCTTGATTGCGGAAAGGGTGAGAAGGAATTGATTTTTGATAACATGAAGATGGCTTTAATTCTAAAAAATAAAGATATGCAATGCGGTAAAAATCTTTTATATCATTTTGAGAAAGATGCTCACCACTCGGAATCATATTGGGCTAGAAGGCTTCACATACCGCTAACTTTTCTATTCGGTAAATGAATTTAATTAACGTAAAAAAAGAACCATTATCCCTGCCACAGCAATAAATGCGCCCGCAATCGACATCGCCGACAATTTCTCTTTATAATAATACTTAACCATCGGGAGCATTATTATCGGAACTGTTGCCATTAGCGTAGAAGCTATTCCAACCTTTGCATAAGTTATAGAGATTAAACTAAACGTAATTCCAAGAAACGGTCCAATAATAGAACCTATTATCGTAAAAACTAAAGCCGGTTTATTTGACTTAAATTTTTCTATCGGTTTAATAAATTTTTTCGTCATCATCGTAAGAGGATAAAGAATAATCAAAGCGGATACAATTCTAAAAAATGCCGCTACGAATCCATTAACATCACCTTCATTGAATGCTTTCTTTGCTAATATTAAACCACCCGCCTGTCCAAGTGCTCCAATCAATCCGAATACAATTCCGGAATAATCGATTTTATAAGTAGTACTCGGTACTTCCTGCCTTTGAAAAACAACCATCGCAATACCTGCAGCAGTAACAAACATTCCGATTATTCCAAGAATCGAAATAGTTTCGCCTAGGAAGAAATAAGCTAGAAGAGCAGCCATAGCCGGAGATGAAGACATAAGCAGCATACTGAGGCGTGCCCCAATATGCTGATATGCTTTAAATAAATATGTGTCCCCTAATACTAAACCCACTACACCACTTCCGAATAAATAAAAAATCTGGCTACCCGATAAACTTATATCCAAACCAAATATCAAAATCGTAAGTGTAAGATATACTACGGCAAAAATTAATCTGGTTACATTAACATAAAAAGAACCTATTCTAATAGAAGCTTCAGAAAAGGCAATCGCAGTACCCGACCATAATACTGCCGTTAGTATTGCGGCAAATTCACCTATAAAGGGCATATAATCCTATAAATTAAAATACATTTTATATTCAAACGGATGCGGCATCGTACCAATAGCTTTTATTTCTTCATGTTTGGTTTTTTGCCATTGACTTAATAATTCATCGGTGAAAATTCCGCCTCTTTCAAGGAATGCAAAATCTTCGTTTAATGCATCCAAAGCTTCATCTAAATTCCTTGGTAAGAATTTTATTTTACCTTCGAATGAAGCATCCATTATATTTTTATCAAACGGTCCAAAACCTTCTTTTACCGGATCAATTTTATTAATTACACCATCGATTCCTGCAAGAAGCATCGCAGACATACATAGATACGGATTAATTGTAGCATCAGGCGGACGGTATTCAAATCGTGTCTCCTCCGGATTGGAAACGTAATTTGGTATTCTGATTGCCGATGCTCTATTTCCCATTCCGTAAGTCAATGCCACCGGAGCTTCAAATCCCGGAACTAATCGCTTATATGAATTTGTACTTGGATTCGTAAATGCAGCAAGTGCTGGAGCATGTTTAAGCATCCCTCCGATAAAAAATCTTCCCAGTTCATTTACATTTCCATATTCGCCTTTTTTGTAAAATGCGTTCTTTCCATTTTTTGTCAGATACATGTGCAAATGTAATCCATTGCCTGCCTGCTGATACATTGGCTTTGGCATAAAGGTGATAAATAGATTTTTCTCTCTTGCATAATTAAAGAGAACATATTTTGCGGTTACTATATTATCACCTGTTTGAAGAAGACTACTGAAATTTGTTTCAATCTCTTGCTGTCCTCTTTCTCCAACTTCATGATGATGGTATTTAACGCTAATACCTGCCTTCTTAAGAAGCTTGCATGCTTCGTCTCTGAAATCATCATAAATATCAAATGGATTAGCTGCATGATATGCTTTTTTATAAAATTCCTCTGCATGTTCTACATTATAGTATGACGAAGCAGTCCTAGTATCATAATCTACTTTAGAGAAAATATAAAATTCAAATTCCGGTCCCCATAATGATGTATCGCATCCGGTTACTTCTTTTAATAATTTTTCGGCTTTAGCTGCAATGTATCTTCCATCTTGAGAAAATCGACTCCTCTTCTCATCGGTCAATACAATATTGGAATAAAAACTTAATGTTGGTGATTCTCGGAATAGATCAATCGTTCCGGTTGTTAAATCCGGAATTAATATCATATCGCTATTTTCTACTTTTCTAAATCCATAACTTGAACCATCAAAACCGACACCTTCGGAAACAAGTTTTTTGAATATTCCCGGATAGGTGGGGAGCGAAATATGGTGGAGTCTTCCCGTTAAGTCGATACACTTTAGATCAATAAATTCGACATTATTTGTTTTGATATACTTTTCTAATTCCTGAATTGTTTTCGGAATCATGCATACCTCATTTTTATGAATAGGGAAAAAAAGAGCACCGGTTGGTGCTCTTTTTTTACAGTTAATATATTACTTTTCTTTTTATTCAACTTTACAATTAATTGCTGCAAGACCCGGGAATATACCTTCTAATCCCAATTCTTCTTCGATTCTTAATAACTGATTATATTTTGCAATTCTATCTGTTCTGCTTGCCGAACCAGTTTTAATTTGACCTGCATTTGTAGCGACTGCAATATCGGCGATTGTAGTATCTTCAGTTTCACCTGAACGGTGGCTTATTACCGATTTATAACCAGCATTCTTAGCCATTTCAATTGCATCTAATGTCTCAGTCAATGTTCCAATCTGATTAACTTTAATTAAAATTGCATTAGCTGTACCGGTTTCTATTCCTTTAGCTAAAAATTGAGTATTAGTAACGAAAAGATCGTCTCCAACTAATTGTGTCTTATTGCCTACTTTATCGGTTAATAATTTCCAACCAGCCCAATCAAATTCACTCATACCATCTTCAAGTGAAATTATTGGATAGTTCTTAATCCAATTAGCCCAATAATCAACCATTTTTTCAGGTGCTAAATATGATTTATCTGACTTAAAGAAATAATATTCTTTTTTCTCATTATCCCACATTTCACTTGCTGCCGGGTCTAAAGCAATGAAAATATCTCTGCCGGCTTTATAGCCTGCTTTATCAATAGCTTGGAGGATTACTTCTAGAGCCTCTTCATTCGATTTTAAGTTAGGTGCAAAACCACCTTCATCACCAACCGCTGTATTATATCCTTTTTTCTTTAATACTGATTTGAGAGCATGGAAAGTTTCCGTGCCCATTCTTAAAGCTTCTGAAAATGATTCAGCACCTGCAGGCATAACCATGAATTCTTGAAAATCGACATTATTATCGGCATGCTTACCGCCATTCAAAATATTCATCATCGGAACAGGTAATGTTTTTGCATTTATTCCGCCGATATATTTATAAAGTGGCATTCCATAAGCTTCGGCAGATGCTTTAGCGCATGCAAGTGACACACCCAATATTGCATTTGCACCTAATTCTGATTTATTTGGTGTTCCATCTAAATCGATTAATAATTTATCGATAGCCACCTGTTCGGTAGCATCAAAATCTTCTAATTCATCAGCGATTCTATTATTTACGTTATCAACTGCTTTTTGGCATCCTTTTCCATTATAACGAGAATCATCACCATCATGTAATTCACATGCTTCAAATTCACCAGTCGAAGCACCGCTTGGAACTGCTGCTCTTCCAACTGCCCCACCTTCTAAGGTTACTTCCACTTCCACAGTTGGGTTTCCTCTTGAATCAAGTATCTCTCTTGCCCACACATCTACTATTGTAGTCATTTATAACTCCTTTTTAATTGTATTCAATAAAGAAAATTATAAAAAAAGACATCGAAATTCAATTTAAAGAAATCTTATTTACTATTTCTCTTTATTAAGATCTTTCAGGATTAGAATAGTAGATTTTTTTTATATTACAGTTTATGATTTTATTATTATGCCCACGTAGCTCAGCAGGATAGAGCAGCAGTTTCCTAAACTGTTGGTCGGAGGTTCGAATCCTCTCGTGGGTACTAACCATTAGTTTGAGGATAAAATGACTCATATTATGTCCACCATAGTATTTGCCTTAGTTGATTTGGTCTGTTTCCTTCAAGGAAGTGTTTTGCTTGTCTATGGACTTATTAATTTTAGTTATAAAGTGGAAGTGGTTCGTGGAGAAAATTATTATGCGCTTGAGGCTCAGCAAGCTCCCGTTGCTATCGGTGGTTATTACTATTATCCCGAAGCTTACGCTAAAATTATTCTTATTGGTTTAGCTTTATTAATAACCGGATTCCTTATGAGAAGCTGGAGAAAGAGCTTCTAATCCGAATTATTTTTATTGTAAGAAATAATCTGGTCTCATGAATAGAACTCTATTAATTAATCTGACATTGCATCCGTAAGATTATATTTTAATCCTATTCTCTGAAGTAAGTTATTAAATCTCTCGGTATTATGAATCTTCATATAAATCGGAGACCAAAGGAAAAGTAAACCACCATTCTTTTCTATAAATGCCTTTTCAAGGTATTTAAATACATTTTCCCAATCTTCTATTCCAGCATATAAAACTGCAAAATCCATTGTCATTGAAGTTTCAGGTTCTAATAGTTCTCTTTCTTTTGTTTTCGTTATTACTTCCAGTGCTTTTTCTTTTAACCCTAATTTGGCACAAATAAAACCGTAGGTTGTAAGTCCTTTTAGTGGATGTCCGACTTGATTAATTACTTTTTCGAATATCTGAAGAGATTTTTCTAAATCACCTTGATAATAACTATTCCATCCAATACCATAGAGCGCATTTCTGAATGAAGGATCAATATCCAGAGTCTTTTGATAATAATGATTAGCATCCTCAAAATTACCATTATACATTAATGTATCTGCATAATTATCTAATATTACAGGTGAAAGAGGGTCCAAAGCGGCGGCTTTCTCAGCAAAATTCTTCGCTTCTTTTAGTCTGTGCATTCCGCTTAGGAACATTGAATAATATAAATACGCCGTTCCATAGCCAGAATTAATTTCAAGTGCCTTTAGGAAAGAGGATTCGGCACCTTCAAAATCCCATTCATAAAAAAACTTTACCATACCGATAGCAAGATGGCAGTCTTCTAAAGTGTTATCCATATCCAAAGCTTTATAAGCTAAGTCCTTAGCTCTTGGATATGCCAGTTCCGGTTTCATTATCCCCGTTGCTCCGAGATATGTATAACATCCCGATAGTCTTGCATAAGATAGAGAAAATTCCGGCTCGAGTTGAATGACTTGATTGAACATATCTATTGCCTTTGATGTCATCTCGGGAGTGAATTTGTTCCAATAGTATAATCCTTTCAGATATATACTATATGCATTAATATTGCTTGTATATTTTTTGACTAATGGTTGCGATAATTCATTTATGGTTAGTTTCTCTCTAAGTATATTCGAAATTCTTTTTGAAATTTCATCTTGAACTGCAAATATATCTTCCAACTCTCTATCAAATGATTCTGACCAAATATGATATCCATCAATTGTATTTATTAATTGCGCTGTAATCCTAACTCTATTACCTGCTTTACGTACACTACCTTCAAGTACCGAACTGACATTCAACTGCTTCCCTATCTCCCTTATATCAATATTTTTTCCTTTGAATGCGAAAGCAGAAGTTCGAGAAGTAACCTGAAGCCCTTCCACTTTTGAGAGAGCGTTTAATAAGTCTTCAGTTATTCCATCGCTAAAAAACTCATTCTCTTTATCACTACTCATATTTACAAATGGAAGTACTGCAATACTTTTGAATGAAGTTTTTGTTTTTAATTTTAATTCATCTGGTTTGGGAACAGCTAATCCTTTATTAGTCAAAGCAAATATTTCTATTGGTCTTCTAACATTTTTTAATTCAAATAAACCTTGAGAAGCGGTTTGGAACTCCGGATGATTTTTAATTTCATCATAAATTTTATCCGAGATTAATACTCCGCCTTCAATGCCGAGGGATTCAATACGCGAGGCAATATTAACACCATCTCCGAAAATACCATCGTCTTCATATACTACATCCCCGATATGTATTCCTACTCTAATCGGAATTTTAGGAGATGCTTGAAGTTCCTTTTGTATATCAATCGAGCAACGTACTGCTTCAATGGCACTTCCAAATATGCTCAAAGTGCCATCTCCATAATACTGAAGTATTCTTCCTTGATATAGAGGGATAGTTTTTTCTAAAATTTTTCGATGCTTCTCTCTTAAAAAAATAGCTTTATCTTCATCTTCCTGCATTAAAGCCGTATAACCAACCATATCTGTGAACATTATTGCAGCTAATAATCTGATATTTCCGTCAATCATAAAATCTTTTCATTTTTACTTAATAAGGAAAATTACTTTGAGATGTAATAAAAGGCAAACTCTAGTTTTATTTAAAATAAAAATAGCCGCAAACTTAATTCAGAATGCGGCTACCAATCTTAAAATAGATCAATTATTCTTCAATATGGGCTAACCAATAGCCACCGATACCGGTAAGCTGTGTATCTCCCCACACTTCAGCCTTTAACACAAACCCATCACGTGAAACACCTGATGCAGATATCGAGTATCTGATTTTTGTATCTTTTGCTGCATCTAATAATGTAGTAGAAAGAACAACTTTTGGTTTTTTATCGAAAGGTTTATTAAAGTTGATTTCATATTCAACAACTCTCTTACCTTCATTTTTATCTAAGGTAAAACCCTTTGATTCCTGATTAAAGAAAAAAGACCCACTCTGCGTTTGAGCCAATACATGTGAAAAGTATCCAACTGCAAAAAACAACGCGATTGTTAACACTAATTTTCTCATTTACCCTCCTTATTTAGTTATTGAAATATATCTTGTCTTATTTGATTTTAAATTTTGTGATTCCCAATCCCACCCTCAAATATAATATTTTTTTTATTATTTAAACTGATTTTTATCAAATATTTAGCTCTTCTTTAAATAGTTTAAATGTCTCTTCAATCTTTCTCGGCTTATATCCTAATTCAATCTGTGCCTTAAGAGTAATTAGTCCTGATTTTAATGGGCGGGGTGCAGGTTGATTTAATTCTTTTGTCTTTATTGGATTAATTAATTTTTTATCTAATCCGAAATAATCTGCAATCCTTAATGTAAATTCATACCGATTTAATACTTCGTCTCCGGCTATATTATATACTCCCTCTTTTTTCAATTCAATTAAGCTATTAATAGCAGAGACGATATCATCGATATATGTAGGGTTATTGTACTGGTCTGTTACAATATTAATCTCTTTTTTATTTTTTAGGGAATCGATTACCCATTTAACAAAATCCGGTCTTCCATACTTTGCCGGACCATATAGGACATTTGTTCTGATTATGGCTGCTCTAACACCTGAAATTTTAATAGAGTTTTCGCTTGCCATTTTTGTTCTTCCATAATATCCCACCGGAGAAGGTATATCTATCTCGGAATAAGGACCTTCTTTGCCATCAAAAACATAATCTGTCGAGATATGAATCAGTTGCGCATCGATTGTCCATGAATATAATGCTAGATGCTCCACTCCCGTAACATTAATTTTCCAAGCAAGTTCTTTCTCCGTTTCTGCCTTATCCACATTAGTATAAGCAGCAGCATTAATTACTACATCGGGGAAAAAATCTAATATTATTTTCTTAACACTATTTTTATCAGTAATATCCATCTGTTCATAATTGATATCGGATTCAAAATAGCTATCCTCTGCGGAAACACATAATAATTCAATTTCATTTTGATTTTTATAAAATTGAGCAATCCTCTGCCCGAGCATTCCCGTTGCTCCTACTATTAATATTCTTGTTTTTATTAATTTTTCAACTGATGTCATATCTTAATTTAATTCTTATATTTATTTTCTAAATTAAAAACAGTTATTTTGATTAATACGATTATTGAATTTACGAAAAAAATAGAGAAGTGTTGAAATGAAAATAGGAATTACTTGTTATCCAACTTATGGCGGAAGCGGAGTTGTGGCTACCGAATTAGGACTTGCTTTAGCTGCTAAGGGTCATGAAGTCCATTTTATTAGCTATGCCCTGCCTCATCGGCTTAATCGTTTCGTTGAGAAAATTTATTTTCACGAAGTGGAAGTGAGCAATTATCCTCTCTTTGAACATTCTCTTTATGCATTAGCACTAACTAGTAAAATGGTGGAAGTAATTGAATACGAAAATTTGGATTTGATGCATGTTCATTACGCTATCCCTCACGCAATGAGCGCATACTTAGCAAAAAAAGTAATTCAGAAATCGGGTAAAGATATTAAATTTATTACAACTCTTCACGGGACGGATATTACATTAGTTGGACTGGAACCATCATTTATGCCCTTAGTAAAATTTAGTATTGAAGAGAGCGATGGCGTTACAACCGTTTCCCGCTATCTTAAAGAAAAAACTCTTACGAATTATAATATTAATAAAGAGATTGAAGTTATTTATAATTTTATTGATACTGATAATTATAAAAAAACAGAAAATGAATTATTACGTTCGCACGTTGCGCCAAATGGAGAAAAAATTCTAATCCATACTTCAAATTTTAGACCCGTTAAAAGAGTAACTGATACAATTCGAATTCTTGAAAAAGTAAAAAATGCCATTCCTGCTAAATTGGTATTAATAGGAGACGGACCGGACAGAAGCGAATGCGAACGTCTAGCTCGTGAACTAGGTCTCCAAAAAGATGTGATTTTCTTAGGCAAACAAGATGGACTTGCTGAACTATTAAGTGCTGCAGACCTTTTCTTAATGCCCTCCCAATCTGAAAGTTTCGGTCTCTCTGCCCTCGAGGCAATGGCATGTGGATTACCAGTAGTAAGTTCAAGTGTCGGGGGATTACCGGAATTAGTTATTCATAATGAAACCGGTTTTATAGCCGAAATAGGTGATATTGATCGAATGGCAAAATATAGCATCGATCTCTTAACAAACGAAAAGAAATACAAAAATTTCTCTTCTAATTCGCGAAAAAGATCTGTCGAAAGTTTTGATAAAAATTTAATCCTTCCAAAATATATAGAGTACTACGAAAAGGTATTAGGTAGATAAGATTATTAAAATATATGGCAGAGAGATGATCTCTGCTGTATATTTTTATAATGTAATTACTACTGACCAATTTAGAACCTTGTCATATTTAACATGTCATAATGTATTTCAGCAAAAGTTAGTTATACTTTCATAGTACATCTCAAAAGATATACTCATAAATACAAATTTATAACATGATATGACAAATAGAATTCAGTAAACTGAACCCTTATTAGGGAAAAATCTATATCGTCAACTTATTTTACTGTCTGCCTACCGATACTATAATAAGTAAATCCCAATTCACCCATTCTATTTGGTTCATAAATATTACGCCCATCGAATAAAACCGGATTCTTTAATATCGATTTTATTTTTTCATAGTCCGGATTTCTAAATTCGTTCCATTCGGTAAGCACTAAAAGAGCATCGCTATCTGATAATGCTTCGTATTGGTCTTCGTTATATGTTACGCTATCTTTTAGATATAATTTTGAATTTTCCATAGCAGCAGGATCATATACGGAAATTACAGCGCCTGCTTTAAGTAGTTCATTTATGATAATTACAGCCGGAGCTTCTCTCATATCATCAGTATTTGGCTTAAATGATAAACCCCAAATAGCAAATTTCTTACCTGCTAAATCACCGAAATGCTCTTTTACTTTTTTTACGATTACATGTTTTTGTGCTTTATTAATTTTATCCACTGTAACTAAAATACTCATCGTAGAATCATGCTCGGAAGAAGTTTTTATCAAAGCATTCACGTCTTTAGGAAAACATGAACCGCCATAACCGATTCCGGGGAAGAGAAAACGCTTACCAATTCTAGTATCAGAACCCATTCCTCTTCTTACTAAATCGACATTCGCCCCTGCTTTTTCGCAGAAATTTGCCAGCTCATTCATAAAGGTTATTCGCATCGCCAAATATGAATTAGAAGCATATTTTGTTACTTCAGAGCTCTCCGGATCCATCTCTAATATCGGATTACCTTGCCTTACAAACGGCTCATAAAGTTCACGCATTTTTTGAAATACTTCTTTTGTTTTCGCTCCTATTACAATTCTATCCGGCTTCATGAAATCTTCTACTGCATAACCCTCTTTCAAAAATTCAGGGTTCGATGCCACTTCAAAATTTTTCAATCCATGCTTTTTTAATATCTCTGTTACTTTCTGCGAAGTGCCAACTGGTACGGTACTTTTATTTACGATAATCTTAAATTCTTTATCGCCCCCTTTTTTTAATATCTCTCCGATCTTACCTGTAGTTTCCATTACGTGAGAAAGATCTGCAGAACCGTCTTCGGATTGCGGTGTGGGGAGACTAAGAAAAATAAATTCGGAATTTATAACCGCATATTCCAAATCATCGGTAAAAACAAGTCGCTTCTTTACTATGTTTCTTAAAAATAATATTTCTAATCCCGGTTCATAAATTGTTACAATCCCCTCATTCATCTTGGCAAGTTTTTCTTTATCGTTATCTACGCATATCACATTATTACCCATCTCGGCAAAACATGTTGCACTTACTAATCCGACATAACCGGATCCAATTACTGATAGATTCATTAAGCCCTCCTTAAATGAATAAATCTTTTTGTTTATCTAATGTTACTGCTATTTTATCTTTTTCAGAAACTATCGGATCACTCGATGACCAGTTAATCCCAATTTGTGGGTCGCTAAATAATATTGCTCTTTCATGCTCTTTGCTATACGTTCCGCTGCATTTATAATGAAAAATTGTATCCTCTTCAAGAACTTCAAATCCATGAGCGAATCCGGGGGGTATCCATAATTGCATTTTGTTTTTACTCGAAAGTTCAATAGCATAATATTTTCCAAATGTAGAAGAACTTTTTCTTATGTCCACAGCAACATCCAAAACTCTTCCGGTTATTACTTGACAAAGTTTCCCCTGAGGTTTAGGTTCAATCTGATAATGCAATCCTCTTATTGTTCCTTTCACCGACTTTGAAAAATTATCCTGAACGAAATTTATCTCCAATCCTTCATTAATAAATTTTTGTTTATTATATGATTCAAAAAAGAATCCACGGCTATCTTCATAAACATCAGGTGTAATTAATAAAATATCTTTGATATCTGTTTTTTCAATTTTCATGTTCTAATACTTTTTGTTTTTTTGCCAATTAAATGCGGATGAGAGAACACCTTCTAAACCGATTTTTGGTTCCCATCCAAGAATATTTTTTGCTTTTTTATTGTCTGCTACAAGTACATCGGGGTCTCCGGCTCTTCTTCCCACAATTTCGAATGGTATATCAAGTCCGGTAACTTTTAAAGCCGAATTGATAATCTCTTTAACCGAATAGCCTGAGCCTGTTCCAAGGTTTATAACCGTTGATTCGCCACTATTAAATAGATATTCTAAAGCTTTCAAATGAGCATCTGCCAAATCATTTACATGTATATAGTCCCTGATACAAGTGCCATCGGGAGTATTATAATCATCGCCGAATACTTTTACCGATTTTCTTATTCCTAACGCTGCATCCAGTACTATTGGGATAAGATGTGGTTCCGGTTCGTGGCTCTCTCCAATCACTCCATCAAAATCGCATCCCGCAGCATTAAAGTATCGCAAACAAAGCGACTTCAACCCATAAGCAAAATCAAAATCTTTAAGTACCATTTCAATAACGTATTTTGTATTTGCATAAGGATTAATCGGTTTTACACTTTCTTCTTCTGATATTGGTACTTTTAATGGATTGCCATATAACGAACATGTGGAAGAAAATACAAATTTTTTAATTTCTGCTTCATGAACAGCTTTAATTAAATTAATACTTCCGACCACATTATTTTGATAATACAAACCCGGATTTTCAACCGATTCACCAACATAAGCGAAAGCTGCGAAATGAACCACCGCATCTGCTTGGGATTCTTTGATTGCTTCATTTAATTTATCGTAATCAAGTAAATCGACTTTATATAATTTGACTTGCTTCGGGACTGCTTCTTCGTGTCCTCGGCTAAGATTATCTAAAACCTCGACATCAATTCCATTAGAAATAAGATGCTTTACAAAATGACTGCCTATATAACCGGCTCCTCCGGTAACTAAAATTTTCAATCTTCCCTCAAAAATTTCTAATTAATAAAAATACAAAAAAGATTAAGATTTATTAACTTAATAATCTAATTCGGAGCAAATTTGTATGGAAAAGAAACAATCGGACAGATTGGTTTTTATCGATCTTCTTAAGGGATTAGTTCTATTAATGATGATTGAGACTCACGTATTTAATCCCCTTTTACTTCCCGTTTATAAGGAAGCACCGTGGTTTGGATTATTAAATTTCATTAATGGTCTTGTTGCCCCTTCATTTCTTTTTGCTTCCGGTTTTACATTTATTCTTTCCACAAGCAAAACCTTCGATTCCAAGTTCGATAAAACAATTTTCTTAAGAAAATTAAAAAGGATTGGAGTAATCTTCTTATTGGGATACGTCCTCCGCCTCCCTCAACCAAATCTTTCAGACCTTATTACTAAATCGACTGATCTGCAAATGAGAATATTTCTATCAGTAGATATACTCCAATGTATTGCAGTAGGATTATTAATCTTCGTTTTATCTTCGGTGATCTTTAATAAAGAGAAATCAAATCTAATTTTCCTTATCATTGCTACATTCACTGTAATTCTGATTAGTCCGATAATGTGGAAAATTCATTTTGAAAATTTTATGCCCGTTGGAATTGCTAATTATTTCAATAGAATGAATGGTTC
>CALDDL010000236.1 GCA_937936675.1 uncultured bacterium
TATTAAATTCAAAAGTTGCTTAACTTATTGTTTACTAAATAGGGAATAGTTCAAAGATCTTTCGACAATGTGGTATTACTCGACAAGTTCTAAATTCGAAGACTTAATTTCGTTATATGATATCAATTGTGATTCAATCCCTGAAATATTTGCTATTAACATTGATCAAAGTATATTTATCATTGACGGAAAAACAGGGCATGCATTGGTTAATGAAAAACTTTCTACAAGTGGATTCGGTTCAAGAGCTGTTCTGTGTGATTATAATAGTGATGGAAGTTTAGATTTAGTATGTATACTTCCTACCAATCAAGTTAGCATCTATGAATTGAATGGTATAAACGTAAACAA
This sequence comes from uncultured bacterium, assembly GCA_937936675.1. GTDB lineage: Bacteria > Bacteroidota > Ignavibacteria > Ignavibacteriales > Melioribacteraceae > BRH-c32. Next base: position 352 of record CALDDL010000236.1, read on the forward strand.
AGGTTTGATTGTTATTAATAAATAGAATTTAAAATGAAAAAAACATCTATATCCCCATCCTATAACCACCTTAATGAATAATTATTGTGTTTTAGGACTTGATTTAACCGAGGAGATGAAAACCTTAAAAAAAAATTTTCTAAAATGTTTGAGCGGTTTGAATACCCCTGAAATATCTCACCTTAGTCTTGATGCAACTTTCTGATATTAAAGACGATATACTTCAGCCGGAAGAGGAATTAAAAATTTACGAATGCTTGCGCATAACTATAAAAGAGTAGTATTTCGATAATATTATTTGGTAAGTTTATGAACGAATTAAAAATTACATCTATTACAAAAAAATATGAAAGCAAGATTGTATTAAATGATGTGTCAACAACCTTATCTAATGGTATTACGGGGATAATAGGTCCTAACGGCTCAGGCAAATCAACCTTATTGAAAATAATTACAGGTTTACTTACTCCAGATTATGGTTCAATGTCATATAAAGGGAATACAATTAATCCTCAATCAATGGAATGGAGAGTTAAAATTGGATATCTACCACAATATCCAGGCTTATATGAAAGAATGACAGCTTACGAATATCTTGATTATCTACTAATATTATCGCAATGGAAGAATAAACAGAGTAGAAATGAAAGAATAAATGAATTGATGGAGAAGATGAATCTTACGTCATTTGAAAATTATACTATCAAGTATTTATCAGGAGGTATGAGGCAGAAAGTTGCAATCGCACAAGCTTTAATCCATAATCCTTCGGTTATTCTTCTTGATGAACCTACTAATAATCTGGATACAGAAGAAAGAACCAGAATTCACAATTACCTTCTGGAAATTTCCAAAGAAAAATTAATTCTATTTATTGGTCATATAGTTGATGAATTATCAAGTCTATGCTCAACAATATTAATCTTTGATAAAGGAAAATTAATGTACAAGGGTAATCCTGAAAAATTAATTGAAATACAGAAAGAATTTATTAAAGAAATTAAAATACCGCTTAAAATCAATTTTCATAAAATTAAAGAAACTTTAAAGATCTTAAATATAGGTCAAAGGGAAGACGAACTAATTGTCCATTTCGATTCGCGGTTTAATGACTACCCTGGAAGTTCCTTTAGTAAACCAACATTAAGTGAAGCCTACCAATCATTGATTTTTTCAAATCAGATAAATAGATAAACCCAAATGAAATCATTTATTTATTTCAATCTAAGAAACCTTTTTACTAAAACATTCCCAATTATAATATTTATTTATCTTTCCTTCGCTTGGTTTCTAAATGATAGAAATTTGAATCCGGCTTCATTCGATAGCAGCAGTAATTTAACCGGTTCATATGATTTAGTGTTATTTTCTATAATGTTTCTAAATTATGTCCTACTAGCAATTCAACATTTTGAAAAAGAGATTGCTAATAAAAGATTCACAATTCTTCATACAAGAATTTCTGAAAATCAGTTTATAGGAGGATTATTTGTCGCTTATATTTCATTTTTTATAGTTGGTTTTATCCTACCTACATATTTAGTAGCATTATTACAACAATCCATTTTTTCACCCGGTAACATCGAGTATGGGGTTTTTATTAGTAAATCCTTTAGTATCGCTCTAAGTTTACCAATAATATGGCTTACAATAGCAATATTTCTCTTTAGAAAATATCGCGATTCATTTGTTGTAATAATAATAGTGATAATATTATACGCGGTTTCATTTGTTATTATTTACTTAACAAATGGATTAGTATTCGATTATCTCTGGCTTTATAAAATGACTAATTACAATGATTCTTTTTTACGATTGAGCATGATATCATTATTCTGGAGTTTTCTTCTTTTTGTATCACTGATTTTTTTATCAAAAATATCAAAGAGAATAAGTGATGATGGTGGTAGTTCTTCTTATAAAAATAGTTTTCTGAGTAAACTTGCCGATAGATTTAACTTATATCTGGCTAAATACCATATTAAAATGATGGGAAGAGCAAATCAGAAAATCCTCACTCTTTTTTTATTAATAGGATTGCTTCTTATTATCCCCGCAATAAAAAACCCAGCTGCTAATTTACTTGTCCTTGGTAAAATATATATTGGTGCATTTGTTCCACTTCTTTTCTCATTCAATCAATATTATATTATCCAAATAGACCGCGATGCAGGAATGATTCATAATAATTTTTTAAGAATGACAAAATATTCTAAAATCATTTTACATAGGTGGTTACTTTTGATAACGCCTCAATTAATTATTGTTTCAATATTTGTATCTATTTTTAGCGCTATATTATTTCCTTTTCAAATAACATTTTACATCTATATAATACTTTTGTGCATCTGCATAAGTTTAGTTAATCTTTTATTTGCAGTCATTAGTAAGAATAATAATGCAGCAAACCTAATTGTCTTTTTTTTAGTGTATCTTCAATTGCGGGATAATGTAAGAGAATCCTTTTTCAGAATGCCATTTTTGAAAAAGCTAAATATATTTGAACCGTTATTACAATCGGATAATGGCACAATTTTATTTATACACTTTTTGATTTTGATTCTTATACTGTTGATAATTTTATTTATATTGAAAATATTTTTGGATAAAGTTGAATATGTGGCTTTTTAATTCTGCAGGGATATTCTTGCTATGTAATTATTTAAAATATACGATACTTCAGAGGTAGAAACTCAACTGCTAAACGATAAATTTAAATCTTATCTCCAAAAACAATATTCTTATTATTTAATTGCAAACAAGAGACAAACATATAATCAATTAATATCTTTAATTAACAAGTTCACTATATTCAGAGTAGGCTATAAAATGCTCTAAGTGTATTGGACTTGTTTTTCATAATTTTCCTTCGCCTAATAATTAAATAGTGTAAATATTTTGGTATTGTTTTTGTTTTAGATTCTTATAATTTTCATAACAGTTATAATTGGTCTCGATTTAAAGAAATTATTTCGGAGTTTTTATGAAAAAGAATGAAATAATATTTGTTTCCGGTTTATATCAAAAATCAAAATCACTTCTTCTCATTTTAATGATGTTTACTTTTATTATTTTTTTTAATAGCTGTCAATCTGATGATAGTGATATTATCATTAATCCCGAAATAGGTTATCTGCCTAAAGTTTTTGATGAGAATAAAAATGAATATTCTTTTTCCGGTGAATTAAAGGCAAAATTTGATCGATTCAAATCAAAGGGAGAAATTAAAAAATGGGAAGTAGGGAAACTTAATAGCGATATTTCTTTTACACTTGAAAAGAAATATATCTTAAACATATTTGAGAAAGAATTTGAATTTGAAATTACGGATGTATCTTATAGTACGCTATTTGATCTCAACAGCTATTGGGCATCAATTAGGGGTGGTGGTGTAATTTTGATGGCTGGGAAAGATAATGAGTATGGTTTTCATATTTGGTATGGAGAAAATATTTATCGTGTAGAATGGTTAGGAGAAGGATTTCATTTGATTGAAGAATTGGATAGATCCGTTTTCCAAGGTGGAGATTGAAATTGAGTTCATCAAGTCAATTACGGTTTTTCTTTATTTATCATTTTCTATAAATTGGCAGTAAGCCCTATTTACTGCCGTAAATTTGAAATTGAACAATAATGCACTGCAACCGGAATTTATTAAACATTATAAAAAAAGTGCAGCGGATTAAACCGCTGCACTTAATTTTCTAATCAATTACTTCTAAGAAAACATACAACCGTAATTACTATTTATATCCCCAC
>CALDDL010000237.1 GCA_937936675.1 uncultured bacterium
GTTGCGTCCACTGTTGCAAGATCATTCCATTTTGTTCCATCATTAGTGGTGTATTCAATTTTTATATTTTCAAATCCTGCGCTATTCCATTTAATTTCTTGAGTTGTTCCCACTCCCCATTCTTCATTTCCATTTGGAGATATTAGCTCAACAAAAATATCGGGTGCAGGACTAACATCAAATCTCAATACTCTATTATTACTGTAATCAGCTACCCAAATGTTGTTTCTTTCTTCATCAACGAACATTGCTCTGGGTACATTTAAACTAGACGCGGTCGGAGGAGCGGGATTTAATTTTGATACAAAATCAGCCTGCCCTAATACTCCATCTGCCTCAGCACCATTTGGTTTATTCGCTGCGTCATTAAAGATCAATATTCTATGGTTATTTTCTTGAACTGTATAAATTCTACCTTTAATATCACCCCAAACAAATCTTGTGGTGCCTGTTCCATCTCTGGTAGTATTAGATGTCTTTGTTACAAAATCGGGCTGACCTAAGACTCCATCAGCATCTGCGCCATCTGTTTTTATCTTGGCACTGCTGAATTTTAAGTATCTATTATTTCCATAATCACTTACCCAAAGATTGCCATCTTTATCTACATAAACAGCATTTGGATTTGCCATCTTTGATGCTGTCAATCCGCTTGAGTTTGTTGCGAAATCGGGTTGGCCTAATACTCCATTTGCATTTGCTCCGTTTGCTTTCGATGCTGCATTATCCCAACGACTTACTCTATGATTATTAAATTCACTAACCCAAAGTGAACCACTATCATCAACATATATTCCGCATGGTCCTGATAATTGATTTGCATCTTTACCTGCATTCTTTGATACGAAATCGGGCTGTCCTAATACCCCATCTGCACTTGCACCGCTTGGTATTGTCGATGCATTATCAAATCTTAATACGCGATTATTCGTAAAATCGCCAACCCACATACTCCCGTTTTTATCTATATATATACCGATCGGATTATTAAATTGATTAGCTGAAATACCGCTTGTTTTGCTTGTGAAATCGGCTTGACCAAAAACCGCTTCTGCTGCCGAACCGGTTATTAATGCATCAGAAGAACTATATCTTAAAATTCTATGGTTGCTTCTATCTACTACAAAAACTTTTCCTGTTTCTTGATCTACTCCAACACCATTCGGTCCATTTAATGCCGTAGCACTTGTTCCCGAAGCTTTGCTTACTAAATCAACTTGCCCTAAAACACTTGCCGCTGCTTGATTATCAGCTATCTGTGGAAAATCTTTTTCTACTTCACCTATATCAAATCTTAGTACTCTATTATTGCTATAATCGGCTACCCATATTTGATTCTTCAAATTATCAGTAACCATTGCTCTCGGTACATTAAGACTTGATGCAGTCGGCGGATTGAGAATAGTTTTAGATTCATAATCGGGCTGACCAAGTACTGCGTCAGCATCAGCACCATTCCCTTTAAAGAGTGCCTTATTATAAACTAATATTCTATGATTGTTTTCTTGAACGGCGTAAATATTTCCAAATTTATCACCCCAAATAAATCTTGTGGTGCCACTTCCGTTCCTTGTTGTGTTCGATGCTTTAGTTACGAAATCGGGTTGACCCAATACACCATCAGCATCTGCGCCATTTGCTTTTATCTTTGCTTCTGTGAATTTTAAGAATCTATTATTTCCATAATCACTTACCCATAAGTTACCGCCAAAATCAACATATACACCATTTGGATTAGCCATCTTGGCTGCCGTTAATCCGCTCGAGTTTGTTACAAAATCGGGTTGACCTAATACTCCATCTGCACTTGCTCCATTTGCTTTCGATGCTGCATTATCCCAACGGCTTACTCTATGATTATTAAATTCACTTACCCATAGAGAACCACCAAAATCAACATAAATACCGCAGGGTCCCGATAATTGATTTGGGTCTTTACCTGCATTCTTTGATACGAAATCGGGCTGACCTAATACTCCATCTGCACTTGCACCGCTTGGGATTGTAGATGCATTATCGAATCTTAATACACGGTTATTCGTAAAATCACCAACCCACATGCTTCCATCATTATCAATAAATATTCCGATAGGGTTATTGAATTGATTAGCTGAAGTGCCGCTTGTTTTACTTGTAAAATCAGTTTGACCAAAAACTGCTTCTGCTGCCGAACCGGTTACTAAGGCATCTGAAGAACTCCATCTTAATATCCTATGATTGCCTCTATCGACAACAAATATTTTGCCGGTGGCATTATCTATCGCAACACCGTTCGGACCATTAAGTGTGTTTGATGTAGTACCTGCTGCTTTTGATACAAAATCCGGTTGACCTAACACTCCGCTCGCTTCCTGATAATCTTTTAATTGAGCAGTTACAGGAATTGAAGCGATGAGAAAAAGGATTGCTAGTAAAATCGTTTTGATTCTAATTAACATGTGCCTCTCCTTGAATTGGATAGAAATTTTTTTAATTTTTTTGTGAAAATATGTATGTAAATGTTTACATGCGGCTTTAATCTAGCTTAAATCTTAAAAATAGTCAAGTATAATCGATTATTAATAGCGCTTCTAATCCTATTATATTACTCTTCAATAAGCATACCACAATATTTATTAGAGTACATTACAATGTAGTTTTTAATACATCAGGTATCAATGCACGATAAATACTTTTTGAATACGACAGATCATTTCCTTTACTGCAATGTGCTTCAACTAATTTTAGAATTCTCCAAATATTAAATGTATGTAAGAAGGATTTCTTTTATATTATATAAGTATTGAATCCAACTATTTTCTTTATTCGAGTAAATTAACGTTTGCAATGAGGTAAGAATATGTCACATCACAAAAAGAAAAACAAATCCGAAAAAGATGGATACATCGAAAATAAGGACAACGAGAAAAAAGCATCCGAAGAAACCGTAGGAAATAATTCAAAAATTTCTAAAAAATTCTACAATAAAGAATTAGATAGACTAAGCATCGAACTCGTGAAGCTTCAAGAATGGGTAAAATATAAGGGTTTGAAAGTGGTGGTGATTTTTGAAGGTCGTGATGCAGCAGGGAAAGGAGGAACTATAAAAGCCATAACTCAATTTTTAAATCCTCGTGTCTGCAGAACCGTTGCTCTTGGCACTCCCACTGAAAAAGAAAAATCCGAATGGTACTTTCAAAGATATGTACCACACCTTCCTTCTGCCGGAGAAATGGTTCTCTTTGATAGAAGTTGGTATAACCGCGCAGGCGTGGAAAAAGTTATGGGCTTTTGCACCGAAAATGAATATGAAGAATTCTTAAGTAGCTGTCCCGAATTTGAAAGAATGATTATTCGCTCCGGTATAATACTAATAAAATACTGGTTCTCTGTTAGTGATGAGGTTCAAGAGAAAAGATTTTTAGAACGAATTAATAATCCTACAAAGCGATGGAAAATAAGCCCAATGGATTTGGAATCGAGAAAAAGATGGGTGGAATATTCTAAAGCAAAAGACAACATGTTTGCTTATACTGATATTAAACAAGCTCCATGGTACGACGTAAATTCTGACGTTAAAAAGAAAGCTCGATTAAATTGTATTTCTCATCTGTTAAGTTTAATTCCGTATGAAGATATAAAAAGAGAAAAACTGGTTTTGCCTCCTATTCAAGATAATGTGGGATACGTTAGACCTCCATTAAGCGATCAGAATTATATACCGGAAAAATATTGAAGTAATTTAGTCATTATACTATTTAGTAAATTATTTCTTGACATCGCGTAAATAATTACGTATCCTAGGTAAGAATTATTCCTATTTAATAATAATTACTTATGAAAAAAGAAAATTACGAAGTTCATCTAAAAAGCAGCAACTTAAAAATTACTCCTCAAAGAATGGCAGTGCTCGAAGCACTTTCACATTTAAAAAATCACCCAACCGCAGATAATATAAAAGAATATGTATTAAAGAACCATCCAAACGTTGCGGTGGGTACTATCTATAATACACTCGATACTTTTGTCGAAAAGGGATTAGTAAAAAAAGTAAAAACAGAAAAAGACATTATGAGATATGATGCCGTTCTCGAAAAACATCATCATTTATATAGCGAAGATTCCGAATATATTAAAGATTTCTTCGATGATGAACTAAATAATTTACTCGAAAATTATTTTAAGAAAAAGAAGATTCCGAATTTCGAAGTAAGAGACGTAAAACTTCAAATAATCGGAACATTTAAGAAGAAAAAATTATTACAAAAACCTATAACCAAAAGGAGAATAAAAAGTGAACGAAGAAAGTAAATGCCCGGTAACCGGAAAATCGAATGCACCGAAGAGAAGAGGCAACCGAGATTGGTGGCCTAATGCTTTGAATGTGGGAGTACTTCATCAGCATCCGCCTATCTCAAATCCCTTAGGACCTGATTTCAATTATGCAGAAGAATTCAAGTCGCTCGATTTAAACGCAATTAAAAAAGATTTATACGCGCTTATGACCGATTCACAAGATTGGTGGCCTGCCGATTGGGATCATTATGGCGGACTATTTATTCGTATGGCTTGGCATAGTGCCGGTACATATCGAACATCAGACGGAAGAGGCGGCGGAGGCAAAGGTAATCAGCGTTTCGCACCCGTCAATAGCTGGCCCGATAACGGAAATCTCGATAAAGCACGCCGTCTGCTCTGGCCTATTAAGCAAAAATATGGTAATAAAATTTCGTGGGCAGACTTGATGATCTTAGCGGGTAACTGCGCTCTCGAATCGATGGGCTTTAAGACTTATGGTTTCGGAGGTGGTAGAGAAGATATCTGGCAGCCGGAAGAAGATGTCTATTGGGGATCAGAAGATAAATGGCTCGGAGATAGCCGTTACAGCGGTGAACGTGAACTCGAAAATCCGCTCGCAGCAGTTCAGATGGGTTTAATCTACGTTAATCCGGAAGGACCAAACGGGAAACCCGATCCGGTAGCATCAGGTAAAGATGTTCGTGAAACTTTTGCACGTATGGCAATGAATGATGAAGAAACCGTTGCTCTCGTAGCAGGCGGACATACATTCGGCAAAGCACATGGAGCGGGTGACCCTGCTTTAATCGGTGCTGAACCCGAAGGTGCTTCGATTGAAGAATTAGGTCTCGGATGGACAAATAAATTTGAAAGCGGAAAGGGTGAGCATACAACCACAAGCGGCATCGAAGGTGCGTGGAAACCAAATCCGACAAAATGGGATAATGGTTATTTCGATGTGTTATTCCGTTACGATTGGGAATTAGTAAAAAGCCCCGCAGGTGCTTGGCAATGGCTTGCTAA
>CALDDL010000238.1 GCA_937936675.1 uncultured bacterium
CAACATCACTAATATCCATTAATGAATACTTGAAGATCGAATAACCAAAAGAAATGGGGAGAAATGCCAATAATATAATTGGCATCATATATTCAGGATTATTGAAGATTAAACCGATAATAGCATTAGCAATAGTATATGTATAAATTAATGCGATAAGTCCGATTGTGTATGAAACCAAAATAATAAATATTGCGTTTCTCTCACGTTTATCACTGAGGTGAGAATAATTAATTATTAGAAGCGTCAATCCGATGCCAAAAGAAGTAATAATTAAATTGAGATGAAATAAGCTCACAAAATGATTGTACTTTTGTTGTCCACTAACTGCAAAAAATATTCTAAGACAAATCGATAACAATGCAATTACAATTGGGGTATATTTAATTAATCGGATAAACCATGATTTTTCTGAATACTTAAATTTTCTTGGAAAAATAGAAAAAAATTGTAATATATAAAATGGCAAGAATGATGCGCCAATTGTCCATAATACCATAGCAGCTATTGCTACAAAGATGCTTTGGTATATTATAGAATTAGTAAAAGATTCTCTGAAAAAGAGCGTTGCCATAGAATAGAGAACAATATTAGCCCCGATCATAAAAAAACTTTGTTGCGTTTTCCCCTCGGGCTTCGCCATCAGAACAAAAAATCCGACTAAAATCCAAATGGTTCCAAGAAGAGTAAAAGAAAGCCCGGGAAAATCTATAAATTTCTTTACTTGAACCTTTCCTTCATATACTTGACCATACCTCGAAAATTCGTAAGTGGCATAGTCTCCTTTTTGGACACTGTCAAGGATTTGGCTCGCTTTAACTAAATTATTAACCTTTACACCATCAATAGAAAGTAATATATCCCCATCTCTTACACCGGCATTCCATGCCACACCCTCAAATTTTACTTGATCGAATTGAATGAATGTTTTACCTTCGTCATTTACTTTTAATACCCAAAGGCATTCATCATTCGATTGTGCAGTAACAAAAAATATTGAATAATAATTGACTGAAGAAAGAATCAATAGAATCAAAAAGGAGAAAATTATTACACCTTTTCTATTTGATTGCAATATTTGTTTAATTTTATTCATTTAATTTACTTTTATAATCAAACATGTAATATCGTCCGATTGTTCAGCTCCTTTGGTATATTCATGTACTTCATTCTTAATTTTTTCTAAAATCTCATCACTACTTTTAAGACGTTCCTCAAGTGCAATTCGTTCCAATTTCTCATCAGAAAATTCTTCAAAATCAATATTCATCGCCTCAGAAATTCCGTCAGTGAAGAAAACTATAACGTCATCTTTTTCCATTTTAATTGTTTCGGAGACGTAAGGAATCAAAGTTGGCATAACGCCTATTATCATTCCCCCTTTTTTGAGCTTCTGTATTTGAGCGTTCCTAATTAATAATGGTGGATTATGACCTGCATTGACATAGGTAAATTCTAATTTTGATTTATCAAATATTCCCCAAAAGAACGTAATGAAACTACCGTTACTCGTATTCTCTGAAATCAGATCATTAATTAAATTAGTTGATTCATCAAGAGGGAGATTCTGTTTACAAATTGATTTAAGGAATGCTTGTAAGTTTGCCATAATTAAAGCTGCTGGCACCCCCTTGCCGGATACGTCTGCTATGGCTAATAGGACTCTATCATTATCCAACTTTACAACATCATAATAATCGCCACCCACTGTTTTAGCAGAAAGGTTATATGCAGAAATACTTACTTCTTTAAATTGAGGTATCTTCTTTGGAAGCAAGTTCTGCTGAATATTCCGAGCGATTTCTATATCTTTCTCAAGTTTCTCTTTCTCAAGAAGTCCCTTTATCATGCTTGCATTCTCAATCGATATAATCGCCAAACTTCCGACTGATGAAATATATTCAACATCGGACTTAGAAAACGGTTTATTTGTAATCCGCTTTCCTAATAAAATTAATCCCTTTGTTATAGATTTAATTTTCATCGGAACTATACACTCAATTTCAAACTTATTTAAGTCAGGATATCTTTTTGCTATCTGGTCTTTATCTAAACTTTCATTTATTTTATCATATT
>CALDDL010000239.1 GCA_937936675.1 uncultured bacterium
TCGAAGATAAGAAGATGGTGGATCTTGTCGTAGGTCCCGATGAATACCGCAGACTTCCTGAATTTCTCGATGGGGCATTCGCAGGCGAGAAGGGGATCGGAGTAAAACTATCGCGCACCGAAACTTATGATGATATAATCCCTTTTAGAGAAGAGGGTCTCTCGGCGTGGCTTTCGGTTATGAGAGGATGCGATAAGTTCTGTACGTATTGCGTAGTTCCGTTTACTCGCGGAAGAGAAAGAAGCCGCTCGCTAGAATCGATCCTCCCCGAAATAAAACTTCTCTCCGGCAGAGGATTCAAAGAGGTAACACTCTTGGGGCAGAATGTAAATTCCTATAATGATAACGGAAATGATTTTGCTGATCTTCTAGCTGCATGTGCAGCAGTAGATAGGGATATTCGCTTTCGTTTCTCCACTTCTCATCCACAGGATCTTTCAGATAAACTACTATATACAATTGCCGAGAATGATAATCTATGTAATTATATTCATCTTCCCGTGCAATCGGGTTCTAATAGAATTTTAGAACTGATGAATAGAACATATACTATAGAGCAATATTATGAGCTAATCGATAAGGCTCGGAAAATAATTCAGGGTGTTAGTTTCTCTACTGATATTATTTCGGGATTCCCGACCGAAACTTATGAAGACCATATTGCTACACTTGATGTAATGATGAAAGTGCGTTATGACGGCGCTTATATGTTTAAGTATTCGCCGCGTGAAGGAACTAAAGCATTTAATATGGAAGATGATATTGATGAAGAAACTAAATCGAAAAGACTAAGCGAGATAATCGATCTTCAGCAAAAAATTTCTTTTGAAATAAATCAGGAGATGATAGGTAAAACCGAAAAAATTCTTATCGAAGGGGAGAGTAAAAAATCCGATGAATTTCTCGCTGGAAGAACTGATACTAATAAGGTTGTAATTATTCCTAAGCAGGAAGGGCTGAAAAGAGGGGATTATATTACAGTAAAAATTAATAGAGCAACAAGCGGAACATTATTTGGAGATTTGATTTGACACTCGAAGAACA
>CALDDL010000240.1 GCA_937936675.1 uncultured bacterium
TCGAAGATAAGAAGATGGTGGATCTTGTCGTAGGTCCCGATGAATACCGCAGACTCCCCGAATTTCTTGATGGTGCATTCGCAGGCGAAAAGGGGATCGGAGTAAAACTTTCGCGCACCGAAACTTATGATGATATAATCCCTTTTAGAGAAGAGGGACTTTCAGCGTGGCTTTCTGTTATGAGAGGATGCGATAAGTTCTGTACGTATTGTGTAGTTCCGTTTACTCGAGGAAGAGAAAGAAGCCGCTCGCTAGAATCGATCATCCCCGAAATAAAACTTCTCTCTGAAAGAGGATTTAAGGACGTAACGCTTTTGGGGCAGAATGTAAATTCGTATAATGATAATGGAAATGATTTTGCCGATCTTCTCGCAGCCTGTGCCGCAGTTGATAGAAATATTCGTTTTCGTTTCTCCACTTCTCATCCGCAGGATCTTTCAGATAAACTATTATATACGATTGCCGAGAACGATAATCTTTGTAATTATATTCATCTTCCGGTGCAGTCGGGTTCTAATAGAATTTTAGAACTGATGAATAGAACATATACGATAGAGCATTATTATGAGCTAATCGATAAGGCGCGGAAAATAATTCCGGGCGTTAGTTTCTCTACCGATATTATTTCCGGATTCCCGACCGAAACTTACGAAGACCACATCGCCACACTTGACGTAATGATGAAAGTGCGTTATGATGGAGCTTATATGTTTAAGTATTCTCCGCGTGAAGGAACCAAAGCATTCAATATGGAAGACGATATTGACGAAGAAACTAAATCGAAAAGACTAAGCGAGATAATCGATCTGCAGCAGAAAATTTCTTTTGAAATAAATCAGGAGATGATCGGTAACGTAGAAAAAATTCTTATCGAAGGGGACAGTAAAAAATCCGATGAATTTTTAGCGGGAAGAACCGATACAAATAAAATTGTAATTATTCCTAAACTGCCCGGAATAAAAATCGGCGATTACTTAAAAATAAAAATCAATAGAGCAACAAGCGGAACATTATTTGGAGATTTGATTTGACACTCGAAGAACA
>CALDDL010000241.1 GCA_937936675.1 uncultured bacterium
TCAATTATATTTTCAGGATAATACTTATTTATTTTATAAAAACTTTCATCTTTATTAAACGTTCCTGTCTCTCCTTCATTCAATTCTTTTTGATATGGATATATATCACAATCATTTAGTATTACTGTCTCTGAATCAAGTATCGTAACTTTATAGTTTTTAAATTCAGGTGAGCCAATTAATTCTCTTATACAAGGAAGTTGAGGCTTTCCAATATCCATAGTAGAATAATAATCAAGTAATCTTAATTTTTGATAAGACTCACCTTTTTCTGTTATAAATAACTGTTCTAAATTACTTATTGTAATTTCAAGAGTTATGCCATTATTGTCTGAGCTTAATACTTTGGTGGAGGGTTTTACTAAAGTTTCTGATCCGTTAAATGAGATAATTTGACCATCCAGAGAGATATGAATCAACAATACAATAAAAATAGTAAAATACTTTTTCAATGCGCGCCTCTTTTATTTGTTAAAAAAATGTTTTCCTTATTTACTGTATATAATTTGAGTGATTAACGAACTGAACTTAAATTATATAATAAATTTCTATATTTATCTAATAATACAACTCAGTCTTATTAATATCAACAGACAAATATTTGCATTGTTTTTATAAAAATGTATTGTTATACTAATAAAATATATATTTGTACTGAAAGAGAATTCCTTTTAACACCTTCAGGATTAGCCGCAGTTGTTTTACTAATAATTTATTATAGCTCAAAGAAAATCTAGCGATTATGATTATTCTCATTAATAATAGTGAGCTATGCTTTTTTTATTTAAATCAGTATCTTTGTCTTAATTAGAAATAAGGGAAAATGTACAGGACAGAAAAATATTATATAAAAGCGGAAATGAAATTCTCTGATCTGATTTTCGATAATCCATCGCTTCTTCTTCTTTTAGAAAATCTTGAATTGGATTTTATAACAGGGGAAAGAACAATCGAACAAGTCTGCCAAGAAAATAAAATTTCAACCGCAGTCTTTATATCTATTGCTAATCTATTTAATGGATTTTATCCGACCGGAGAAGAGCAATTTAGTTCGGCTGATATTCCTACAATAATAAAATATCTAAAGAATGCACATAACTATTATGAAAACGAAAAATATCCCGAAATAAGAAATTGCATCGAAGAACTTTATAAAAAAAATAGTTCGCCCGAAATTCAATTAGTAGGAAAATTTTTCGATGAATATTTTAAGGAAGTAAAAGAACATCTTGCTTATGAGGATAAAGTGGCATTTCCTTATTTTTATAAATTATATAATGCATCCAGCGCGCATCAGGAAAATGAAAAATATTCATCAAATGAATATCACGATCACCATTCCGATATCGAATCGAAATTGACTGATCTCAAAGAACTGCTGCTAAAGCATATACCCGTAAAGGATGATAGAATTATTAGAAGAAAAATAATTATTAGTCTCAGTGATCTCGAACATGATCTTAATATTCATTCTACAATTGAAGAGACGATTCTAATCCCCATAGTAAGCCAATTGGAAAAGAAGATTGTCTAAAAGTCTTATAAATATTGCAATTCTTGAGCCTTCACAAATTATTACCGAGGGACTTTCTAATATTTTATTGAAGACCGGGACTTATTCCAAAATTTTCAAGATAGATTCTCTTAATGAATTCAATACAAAACTTTTTGGAAGTCAAATAGATATTGCAATAATTAATCCGAATCAAATTCAGAATAAACTAAAGGAATTTTCGCTCCTCAAAAAAAGCCTCCCTGATACCCTTTGGGCAGGATTAGTATATACTTTTTTTGATCAGACCCTTCTCGCTCAATTCGATAAAATTATAAATATAACTGATTCTCTTGAAAGTATTGGCGAATTAATACATAAAATTAAAAACGCCGATTATCATTCTATTACCGGTAATGAAATCGAACAACTTTCAGAAAGAGAAATTGAAGTCCTGAAACTGCTAATAAAAGGTTTATCTAATAAAGAAATTGGTGATAAGCTAAATATTAGTATTCATACAGTAATAAGTCATCGCAAAAATATATCCCAGAAAACGGGGATTAAAAGCCAAGCCGGTTTAACGATCTATGCCATTTCCAATAAGATCGTACAGATCGAAGATTACCTGACATGAATTGTGTGAACTGCTTCCCTATTAAATTATTTTGATAGGTTAAATATTAAAATTCCCATTAGCCTGAATTGTTTTATTGCCTAAAATGGTAAAGGAATTCCGACATAGTTTATAATTAACCCTCTATCCCTATTAAAGGGGATGTTTTTGCTTCATTTTCCCTCAAAAAGGCGATTGTTACCCCTCACATATCTCTTTATTTTTTCGATAATAAAGTCAGGAAAATAATTAGGTAATATATGTTCAAGTCGGTTATGGTTTTTTTTATAGTAATTTGTATAACACTTCCGGTTTCAGGGCAGGGAAATAACTATTTAAGTGAAGTATCTTCAAAAGTAGAAGCTGAAAAAGAAGAAACGGGTGTAGATTATATTCACCGGGGGATATTAATAAAAGAAGCTACTTATACAGGCGATTTTGCAGGTAATTTAAATGGTGGTTATAAAAGAGGAGCAACATTCCTTGGTATGGCAAATCTAAAAATCGGCGCAGAAACTAAGGATATGGGACTTTGGCAGGGTGGTGAAGTTTTTATTAATGGTGCATGCACTCATGGTGGAATGCCTTCATCTCAATTAATCGGTGATCTCCAGGTAGCTTCCAATATTGAAGCAGGGAATAGAATTTATTTACATGAATTTTGGTTTAAGCAATCCTTTGAGAAGAGTGAATTTTCATTCGGTTTATTAGATCTTAATGCAGATTTTGTAGTTTCGGAATATGCTTCCTCATTTGTAAATAGTTCATTTGGAATTCCCTCTATGATATCCAATAATATTCCGCTTCCGATATTTCCAATGACATCTCTTGGAGTAACCGCAAAAATTTCTTTAAGCGAATCAGTAAGTTTATTAACAGCCATTTATGACGGTTTGCCGGACGACACAAAAGGCAATAATTACAACCTGAAATGGGAACTACACAAAGACGATGGTGTATTATTAATATCCGAATTACAGTATTCTAATAATTTGTTTGATCTTCCTGCTCAAATTAAGTCTGGTTTTTATTACCATTCCGGTTTACATGAATATGATGCAGAGACAAACGAAAAAACCTGTATTTTTAATAAAAATTATGGATTATATTTTATTTACGATCAATTAATTAAAAATTTTAATGATAATAGCGGAATAGGTATCTTCTCGCAGCTTACTTTTAGTCCGAGTAAAATAAATAGCCATAATTATTATATTGGGGGCGGAATTAATTATTTTGGTGTATTCGATGATTCTGGAACTGATGCTTTTGGTTTAGCTTTTGCTTATGCCGGCTTTATCCAATCTGATTGTCCAAACGAAACAACCATTGAACTATTTTATAAAAAAGAAATTACTAGTAATCTTACCATACAACCGGATATACAATATATTATCAATCCGATTGGAATGGGTAAAACATTAAACAATGCACTAGCGGCATTTCTACGTTTTGGAATTAATTTTTGAGAGAAATGCCGAGAAAGTTATTATGATAAAAACAGAAACACCTACTCTTAATCTCTCTAAATTAGTAAATGGAGAAAAAGGAATAATCACAAAAGTATTAGGGCATGGAGCATTCCGTAAAAGAATCTCAGAAATGGGATTCGTCAAAGGGAAAATTGTTACAGTAATTAAAAATGCTCCGCTTCAAGACCCAATAGAATATAAAATTATGGGTTCGCACGTTTCTCTTAGAAGAAGCGAAGCCAATATGATTGAAGTCGTTATACCATTAGATTCGGAGATAAATGAAAAAACTAATTATAATGGTACTTTTCTTACTGATAGCAGTAACGAGATCATTGAAAAGCAGTTAAAGACAATTAATGTGGCTTTAGTTGGCAATCCAAATTCGGGTAAAACTACATTATTTAATTTCGCTACCGGCAAGCATGAGAGAGTGGGTAATTATGGCGGCGTAACTGTCGATACTAAAGAAGCACATTTTGATCAAGGTGGATATAGATTAAACGTAACAGACCTTCCCGGTACCTATTCAATTTCAGAATACTCTCCGGAGGAGCTTTACGTAAGAAAACATATTTCAGAAAATAAACCTGATATAGTTGTTAATGTAATCGATTCATCGAATATAGAAAGAAATCTTTTCCTTACTTCTCAATTAATGGATATGAATATTAGATGCGTAATTGCGCTTAATATGTATGATGATTTGGAAAAGAAGGGTGATAGTTTTAATCATAAAGAATTAGCTAAGATAATCGGTATTCCGATAGTCGCTACTATTGCATCGAAAGGTATAGGAATTAAAGACCTATTTAATACTATTATTGATGTATATGAATCCCGCAATCCGGTTGCTCGCCATGCTCATATTAATTATGGTACTAATATCGAAGAATCGATTAGCAGATTAAAACATGAGATTAAGAAAAACAAAAAACTTTCCGATTCATTTTATCCTCGTTACACGGCGATAAAACTATTGGAAGCCGATAGTGCTTTTATTGATCAAGTGGCTTCATTTCCCGATTCTGCCGATATTTTATTAATGGCTGAAAACGAAATCAACTCATTAGAAAAAGAATATAAAGAAAAATCGGATACCATTATTGCAGATGCTAAATATGGATTTATTCACGGTGTATTAAGAGAAACATATAAACATAAGGAACTCAATAAGATTCAAACAAGTCAAGCTATTGATGTGATAATGACTCATAAATATTTGGGCTTCCCAATTTTCATCTTATTCTTATGGTTGATGTTCCAACTTACATTCTCTGTCGGAAGTTATCCGATGGATTGGATTGATGCAGGTATCGGACACTTAAGCGGACTTGTAGGAGATATTCTACCTGCAGGTTCTCTGCATGATTTAATTGTTGATGGGATTATAGGCGGAGTTGGCGGCGTTATTGTTTTTCTTCCAAATATTTTAATTCTCTTCTTTTTTATTTCTTTAATGGAAGATACCGGTTATATGGCTCGCGCGGCTTTTATAATGGATAAATTAATGCATAAAATGGGTCTCCATGGCAAATCATTTATTCCATTGATCATGGGTTTTGGTTGTAACGTACCTGCTATAATGGCTACTAGAACATTAGAGATTCGTAAGGATAGAATTCTTACAATGCTAATTGTTCCTTTGATGTCATGCAGTGCTCGTTTGCCAGTATATGTACTTTTGATTTCAGCATTTTTCCCGACTAATCAGGGATTGGTTCTTCTCTCAATCTATATGATAGGGATTTTACTTGCTGTAATCGTTGCTCTTGTTTTCAAGAAAATCTTTTTTGCCAAAGAAGATGTTCCATTTGTAATGGAGCTGCCTCCATATAGAATCCCAACATTAAAAAATACTTTAGTTCACATGTGGGATAAGAGTCTTCAATATTTAACTAAAATGGGTACGGTTATTCTGGCTGCATCGATAATTATATGGGCACTTGGATATTTTCCAAGAGATATAAATTATTCAAAAGATTATGATAAAGAAGCTGCATCGATTAGTCTTAATAGCAATCTCAACGAAGATGTGAAACAAACACAATTAAATCAATTAGAAATTGATAAAGAAGCCGAGCGATTAGAAAATTCGTATATTGGTCAAATAGGGCATTTCATAGTGCCTGCAATTGCTCCGCTAGGTTTTGATTGGAAAATTGGTGTAAGTATTATTACCGGTTTAGCAGCAAAGGAGATTGTAATTAGCTCAATGGGAGTTCTTTATCAAGCAGAATTATCGGCAGATGAAAATACCGTTAATCTTAAAAATAAGCTTCAAGAGCAAGTTTTTACAAGCGGTCCGAGGATGGGTGAAAAAGTTTTTAATCCTTTGGTAGCCTATGCTATGATGCTCTTTATTCTTATCTATTTCCCGTGCGTTGCCGTGATTGCGGCTATTAAAAAAGAAGCTAATGGTAATTGGGCTATTTTTACTATGGTTTATACTACTGCTTTAGCTTGGCTTATTGCATTTACTGTTTATCAAGTTGGCAGTTTATTTTTATGAAAGGGAAATTATGTTTCAGGATATATTAGTTTTTTTAATAATTATTGCCACTCTTGGATATGTGGTATATTCTTTTGCTAATGGTTTAAAGAAGAAGAAAGCCGGCAATTCGTGCGGAGGATGTAATGGATGTTCTCTCTCCGAAAAATGTGCCTCTCTGCCGGTAGATAAAATTAATATTAGATAGTTATTTAATATTTTTAAGTGTCTAAAGTCTTATGTATTTTTAGACTAATTAATATTAATCTTTTGAGTAAATAATGAAATTCAGGTCTCTTTTTTTTCTCCTCGTTTTAATTCTAATACCTTCAATTGCTTCAGCACAGCAAACACAAAAACCCAAGTTAGTGGTTGGTATTATAGTAGATCAGATGCGGTATGATAATCTATATAAGTATCAAAAACATTATGGAAAAGATGGCTTTAATCGATTGATTAATAATGGCTCGAATTTTACTTATGCTCATTATAATTACGAACCTACTTCTACTGCTCCCGGTCATGCTTCGGTATATACGGGCACTACACCATTTTTTCATGGTATAATCGGTAATAGTTTTTATGACAGGAAACTGAAAAAAACAGTAGGTAATCTTTCGGGTATTGACGAAGTGGAATCTCCTACCCGTTTATTGGCTACCACGATGACTGACCAATTAAAAATTGCTACTAGCGGAAAGGCAAAAGTAATTTCAATTTCATATAAAGATAGAGGCGCCGTTCTCCCCGGCGGACATAATCCTGATGGTGCATTTTGGTATGATGATAAAACAGGTGATTTTTTTACTTCAAAATATTATATGGATACTTTGCCTACTTGGGTGAATGATTTTAATTCTAAAAAGCTCTCAGATAAATATATATCCCAAGAATGGAACTTATCAAAACCGATATCAGAATATGTTACTACCGTTCCCGATGAATCCCCTTATGAATCTGATTTTTTTAATGAAGGAAAAAAATCGTTCCCTCATAAATTAAATAATGTAAAACACGAAGAAAAATATTATTTCTTGGAGAATACTCCTTTTGCAAATCAATTATTAGTCGATTTTGCCGATGCGGCATTGAAAGGTGAAAAATTAGGGAAAGGTAAAGAGACTGATTTTTTAGCGATAAGTTTTTCTACTCCTGATCATCTTGGGCATGAATTTGGCAATTTCTCCTTAGAAGTAGAAGATATGTATATTAAATTGGATTCCCAGATTGCAGAACTATTAAATAAGCTTGATAATGCAGTAGGAAAGGGAAACTATCTTTTATTTTTAACTGCAGATCATGCAGGAATGGATTCACCCGGTTATATGAAGGAGAATCGCATGCCCTCCGGAGAACTGGGTTCAAAAGCATTTGTCGATTCACTTAAAGCTTTTTCCATTCGTAATTATGGAGATGATTTGATAGAAAATTTCTCTAATAAACAGATATTTCTCAATTGGGAAATTATCGAAAATAAAAATCTTGATATTAGAAAAGTAGAAGAAGAAATCTCATTTTTTATTAGAACTAGATTCACTGCTGTTACATCAATTTTTACAAGAGGATATCTCGAAACTCAAAGACCTACTCGCGAAGCTATAAATCCAATTCTCAATGGTTTCAATCCCACTTATTCAGGTGATATCGCAATTAATCTTCAACCCGGTTTTATGAATAATTTCTGGGTTATTGGAACCACTCACGGTTCTTCATATAATTATGATCGGCATGTACCCCTTATTTTCTATGGCTGGAATATTCCTAAGCAAACTGTAAATACTCAAGTTTATACTGTCGATATTGCCGCAACTATTTGTAATTTGTTGAAAATTCAGGAACCAAGTGCTTGTATTGGTATCCCATTGATTTCGTCAAAAACAAATAAATGATTTAATTATAAAAAATTGCTATTTTCTGAATTTTATGCTTAACATTAATTTGGAAATTGCGATAATACAATAATAGTCAGGTATATGTTTGCGACATCTAAGCAAAATAATTTATTTATATATAGGAATATTTCTCTTACTATTTCATGAATGTGGTTTCGCACAGCCGAAAATACTTTCAGATATTCGCTATATACCCTCTTCAGGGAAATATCTCACTACTCAATGGACTTCTAATCAAGGGTTACCTCAAAATACTATTAATCAAATAGCTCAAGATAGTAAGGGGTTTATCTGGGCAGCTACTTTCGGAGGTTTAGTTCGTTTTGATGGTATTAATTTCAAGGTATATTCCGTAAAAGAATACCCGGGATTAATTTCCGATAGAATTAGAAATATTTTTATCGATTCAAAAGATCAGATTTGGATATCAACCGAATCTCATAAACTAATTAAATTCGACGGGAAAAATTTTATCGATAAATCTCACCTCTTCCCTAATTCCACTTTGCAAATTATACCAATGATAGAAACTTCAAAGGGAGAAGTGTATATAAGCATCGATTCTTTGATTTATTTTGAAAAAGATGGTGAATTCAGTTTAGTTAAAATCAAAAATAGTAGAAAAAGTCAATTGCCTCTATGGAATATAACTTCCAGCCCTATTCTCAATAACGATACACTATTCGTAATAAAAGATAATTTATTGGGTTTATTATATGAAGGTAAAGTAATAAAAAGTTTATATCCCAATCTAGAGCCTGCTTATTCAAATTCATGCGTATATAATAAATATGGATATTGGTTTATCCAAGGAAGGGAGCTATACTATTCTAAAACTTTCGAGGGTCTCCTTAATCCACAAAGAGTTTTCCCGGAGAGAACCTTTATAGCAATTTATGGAAAAGGAAATGATATTATTGCCGGTACTCACGATAATGATATTGTATTAATCAGAGATAAGAATCTATCCGTTATCCAATCAAATAACAATAAGATGGTTACTATTTATACATCTTATTTTATTGATAGAGAAAGAAACTATTGGATAGGAACAGAACTAAACGGTCTTTATTATATAAAGAAAAGATTTCTTTATACTTTAGACCAGTCTTATGGAATTAATACATTAAATACATATCCTATTTTAAAAGCTTCTGATGGCTCTATATGGATAGGACAAAATATTGGTTTGCAAAGATTAAAAAATGGCAAGATTTATAGCTATAATCCGGATAATAATAATTCGCTTACTACCTGGGGATTAGCTGAAGATAAAGAAAATAATATTTGGATCGCTTCTAATGGTAATGGAATTTGGAAATATGATGGAAAAAATTTTGAAGTGATTTATAGTAAATCTGATCGTTATCAAAATCTTAATAATTTCTCTGCCTTCTGCGATAAAGATAATCGAATCTGGATTGGGAGGAAAGGGTCGATAGTACGATTCTCAAATGGGAAGGAAGATTATTTTGTTCCGAATAATAATATTAATAATCTTTACCTCAATTTTATTCAAGATGATTCCGGAATCATTTGGGTCGCATCAAATGATGGTGTCTTTAAATTTGAAAACGGGAAATTTGTTTTGGATAATTCTCTTTCTCTCAAATATTCCAGATCATTATATCTAGATTCAAAGAAACGTCTTTGGGCTGGCTCTTATGGTAATGGAATTATAATTAAATCAAATAAAAAATATTTTAGCCTCACAGAAAAAGAAGGACTATACAATAATATAATATCCGCAATTGTAGAAGACGGAAAGGGTAATTATTGGTTCTCGACTAATAAGGGAATTTTCAAAATACAATCTGCCTAAATCGATAATTTTATTAATGGGAAAGCTGAGAAAGTAATTTCAATCAGATATGGAGAAGAGGAAGGATTAGTAAATACAGAATTTAATGGCGGCTGCCAACCAAGTTGGATGAAGGATGATGAAGAAAATATTTGGTTCCCCTCATTTGCGGGTGCGGTTATTGTTGACATTAAAGCATTAGAAAATTCCGCCACACACCCTGAAGTAATAATAGAATCTTTAGTAACGAAAGATTCTATATATTATCCTAATGAAAAAATTTTGCTACCCGCTTCATATTCTAATTTTACTATCACTTATAAATCACCTTCATTCTCATCTCCTCAAAATGTAAAATTTATGTACAGATTAAAAGGACTCGAGAAAGAATGGCATGATAATGGTAATAAAAGAGAAATTACGTTTCAAAAACTTCCTTATGGTGAATATGAGTTTGAAGTAATTGTGTCTGATAGTTATGGTAATTCATCAAGGAAAGCTAGTACAATAAAATTTAGAGTGGATTCAATATTTTACGAAACTCCACTTTTTTATATTATTGTTTCTCTTTTAATAATTACGATAATTAGTTTTTTATATTTCATAAGGATACGATTAGCAAGAAAGGACGCCTTTAAACTAGAATCTTTGGTATATGAAAGAACTGTTAGTTTACAAAATGCTAAAGAAGATGCCGAGAGATTAGCAGGTGAGGAAAAAATTTTAAGAGCCCAAGCCGATGAAGAAAATAGACAAAAGATAGAACTACTTAGAATAGTATCTCACGATTTAAAAAATCCTGTTTTTGCAATTAAGGGATTTACGGAAATGCTTTTGGAAGATGATTCTTTTGATGATGAAAATAAAGAGATTATCAATATGATCAGTGATGCGGGTGAACGACAAAAAGAACTTATTACTCAACTCCTAAATTATAGTCGATATGAAGGAAGCGATTTTATTCTTGAAAAGTCTCATGTTAATATCATACATGTAATTAATAAAATACTGCCCAATTTTATCCAAATTGCATCAAATAAAAATCAAGAAATTCATTTCAGCTATGAAAATGATAAAATATTTATTCTTACCGAATCTGCTTTGTTTTCTCAGATAATCGAAAATATATTAAGCAATGCTATTAAATATTCTCCGAAGAATAAAAATATTTCGATATCCGTTCAATCAATTAATGGAAAAGCTCTGATAAAAATAAAGGATGAAGGTCCCGGATTTAGAGATGATGAAAAAGAGATTATGTATAAACCATTTGTAAAATTATCGGCAAAGCCTACCGATGGTGAAACGAGCACGGGATTAGGATTATCGATTGTGAAACGATTTGTTGAATTAAACGGCGGAAGCATTCAGTTGAATAGCACTTTTGGACTTGGTTCCGAATTTATTTTAGAATTTGATGAAGTGAAAGCTTAATTTTGAACCCGGTTATTCGATAATATCATAATAAACAGGGAATGATGTGTGCAAAATTGGGCGAAATAAGTATTTAATAATTGGATTATATCTATTATTATTTTTGGCAGATGTCTTTCCCCAGCCGAAAATTTTATCGGATATCAGGAAAATTCATCCTTCGGAAACTTATTTAGTCTCATCATGGACTTCAAATCATGGATTACCACAGAATACCATAAATTCAATTGCTCAAGACAGCAAGGGTTTTATATGGTTATCCACTTTTGGGGGACTGGTCCGTTTTGATGGTGTTAATTTTAAAGTCTTCTCATCTAAGGAATACCCTGCTCTCTTAAGTGATAGAATTATTAATATTTTTATAGATAAAAACGATCTGATTTTTATTGCGAATGAATCGGGTCAAGTGCTTACTTTTGATGGTAAAAAATTTTCTGATATAACATTTAAATTTCCTAATATTAATATAAATTATTCTTTCCTTGGCGAAGACTCAAAAGGCAATAAATATATCCTAGCCGATTCTATAATTTATTATTATACAAAAGAAAAAATTGAGCTAATAGATTTTAGCAAAAGCGAAATTACTGCAAAAGTAAATAAACTTATCAGTTTCAGCCCCACTATGATTGGTGATTCTTTATTCGTAATAAAAGATCAAACCGGTTTACTCTTATTTAATGGCAAAATAGTTAAAAGCTTAAAAGTGCATTCAAAAGGTGAACTTTCAAATTCATGTTTGGTAAATTCTTTAGGTTTCTGGTTTTTAAAAGCCGGGAAATTAATGTTTTCAAAAAGATTTGAAAATATTAATAATGCAATATCTTTATTCCCGGACCTGAAATTTATTTCGTTCTATGGAAAAGAGAATAAAATTATTGCGAGTACTTGGGATAGAGAATTAGTTAGTATCGATAATTTTAAAATATCCACGATTCAAGAAAAAAATAGAAAATTAATCTCGCTTTATTCAAAACTTTTTATCGATAAAAAAAATAATTATTGGATCGGTTCTGAAATAGATGGATTATTTTTTATACGTAAGAAATTTCTCTATACTTTTGATAAATCATTCGGAATCAATAGATTAAATACATATCCGATATTTAAAGCTTCTGATAATAGTATTTGGATTGGTCAGAATTATGGTCTCCAAAGAATTATAAATAACAAGATAGAAGATTTCGCAATAGAAAAAACTATAAATCTTGCGCCATGGGGAATTACAGAAGATAAAGATAAAAATATTTGGTTAGCTTCAACCGGTAATGGCATATTCAAGTATGATGGAAAAAATAGAATTAGTTACAAGGAAGATATTAATCCCCATGCCGGAGATAAGTTTTTTTCTGCTTTCTGTGATAAAGATAATAATATTTGGTTCGGAGGTGTTGGTACTATTGTTCGATATAAGAAAAATCAATTTGAGTTTTTCCGCCCATATAAAAATAAAGCAAATTTATTCAGAAATTTTATTCAGGATAAAGATGGTATAATTTGGATTGCCTCAGAAGTAGGATTATTGAAATATGATAATAATAATTTTGTACCGATAAAAGATTTTGAACTCAATTCTGCCAGAGCACTATATATTGATAAAAACAATAGAATGTGGATTGGTACTTATGGAAAAGGTATTGCAGTTAAAATCGGCGATAAATTCAAATATCTTTCAGAAAAACAAGGCTTATTCAGCAATATCATTTCTGCAATTGTCGAAGATGGTATTGGGAATTTTTGGTTTACGAGTAATAATGGGCTATTCAGAATTAGAGAATCGGAAATTGATTCTTATTTGAGCGGAAAAAGTAATGAGGTTATCTCAATTCATTATGGAATTGATGATGGACTTAGTAATAATGAATTTAATGGCGGCTGCCAGCCCAGTTGGATGAGAGATGATGAAGGAAATCTCTGGTTCCCATCGTTTGGCGGTCCTGTAATTGTTGATCTCAAATCTTTAAGCGATCCCGTTACCGAACCAAAAGTATTTATTGAAAATTTAGTAGTTGAGGATCTAGTCTTTAGTCCAGAAGATAAAATAAAAATTCCGGCGGATTATACGAACTTTACCATTAATTTTAATTCACCATCCTTTTCTTCTCCTAAAAATGTAAAATACCGCTATCGACTCATAGGAAGCAGCGATAAATGGCGAGATAATAATAACGCAGGGCAAATTACATTTCAAAAACTTCCTTATGGCGACTATGAATTTCAATTATTAGTTATCGATAGTCATGGAAATAAATCTAAAAAACCCGTAAGTATAAAATTTACTATCCAATCGGTATTTTATGAAACGCCTCTTTTTTACCTACTATGCTCTCTATTAATTATAGTAATTATAAGCATTTTATATTATGTACGTATTAGATTAGCAAAGATACATGAGTTGAAATTAGAAGCCTTGGTAAATGAGAGAACAATAAGTCTGAAAATTGCAAAAGAAAATGCAGAACATGCGGTAGAAGAAGAGAAAATTCATAGAGCTAAAGCCGAAGAAGAGAATAGACAAAAAATTGAGCTCCTTAGGATTGTCTCTCATGATTTAAAAAATCCTGTTTTTGCAATTAAAGGACTTATAGAGATGCTTCTTGATGAAGGTTCGCTTGATGAAGAGGATAAAAAAATTGTTAAAATGATAGGCGAGAGCGGAGATAGGCAGGCTCAACTAATCTCAGAGCTTTTAAATTATAGCCGTTATGAAGGAAGCGATTTTAATTTGGATAAAACCGAAATTAATGTTGTAACCTCTATTAAAAGAATAATTACAAATTTTTATCAGACGGCTCATAATAAAAATCAAGAGATTCAATTTGAATCACCGAAAGATATTATTATAATTGAAGCCGATACAATTCTTTTTACACAAATTATAGAAAATCTATTAAGTAATGCCATAAAGTTCTCTCCGATGAATAAAAATATTTTTATATCGGTTCAATCGGATAATGGTAAAGTTCAGATTAAAATAAAAGATGAAGGATTAGGATTTAGCGAAGAAGATAAGCTGATTATGTTTAAACCTTTCGTAAAACTTTCGTCAATCCCCACTAATGGAGAAGCAAGTACAGGACTTGGTTTATCGATTGTCAAACGTTTTGTAAAATTAAATAATGGAACGATTTCACTCAATAGCATAAAAGATAAAGGTGCGGAATTTATTTTAGAATTTGATGAAATTAAAGAGGATTAAGAATTGGAATCTAGGATATAAAGACGATTTATCAAACCGGACAAGATATACCCGGTATATATAAAGAAACCTCCGAAGGAGGTTTAGCTTTATTGGATTTATAATAAGTAAATTTATAGCCGGGGTTCTCTCCGGCCATTTTTTATTTTAGTTCTTGTAAATATTATCCAATCCGATATATCCTTCAAGATGCTTGAGGTAATCAGCGGATTTGAAATACTTTTGTTTCTGTTTTACTATTTCGATTTTATCCTGTAAACATTTTCTCTCTTTATCCGATAGGTTATTCTGTGTTTCAAGCTGCTTATTCAAATAATCAAGATGTCTTTTGAAAAGTTCAATATCATAAAGCTGTTTGTTTAATAGTCTTTCTTTATACCAATCACTTTTCAAAGTATAATCATAAGTAAAAAGATTTCTTATTTCAGGATCATTAATTGTTTTGCCTTCATAATTATCATATACCATAATATGAAGCAATGCTTTAAGAGGTGGAATAGCTCCCTCGATACTTCCATCCAAGAAGTAACTTTGTGCCACTCTTTTTTGAGCTTCTACAATATTATTAATTCCATCGGCATATACATCTAAGTCCTGCAATTCAGGCTTTAACATATCTTCATCAAAAACTGAAGATGGATTTTCGAATACTCTTCCAAAGAATGAACGAACAAATTTATAAGTCATTCGATATCCGAGACGGCTTGCCAAAATTAATTTTCCATTATGTTCAAAATCTTCTAACTTTTCAAAAAGTCCTTCTTTTATAAGGAATTCCGGTTCTCTTTCTTCGACTCTTAATCTTCCCCATAATTCAGGAATTAATAAACTAATATCATGATCCACACGATACTTTGGACCTATATATCCTGCCACCGAAGTAAATCCATCGTATCCGGTTAGAATATAAGATACCAAAGCATTATTAAGATCGGTAATAGGGCAGAGCGCATTAAATGGACCTTTAGTAAGTGCGCCTTCGGAACCAGCTCCAGTAGTAGATGGTGATTTACCTGTTAAAGAGCAGATGAAATCCATAAATAATTCTGGTAATTCTTGATAATGAATCGGATTATGAACTGCAAGAGAGCGAACTCCCGGCTCTGGCGGATTATCTCTTCTGCCGGCAAGTACAGATATTACAGGCCAAAGTATCGGTTTATCTTCCGGTGCTTTTCTAAAAAGCCGTGCTCCTATTTCTGCAATATATTTTTCTTTATGTTTAGCTATGTCCGGTCTATTCTGAAGGTATCTCATATTCTTTGAAGGTTTGCCTTCAAAAATTCTTGGATTCGATGGCGATACAAAATAATCGCTATCCTTTTTTTCAACTACTTCTTCTATTAAATTTTTAACAGGAGCCGTATATTTATCAAACTCAATTGCATCATCAATAAAACGTTCAGCATCATTGATTGTAAGGGGAGCAAAATTAGAAATAAAAGTATTTGGTGTTGATAAATCCTTCTCGGCTTGTTTATCATAACCTCTATGAATTGCTTCGTCGGGTCTTTGGAAAAATCGATATTCACAATTTTCAATAAACTTAACTGCAGGATAATGAATTTCTTTAGGTAAATATTCCAATTGTTTGGAAGGAATTACGATCGAAGCCGTAATATCATCTTCCATCTGAACTTTATCGGAAGCAACAAAATCTTGACGTAATTTGAATGTTCTCCAAGAATTATCTTTTCTTAATCCAACACGCAAATAGCTCGCAACAAGTTTTCTATTATTATATTTAAGTTCGTTACCGAAACGACCATCAATAATATCAACAGAGAAATAATCTTTCCAATTCTGTCCCCATTCGGCATTATAGAATCGTTTAATTATATAAACGAGCCCTTTGATATAATGAGGGATACTATCAATCCATTGATTGTATTCCGGAGTGTAAATAGGAGAAGGGGTAAGCAGTTTAATTACCGAACCAAGCGAGCGATTAGGACTAAGAATTGTTCTGCTTTGATTTGGTTTAGTATTTGGGTCTTTATCGCTATAATCGTGATTTATTACTTCTTCTACTAATTGAAAATCCTTCTCAAAATCAGCAGTGAAAAAAGGTCCATAGATAGTGGAATCTAAAATTGATTTAGAGATTTCCGATTTACCACCTCCCGAAACGGTGCAGGGTTTATGGCAGAATGTTCCTTCGGCAACAGTACCAATTAGTCTCCAAGAGGGAATATAAGAATTTTTTTCCATCCTGATCTTATATCCGGAAGGAAGTATATAAGTTTTCTTTGGGCTTAATTGAATTCGTCTTGGTTTATCCTGCCAAGTCCATGTAACGCTTTGATCGGCTAAACTGAAAAAAGAATCTTGCGGAACATAAATTATATCTTCATATATTTTATCGATTGCATAACCTTCCTCCTTAAAATCCATGAATGAAGAGTATGATTTTGTAAGCTGCTCATAAGTATGATTGTCTTGCTGAATTTGATTATCATCATGGAAGAAATCACCAAGATTATAGCTCGGGAAAGCAATAGCTCCTCCGGCATGTTCTTCTTCTGCATTGCCGAGAAGATTAGCCGCATAACTAATTTGGGTTTTCACTTCCTTTTTTGAATAACCGAAATAATTATCGGCAATAATCGTAACAATCACTCCTTCCTCAGTACGTGCAGTAATCTTAAATGCATCGCCTCCATTATAGAGCTCGTCTTCATTTTCCCAACACATTCCATCGCGTACTTGTCTTGCAGTAGCAACATCAATTTTGGGAAGCCCAAGTTCGCGTTTCGTAAATCGAGTCAAATGAGGAGCAAGTATAATAAATCCTGTATGACCGCTCCACTGTTCAATATCAATAGCAGAATCATTCCAATAGAGATAAGGATCGCCGGCATTGCCAAAAATTGATTCAACAAAATCGAGGTTACTAACCAAATTACCGGGAGCGAAGAAACGAATCTCCATTTTCTTTGATTTGCAGAAACCGGGTACTTCGGGACTAACTGTCGGCTTAAGTAAAAGTGATACAAAAAGTTCTGCTTTTTTTTCTTGAGTTGAAGTAAAAGGAATTTGGAGCAATTCATTAGGAGGATTAAAAGCTGCCATTAATAAATTAGCAAAAACTTTTTTAGGCACAGATTTTTTATCATCCGGAATCGGTAGTCCACCTTCAGCAATATGAAATACGCCTTTTGTTGTACGTCTATCACTTTTAGGATTATGTAAGATACCTTGTTTCACTCGATATGAACGAACTATATCAGAAACAAATTCAGATTGATTTGGAGGAAGCGATAGCACTCTTGCTATTCCATGACTATCTAAGATAAATGAATTACTCGGGATACGAATATTTACCTTGTCTTTGAATTCACTCAAATATGAATCTAAAAAATTTTGTATTCTTTGATCTGCAGGGCATAGATAATTAGATAGAATCCTATTCTTTTCTCTAAGATTCTGAATTAAATCATAGGTAAGTCCTAATGTATATTTTTCGTTATGGTCTTCAAAAATAGGTTTGCCTAAGGCAGATAATTTTAGATTTATATATTCGATTAATTTTTTAGATTTTATTGGTTCGTTCATTCCGTCTTTAGTTAAACCGAGCGATTTTCTTAATTCCACAAATACTCTCCATTAAATTTTATTTACTTCTACAAAAATAAATTTTCTAGGACTTAGATACTATTAAAACCGTATTAATTCGATATGAAGAAATAATTTGACACTTTGTCTTAATATTATTAATTTAGAATCAGAATAAAAATTCTGTTTATCCTATTGTGTTTTTATTAAAAATGAATTAGTTTATATAATAATAAGACATTAAGTGCTATTAAGCACGTATAGAAAGGAAATAATATGTATAAAGAAGAAATTGCAAATAAAAGAAACAAAGATCTTGCAGAAAAAAAAGTAAAGGAATTTGTAGTAGAGAATTTCAAAACTGCAAAATTATTTGAAAAATATGGAATTGATTATTGCTGTAATGGTAATAGACCACTAAAAGATTCTCTATCCGAAAAAAATATTGAAGTTGATATTTTTATTCCTGAATTAGAAAAAATACTTGGAGGGAATAATAATGAAGACAAGATATTTTCTTCAATGGACTTGGTGTCTCTTTCTCAATATATAGTAAATACTCATCATAAATATGTAAAAGAAGCAATTCCGGCAATCGAAGCTCATTTAGATAAAGTGGTAAATGCACACAGCAAGAACCATCCTGAAATAATAAATATCAGACATGAATTCTCATTATTATCTGCCGAAATGCTAGCACACATGGATAAGGAAGAAAAAATTCTTTTCCCGCTAATCAAGTATTTAGTTGATTCAAAAAAATATAATGAAGCTCCAAAATCGGCTGGATATGGAACGGTAAAAAATCCAATAAGAAAAATGGAACAGGAACATCAATCAGCGGGCAGTGAAATGGAAATAATCCGTAACCTATCAAATGGATTTAAGATTCCCGATGATGCCTGCACTACATACACCGTTACATATAAGGAGTTAGAAGAATTTGAAAAAGATTTATTTAAGCATATTCATCTTGAAAATAATATCCTTTTCCCAAAAGCAATTGAATTAGAAAACGAATTGACAAACTTAAAATAAATTTAAAAAATTAGTGAGGTGAATGTGAAAAAATATTGGCTGGCATTTTCATTAGTTATAATTATCTCGTTTGCAGTATTAGGCTGGATTGGTGTAAAGATTTATCAAGAAGCACCTCCAATGCCGGAAAAAGTAGTAACTAAAGATGGAATCGTAATTTTTACGCGCGAGGATATTGAGAAAGGACAAAATGTTTGGCAGGCTATGGGAGGTATGGAATCCGGTTCAGTATGGGGACACGGAAGCTACGTAGCACCTGATTGGACTGCCGATTGGCTACATAGAGAGGCGGTATTAGTTCTCGATTTGTGGGCTATGGATGAGGACAGCACGAAGTATGAAAATTTATCAGACGAAAAGAAAGCATCTCTAAAAGCACGACTTACAAATTCATTCCGAACAAATACTTATAATCCCTCGACAGGTATAATTACTCTAGATAATGTCCGAGAAAAAGCAATAGAAGAAAATATTCAACATTATACAGAGGTATTTAGTAACGGGAAAGATGAATATGCAATCAGAGCAAATTCATTAACCGATTGCGAGAAGTTAAGACAATTAGGAGCTTTCTTTTTCTGGTCTTCTTGGGCAGCATCCACAAATAGACCAAATGACGAGATTACATATACGAATAACTGGCCTCATGAAGAATTAATAGATAATGTGCCGACAGGTGAAGCAGTTGTATGGACAGGAGTGAGTATCATAGTCCTATTAGCCGGAATAGGTGGGATGGTCTGGTGGTATGGTTCAAGAGAAAAAGAGGCACCATACGGCAATGCACCTTTAAACGATCCCCTATTAGGAAGTGTACTTACACCCTCACAAAGAGCGGTAATAAAATATTTTTGGGTTGTATCGCTATTGATCTTTCTACAGATTGTAATGGGCGTTATATCGGCTCATTACGGAGTGGAAGGTAGTGCTTTTTATGGAATCCCACTTGCAGAAATTCTTCCTTATGTAATCACACGAACTTGGCATACTCAACTTGGAATCTTTTGGATAGCTACGGCATGGCTTGCAGCAGGTCTTTATATCGGACCGGCAGTCAGCGGAGTAGAACCGAAATATCAGCGTCTCGGTGTAAATGTATTATTCGGAGCTTTATTGGTTGTAGTTCTTGGTTCAATGGCAGGCGAATGGTTATCTGTAATGAACGTTATGCATGATGATTATTGGTTCTGGTTTGGTCATAGCGGTTATGAGTATATTGACTTAGGAAGATTTTTCCAGGTAGCTCTTTTTATTGGCTTATTGCTTTGGTTAGTTTTGATGATAAGATCGATTAAACCGGCACTAAAAAACAATCCGGATCAAAAACAGATTCTAACTTTATTTTTAATCTCTTCGGTAGCTATTGCACTATTTTGGTCTGCAGCATTAATGTATGGTAAGCATACAAATCTTGCCATAGCAGAATATTGGAGATGGTGGGTAGTTCATTTATGGGTTGAAGGTTTTTTTGAAGTATTCGCTACTGTTGTAATAGCATTCTTATTTGCACGCTTAAAACTAATAGATATTAAAATGAGTGCACAAGCCACGGTGCTCGCTTCAACGATATTTCTTTCAGGTGGTATTATCGGTACACTACATCATCTATATTTTAGCGGAACGCCAATGGTAGCTCTGGCATTCGGTTCGGTATTTAGCGCGCTTGAAGTAGTACCGTTAGTATTTGTAGGATACGAAGCATGGGAAAATATCCGAATTTCAAAATCGAAAGCATGGGTACAAAAATATAAATGGCCTATCTATTATTTCGTTGCAGTTGCTTTCTGGAATATGGTAGGAGCCGGTTTATTCGGATTTATGATTAATCCTCCGATCGCGCTTTATTATATGCAGGGATTAAATACTACTCCTGTTCATGGGCATGCTGCATTATTTGGTGTTTATGGAATGTTGGGTATCGGATTGATGTTATTTACTCTTCGCTCAATTAAACCAGAAATTGATTGGTCAGAAAAAACAATGAAATATTCATTTTGGTCAATTAATTTTGGTCTGTTTGCAATGGTGATGTTTAGTTTGCTTCCGGTTGGATTAATGCAGACATGGGCATCAGTTAAATATGGTTATTGGTATGCGAGAAGCGCAGAATTTTTACAGACACCATTAATGAATAATTTAAGATGGACTCGCGCATTTGGAGACACTATCTTCGCAATAGGTGTATTTATATTATTAGGATTTATTTTGAACTTATCATTCAAGTTCTATAAGAAAGAAAAATAAATATAAAAATGCTGCTTGGTTTAGTTACCGAGCAGCATTTTATATCAAACTCAGCAGCATGTAATTTGGTAGTTCAAATCAAAAAGTGTAAGAATTTCCTCTCGGCTCATTTTTACTTCAAAAAAAAGCTGCTCTATGAGCAGCCTTTTTTATAACTACTATTTTACTTCTTTTACAAATATATTCTTGAAACTGACCTTCGCATTGCTATCATGATTTTGCAAACCTATATATCCTTCTTTAGCAAAATCCTTAATTTTACCACGTGGCTCGGCTTTCCAATCAATTACTTCTTTACCGTTTAATTCCACTTTAATTACGTCGCCGATAAATGAAATTTTATAATGATTCCATTGACCGGTTGGTTTAAAAGCATCCTCCTTCGGTGCTTCAGAATCATAGACTGAAGCTGTGCGATGGATATCTGTGGATTCATCATCAATCTGTATCTCGAAGGAATGATAAATATAATCATCACTTGTAACAAAATTTGGAACACGAATAAACACTCCGGAATTAGTATTTGGTGCGAGACATTTATAATCTAATTCAAGAATAAAATCCGCATATTTTTTAGCGCTATACCAGAATAAGCCCATTCCACCGCTTGAAGTAAGTACACCAGACTTTTCATCTAACTCAAAATAACCTGGACCGTAATGATTCCAGCCATGTTTATTATATTCTTTCCAATTACATCCGAGTATTTCATCATAACCTTTGTAATACATAATGCTGTAAATATATTCTAGTCCCTTTTTAATAGAAGGGGAAGGATTATCGGCTTCAGAATCTCTTTCATGTTCGATTACAAGATAACCACGGAAATTTTGAAGAGTCAATTCTGCGAGTATATCATGAACATTTGCTACACCTGAACCGAAAGGAACATCTTGCGCTTCTTTTTTACCAAAAGCATCTAAATCTTTAAGATGTAATTCAATCATTCGTCCCGATAATAATTTAAGAGCGTCAATCGGCTTAACACCCGTTCTTAACCAATGTCCCGTATCTCCGCAGCTTCCAATTCTTTCATCATAACCGGTAATCACTTTTAGAACGGTTTCCGGTCTAGCATATTTAGAAGGAAGAGGATGATTATGAATTGCAACCTTAATTCCATATTCCTTAACCATCTTATCTAAGATAGATAAATCATCATCTTTAGGTTCAGTTACGATAGTTCCGATACCCATTTTTTTTGCGAATTCAAAAACCTTTTTAGTCGCATCGACTGTATTTTCAAAACCTACTACTCCAAAGCTTACAATTTTAATATTATGTTTTTTTAGAGCATCTTTTGCAACTTGAATATTTTCATCACTCATATCATAATTGAATGTTGCCTCGGGATCGGAAGAACCAAATTTCTGACCCGGATACGCTTCAAGGTACTTTACTCCGAGAGCTTCCACTTTATCTAAAGTTTCTAAGAAAGTAAATTTCCTGAAAGTCCAGCATTGAACTGCTACTTTAAACTCGCGAATTTTTACATCTTTATAATCATCCATATCTTGTCCCATAGCCGGTTTGATATTTATTAAAAGTAAAATCATAAATAACGGCAAAAAGATTTTTTTTATTTTGTTCATGACTACCCCAAAATTTATTTATTTTTATTTGTTTTTATTGTTCCAATTACCTTTAGCAACTTTAGGAATAAATGTATCCAAATCAGGCGGAGGAAATGCAATTGTTCTTTCTTCTTCGGCACTCATATATGCAGTCATAAGAAGTTCAGTAACGTTTAATCCATCTTCAAAATTCTCCTCAGGTCTTTTTCCATTAAGGAAGGATTGAACCATGTGCCGGTTTTCCATATCATATCCGTAAGTGTTTTCTTCGTTTCCCACGACAGGCATCAGACCTACTTCTGCATTCTGTTTCTCTACAAGGTCTTCTCCCGAATCACCTTTTACTTCACGACTGAAAAATACTTTGAGATCGGTATCAAGTGTATTTATTCCCATTGAGTATTCAGGTCCGAGGAGTTCCACACTAAGACGAAGTCCCGCGCCAACGTAACACCATGAAGTAGTAACTTCTACAATAATTTTTTCACCTTTTTCGTCTTTATACTCAACTACTGCACGAGCATAGTCTTCAGCGGGACGATTTATATAATCCAATTTACCTTCAGAATTATTTTTAAGTATCTCGGCATAATGAGGGCGCTGCCATTTTAAGTTTTCTGCATGTGCAGTAACTTTAATTGGAGTAAGCGAATTTCTTGGTTTGCCCGGTTCTGTTAGAAGAAAGCGCGCCACTTCCACAGAATGACACATCATATCATTCATTACACCACCACCTTGCAGAGTCCCTTCCCAGAACCAAGGGCTATGAGGTCCGCCATGTTCTTCGGCAGCTCTTGCCAGATAGGGTCTGCCGGTTACCTTTGCACCGCGACTCCAAATTATATCTTTCCCTCTTTGGACAGTCGGCTCAAAAAGCTGATTTTCCAAATAACCATCGAGCAATCCGGCACGTTTAACTAATTGAACCATTTTCCTAGCTTCGGCTACGTTTCTTCCGAGAGGCTTTTCGCAGCAAACACCAATTAACTTACCTTTACCCGATTCTATTGCCGAGACTATCTCTTCCATAGTTTCTATGCGTGCAAAGTTAGGTGAGCATATCCAGATAGCATCAATATTTTCATCAGACACCATTTCAGTTATTGAATCGAATATTTTCGGTTTGCCAACTTTGAGATTTTTTGCTAATTCGGCAGCTTCTTCCGAGCGTTCTATGTTCTTATCAAATATTCCGCATATATCGGCATCTCTTACAGAGACCCAGGATCGGATATGAAACTTAGCATTAAATCCTGCTCCTATAATTCCAACTCCTAATCTCTTAGCCATTAATTAGCTCCTTCTAGTTTTTCAACTTCTTTATCTTTAAACATAGCGGCGAAGAATACCATAACGATTGCGGCTAAAACAGCCGGAACGTACCAGAAATTCTGCCACTGATTAAATACTTCGGGAGAACTTGCATCAACCATTCCATTAAATAGATAACCGGCTAATTGAGCTCCGATTAACATTCCGAATCCATAAGTAGCGAGGACAACGAATCCTTGCGCTTGTGCGCGGATATCTTTAGTTGCTTTCTTATCAACATAAATAAATCCTGCAACAAAGAAGAAATCATAACAGATTCCATGAAGAATAACACCTGCAAGAATCATCCAAACAACTTGATCAGGCGCACCGAGTGCAAAGAGCAAATATCTAAGTACCCATGCAAACATACCTGTAAGTAGCATCTTTTTAATTCCAAGTATAGGAAACAGCAAAGGCATTATTAATATGAAAACAAATTCCGACATCTGTCCGAAAGACATTACAAAGCCCGGATTTTCAATCCCTGAAGAATTAACAAATACAGGGGCATAGGCATAATAAACAGAAAGTGGAATACAAATTAAAAATGAACTAATTATAAATACATAGAACGGTTTACTTTTTATTTTATTGAAAGCATCGATCCCGATAATTTTACGGAATGAAGCTTTTTCGCCGAGAGCCGGAGGCGGTGTATGAGGAAGTACGAAACTAA
Source organism: uncultured bacterium (assembly GCA_937936675.1). Classification (GTDB taxonomy): domain Bacteria; phylum Bacteroidota; class Ignavibacteria; order Ignavibacteriales; family Melioribacteraceae; genus BRH-c32. The sequence continues at coordinate 24,799 of CALDDL010000241.1, forward strand.
ATATACCAAGTAGTATTCCAAGAATGCCCGCAATCTTTAATGGCATCGAAGTAAGGTCTGCGCCAAGAACTTTACTTACAAGCACTCCCGCAGCAATCCATCCGAAAGTACCGAATGCGCGAATGATCGGAAATTCTTTTTCTTGATTTGAAAGATGATTAAATGCGAGTGAATTGGTTAATCCCACTGTCGGCATATAACAAAGCATATTAATCAAGAGGAATACTATAAATAAAGTAGGAGAGGCGAGCGGACCTTCTGCAAACATTGGCGAGATAAACATTGCAACGCCGCCGATGATATGAAGAAATCCCAAAACTTTTTCTGTAGAAAAATATCGGTCTGCAATCATACCTAAGAAAAATGGTGATATAATTGAAGCGATAGGGCTAACGGTAAAAGCCCAATAAATTTCTGACTGCATTCCGATGGCAGTCATATAATTTCCCACAGTAACGTACCAAGCACCCCACACCGCGTACTGAAGGAACATCATAATCGATAAGCGAACTTTAACACTCATTTATTGCTCCTATAAATTGAATTAAGATTTCTTATTTTTATGTGGAGTTAAATTTAAGATAAATTTATCTTTATAAGAATAAAATTTTTCTAAAAACTAAAAATCGAGTAATAAATGGAAAAGGAAGATACCAAGAAAGCCGATAACGTCTTTGGATTAACGCGCCGTTCATTTTTAACTCAAGCGGGAATGGCAGCTACCGCATTTACAATTTTACCAAGTCATCTTTGGGGGGCAAATAAAAAAATTCCGAGTGACTTACTTAATATTGCTGTAGTGGGTATAGGAGGCAAAGGGGAATCCGATGCTCAAGGTGTAAGTTCTCAAAATATCGTTGCCCTCTGCGATGTTGATGATACCATGGGATTAGAAGTAAGGAAAACATATCCTAAGGCAACTCAATATCGCGATTATAGAAAAATGTTAGAGAAAGAAAAAAATCTTGATGCAGTGGTAATTGCCACTCCCGATCATACTCATGCAATTATAGCAATGGCTGCTATGCAAATGGGTAAACATGTTTATGTTCAGAAACCATTGACTCATACTGTTTATGAAGCAAGGCGACTTGCAGAAGTAGCTAAAGAGAAAAAATTAATTACTCAAATGGGTAATCAGGGGCATGCGGGTGAAGAATCTCGATTATTAGTAGAATGGATTCAAGCAGGTGTAATAGGTGATGTATCTGAAGTTCACATCTGGACAAACCGACCGATCTGGCCTCAAGGCGATATCACACGTCCCACTGAAATACCTACAAGTCCCGGTTCATTAGATTGGAATCTATTTTTAGGACCTGCTCCGTTTAGACCGTATCATCCAAGCTACCATCCATTTACATGGAGAGGATTGTGGGATTTCGGGACAGGTGCACTAGGTGATATGGGTGCGCATTTCATTGACCAACCATTCTGGGCTTTAGAATTAGGTCATCCTACTTCAATTGAAGCATCTTCAACAAAGTTTAATTCAGATTATTATCCTTTAGCATCAATAGTAACATATCAATTCCCTGCACGTGGGAATAAACCTCCTGTTACATTAAAATGGTATGATGGCGGATTAATGCCACCAAGACCGGCAGAATTAGAACCGGGAAGAAAGATGGGCGATAGCGGCGGCGGAGTCATTTATTATGGCTCTAAAGGCACAATTATGCATGGAACTTATGGCAAGGGAGTAAGAATTATTCCGGAATCGAAAATGAAAGAGTTCGTACCACCGGCAAAAACATTAGTTCGTTCACCCGGCATCTATGATGAATGGATTACAGGTATAAAAGAGAATAAGTTAAGCTCTACCGATTTTTCTTATTCAGGCAAGCTAACCGAAGTAATGCTATTGGGAAATATCGCAATTAAATTAGCGGAGAAAAATACTGTGCTTAATTGGGATCCAGATAAATTTATGTTTACTAATTTGCCTGAAGCAAATGAATATCTCCATTATCAATATTCACCAGGCTGGTCTTTAGAATAATTCTTATAAGGATACTTTTAATGTCAGAAAGCAATAATCTAGATAGAAGAGAATTTATAAAAGCAACAACAGTATTGGGAGCGGGTATCGTACTCGCTCCTCATATAATTACGGGTAAGAGCAAAGAAGCTAAAGAACTTAATGTTGCACTTATTGGTGCGGGAGCACAAGGACAAGTATTAGTGAATGCATGTCTGAAAATTCCAAATATTAAATTCAGAGCTGTATGCGATATCTGGGAAGAATATAATTTGAAACGTGTCTCGAATCTCTTAACGAAATATGGACACAAATTAAATTCATATATTGATTATAAAGAGATGCTGGCGAAGGAGAAAAATTTAGATGCAGTAATAGTAGCCTCTCCCGATTTTTGGCATGCTCAGCACGCTGTGGATTGTATGGAAGCTGGTCTTCATGTCTATTGTGAAAAGGAGATGTCGAATACACTCGAAGGTGCAAAAAAGATTGTCAATGCGGCTCGCAGAACAAAGAGAGTCGTGCAAATTGGTCATCAGAGAAGAAGTAACCCATATTATCTTCATAGCTATAATAAAATTTTAAAAGAAGCTCATCTCTTAGGAAAAATTACAACGATAAATGGGCAATGGAATCGCGCCGTGCAGCCCGATAATGGCTGGCCCACAGGTAAAGAAATACCTAAATCAATTTTAGAAAAATATGGTTTCGCCAATATGAATCAACATCGCAACTGGAGATGGTATAGAAATCTTGGCGGCGGACCTATTGTAGATCTCGGTTCTCACCAGATCGATATTTATAATTGGTTTTTGAATACTCCTCCGGTTTCTGTAATCGCAAGCGGAGGAACCGATTATTACGATAGAAAAACACATGAATGGTACGATACTGTATTAGCTACATTCAAGTATAAAACAAAAAACGGATTCGTAAGAGCTTTTTATCAAACTATTACGACGAATAGCTCTCAAGGATATTTCGAAAATTTTATGGGGGATCAAGCTTCATTAACTATTTCAGAATCGGCAGGGAGAGTGGGCATTTATAAAGAGCCTGCAGCACCCAATTGGGACGAATGGATAAAGAAAAAAATAATTCAAACTCCAGTCGAAGAAGCTCCTACGTCAGCAAATGTTGTTCTCGATGTGAGGGAGACAATTGCTCCACCAAAACACACTCTGCCTGTAAAATTTAACGATCCCTATCATAAGCCACATTTAGAAAATTTTTTCAATTCGGTGCGTGGATTGGAAAAAGTTAATTGCCCTGTGGAAGTGGGATATGAAACAGCAGTAACTGTATTAAAAGTAAATGAAGCCGTGAAAGCACAGCGCGAACTTCGTTTTAGTCCATCAGATTTTGTGATATAGATATGATTAAATCTAAATTTAAAATTATTTATATCGCTTTAATTCTCGGAATAACATTATTGCTCTTCGGGTCAATTAATTCACAGCAAAATAAGATCGGCGATATTAGAGACGGAAGCAGAGCTACTCCAATACATTTAATAAAATTATTTGATGCCGATAGCGTTCAAATATTAAAAAACGATAGTTTGCAAATTCCACTTTCAACTCGTTATACATGCGGTGAATGTCATTCTTATAATGTTATTAATAAAGGATTTCATTTTAATTATGCGGATAAGAAGGTACCTTCGGGAAGAAGAAGCGAACCATATATTTATATGGATTGGAGGAAACTCACCGTAATCCCATTATCTTATCGGGATTGGAAAGGTACTTTTAATCCGGCAGAGATCGGAATATCTCCTATGAAATTTCTTGATCTATTTGGAACTCATTTACCGGGCGGGGGAGTAGGCGAGATCGATTCTCTCATATCTCCCGATGAACTTTTTAGAATGGAAGTATCGGGTAAATTAGAAGTAAACTGCTTTGCATGTCATGATGCCACACGCCAATATGACCCTGCTGAATATTCTTCTCAGGTTCAAAAGCAAAATTATAAATGGGCACCGGCGGGTGCAACGAGTTTAGCAGCTGTAACGGGCAATGCAAGCAAGATGCCCGAAAATTTTGATATCTATACTCCTTCCACCTTTGCAGATATTGATGTAAGAACTACTTCGCCTCCGGCAATAAATTATGATCTTTCTAAATTCAATTCCAACAATATGGTTTTCTTTGATCTAAAAAGAAAAGGAGAAAATGAAAGATGTTATTACTGCCATTCATCAGTTCATGCAGATAATAACTATTTGAATCAATGGAAAGGTGAAGAAGATGTTCATATTGCAAAAGGGATGAATTGTGTTGATTGCCATAGGAATGGATTAGATCACCAAATGGCACGAGGGTACCGAGATGAAGCTGAGGATTTTAAACGACCTGAATTAAAATCTTATACGTGCGAAGGATGTCATCTTGAAGTAGAAAATAGATTAGAAACTGCCGGTAAAAACGGAGCTCCCAAGCCGCTTCATAAAGGTATGCCTAATATCCATTTTGAAAAATTAGAATGTACGGTATGTCATTCAGGTAACCTTCCCAAAGAAAATGTAGAATTAGTAAAAACCTCGAGAGCACATAAACTCGGGCTTCATAAATCAAATAAAGAACCGGAATTATTCCCGCATATTCAATCAACTGTCTTTGTACGAAATGAAAATGGAAGACTAGAGCCAAGTAATATTATTTATCCTTCATATTGGGGAATAAAAAAAGGAGATGAGATAAAGCCAATTCCTATTAGTGATTTTGATGATTCATTTAATGAGAGAATAAAATTAGATACATTATTAAATTATGGTAAATGGCTTTCGATTAATGATAGCACATTAATAGAGGTATTAAAGTATTTGAATGAATCCTCCGGCAATAAAGAGAATCACGTATTCATAACCAGCGGAAAAGTATTTGAAATGAATGACGGAGAATTGGAAAGTTATCGAGAAGAATCTGCAGATTATTACTCATGGGCAATCGGACATAACGTCCGTCCCGCTTCCCAATCTCTTGGGGTTAATGGATGTGATGATTGCCATTCGTTTAGTTCAGATTTCTTTTTTGGAAATGTATTGGTAGAGTCTTCGGTTAAATCCGATTCTGCTAATTACAATTCGATGACTTATTATTCTGACTTGAATACTGTCTATCAAAAACTGTTTTCTCTTACTTTTTTATTTAGACCGTGGATGAAAATAATGATAATAATTTTTGCCTTGATTATAATTTTTGTCTTCGTTATTTACGTCTCTAAAGGGATATTTTTTATAACCGAAAGAGGCACTGCTTTGTCTTCTAAAGAGGAGATGAATAATGTATAGATATTTTGCACTAATCGTTATAATAGGATTATCATATTTTCTTTATACTAAATTTAAGCAAAAGGATATTTTATGGAACGAAGTTTATTCTCGCTTTCTGGACGGTGTAAAAATTTCGATAGGAAATATTAAAAATAGAAATAAATCTGATTTTCTTTATAAACTGCGAATGGGATTTTATTGGTTTACAATTATTCTTGTGTTCTTACTGATTGTCACTAGTTTTATTCCCGTTGTTATTCTTGGTATCCATATAAGTGGGTTATTCCTTTTGATTCATGTTATAGCTGCGCTTTTCTTCTGTTTTACATTTACCGGATTAGTTTTATTGACGGCGCATAGTAACAGATTATTAGATAGTGATTTGATTAATCAAGAGAATAAAGATAAATTGTATGAAAAATTGTCGTATTGGGGTATAATATTTTTTTCGATTCCTGCTATAGTCTCGATTATTCTAATGCTTTATCCGATATTCGGGAGCGAAGGGATTGAATTTCTAAATGATACACATCGTTATTCTGTGCTTTTGCTCATAGTGGCTGCAACCATTAATACATACTATATGATTATTAATAACAAGAAAATAAATTAATTTTAAGGGAAAATTATGATTAGGAAAATTTTACTACTATCTGTTTTGCTCTTTGCGTTTAGCTCAGTAGGAATCAAAAGCCAAAATAAGAAAGAGGAATTGGTGCCAATAAAAATTGAATTACCGAAGGCAATGTTTGTCGGTACACCAACAAATTTAGCCGTACCGAATTTAGAGAAACCGCTCGGTAAACCACGTGCACCTTTCCTTGCTCCGAAAGGAACATATAACGTTGCAAAAAATAAACCAGTAAGTGCAACAGATGACATGCCGATAATCGGTGAATTAAATTATCTTACCGATGGGAAAAAGGCAGCTACAGAAGGAAATTTTGTTGAGCTTGGACCATTCACTCAAAATGCAACAATCGATCTTCAAAAAGAATATACCATTTATGCAATAGTCCTCTGGCATTATCATCTTCAAGCAAGAGTATATTATGACGTAATTGTCCAAGTAGCCGATGATGCTAAATTTACTAAAAATGTAAAAACACTTTTTAATAATGATATTGATAATTCGAGCAAGCAGGGTAAGGGTAGCGATATGCACTATGTAGAAACTGCAGAAGGGAAATTGATTGATGCTAAAGGAGTAAAAGCACGGTACGTAAGACTTTGGAGCAATGGAAGCAATAGCGATGACTTAAATCATTATGTAGAAGTTGAAGTTTACGGCAAGTAAAAATATTGATTCAAAAAATTGGGCGGTCATTTTAATTGCCGCCCTTATTTTTTGTTCTGCAATTATTAGCAGAGTCTATGAACTTGATTATAGACCGATGCATGTTGATGAAGCTGTCCATGCGGTAAAGTTTGGTGATCTGCT
>CALDDL010000242.1 GCA_937936675.1 uncultured bacterium
ATAATAAATTTTGTTGAAACGATTGAAGGGAAGTCAAATTTTGAAAGCTACTTCGCTGGATTATATGAGATACTTGGAATCCCTTATACCGGGAATACTCCCATAGCTTTGGAAAATTGTCTTTATAAATCTCGGACAAAACAAATTTTGGATTCCTTCGGCATAAATACTCCAAAGTTTATAAAATTGGAGAATGACGGGAAATTATCTAAATCAAAATTTGATTTAAAATTTCCGGTAATTGTGAAACTTCTTAACGAAGATGCTAGTATAGGTATATCGGAAAATTCGGTTGTATATAATTTTGTGAATTTATTAAAGAGGGTAAAATACTTAAAAGATAATTTCAATCAACCGACGTTAATTGAAGAATACATTGATGGACGAGAATTTAACGTAGCAATACTTGGAGATGAAATTTTACCGATTTCGGAAATTGTATTTGAATCACTTCCGGCTCATCTGCCTAAAATTGTTACTTATGAAGCAAAATGGTCTGAGAATAGTATATATTATAAAAATACCATTCCCAGGTGTCCGGCTTCGATTAAAACGGGAATAAAAAAGAGGTTGGAGAAGACGGCTTATGAGGCATATAAAGCACTTGAATGCCGTGATTATGCCAGAATAGATATTAGACTAAGTAAAAAAAATGTTCCTTTTGTAATTGAGGTAAATCCCAATCCGGATGTTTCTTCCGATGCCGGATTTGCTCGGGCGGCATACGCTGCCGGTATTAACTATGAAGAATTACTTTTTAGAATTGCTATGCTTGCAGCAAATAGGATTAAGAAATGATAAGAGAATTTCAAAAGGAAGACCGCGATTCAATTGATGCGATTATTCAAAGAATCGATAATTTTACCCAAGAAGAAAAGATAATCGCCTTAGAATTAATTGACGATAAAGTTTTAAATGGCGATAAAAGCCATTATACAATTTATGTGTATATAAAGGATTTTAAATTAATAGGTTACTATTGCATTGGTTTGCGACCCTTAACCGATGGAGTATATGACATTTATTGGATAGTAACCGATCCGGAATTTAGAAAAGAAGGCGCCGGAAAAAGTTTGCTTGAGCATGCTGAAAATTTTGTAAAAGAAAGAAATGGCAGGTGGCTATTGGCTGAGACGTCATCAACCGATAATTATGTCGCCACCCAAAAATTTTACTTAAGAAACAAATACTCAATAGTCTCTGAGATAAAAGATTTCTATAAACTCAATGACGATTTGATGGTATTTGGAAAATATATAACAACATAAAGGGTTATACAATGGAACTATGGCAGCAAATGGTCCGTGACAGCGTACATTCGGTTGACCAGTTGGTGGATAAATTTGGTTTAGATCGTAAAGTCGCTGAAGATCTTGATGAATTTTTTCAAGCGCGAATTAATCCATATTATTTGAATCTTATTCGATATCCCGGCGATCCGATTTGGTTGCAGTGTGTACCGGATAAACAAGAATTAAATGATCTGGACGGATTTGAAGACCCTCTAAAAGAAGATGAAATGAGTCCCGTTCCTAATATCACTCATCGCTATCCAGATAGAGCACTTTTCCTTACTACAAGCCAATGCGGTATGTATTGCAGATTTTGTACAAGGAAAAGAAAAGTGGGTGATTCAGAAAAGATTTCGATGAAACAACTTGAATCAGCTTTTAAGTATCTCGAAGCTCATACCGAAATTCGTGATGTTATTCTTTCAGGCGGCGACCCTCTAATGTTAACCGATGTGATGCTTGAAAAAATAATAAAAAGACTTCGAACTATTCCTCATATCGAAATAATCCGAATCGGTTCAAAAATGCCATGTGTTCTCCCACAAAGAATCACGCCAAAACTTGTCGAGATGCTAAAGAAATATCATCCTATTTATGTTAATACACACTTTAATCATCCATGGGAAATTACACCTGAATCTACAAAAGCATGCGAGATGCTCGTTAATGCCGGTGTGGTAGTTGGTAATCAATCTGTTCTTATGAAAGGAGTCAACGACAATGCAGAAGTCATGAGAGAACTTTTGATTAAGCTTCTTAAAATTAGAGTTAAACCATACTACTTGTTTATGGCAGATGAAACGAAAGGAGCAACTCACTTTAGAACTTCTATCGATACAGGAATGGAAATTATTTATAAGCTTCGCGGACATATCAGCGGACTTGCTATTCCCCACTTTGTTATAGATGCTCCCGGAGGCGGAGGTAAAATTCCTATTCTTCCTCAATACGTACTTCATAGAGACGAAGATAGAATAGTTATGAGAAATTATAAAAATGAAGTTTTTGTCTATAGAGATGTTAAAGAAAGTAAAGATTTGGGAAATAAAATTCCCGTAGAGATTTCTGATAAGAAAAACGGAGATACCAAATCACCAAAAAACTTTAAGGATATTACCGAAATCAAAATGACTGAATTTATTTCCAGTAATAATTAATTTCATAAAGGGAACTATGTCTTAAATTATATAGTTCCCTTTTTTTTAATTTGCTAAAATATCTTTTAAATCTTCTTCTAAACTTTTCTTAGGACTTTCAACAATTCTTCCGATTTCTTTACCATTCCGATAAAAAATAAATGTAGGGACTAATTCTACATTCAATTTTTCAACTTCTCCATCTGGACTAATTTTTTTGCGATCAACTGCATAAATCTCCAATTTACTGATGTCATAGTTTAAGGTTTTCATCATTTTAATAAATCTTGGTACTTCTCTTTTGCTATCGCTGCACCAAGAGCCAAAAACTATTTTTATAGTAACGCCGTCAAGCAATTGCGGATCAGGAAGTTTAGAAGAATCAACATCATAGAATTCATATTCAGGATCATACCATCTTTTAAAACTGCTATCTTGAAATGCTTCCATATCGCAAACCCCGAATAGCATTGGTTTTCCTGATTTTGAATCCGTTAATACTTTGTTATAAGTCTGTGCATTTAGTGAAAAAGAAAGTGCAAAGAAGAAGATCAGGAATAAACTAAGATTAAGATTACTTTTGATTATTTCTAACATCTATACCCCAATATAATTTGTTTCTAAGTACCTGAAAATAACTTTTTTCTTTTGAGTGGACAAGTCGAATTGGTTTGCTACTCCTACTTATTTTAATGCTTAATGGAGGCGAAGCGAAGCTCACTCTTTGACCATCGCAATTAATTTGAGTTTTTTCTATTCCTGATTTTACTTCCACATTTATCTCAACATTGCTATCCAATACCAATGGACGCATTGTTAAAGTATGCGGAGCAATAGGGATGATTGTTATTACATTCGATTTAGGACTTACAATAGGTCCGCCGGCAGATAATGAATAACCGGTTGATCCTGTCGGAGTTGCAATAATTAATCCATCGGCTGCAAATGTAGCAACAAATTCACCATTAATTGATAAATCTAATTCTATCATCTTGGGCCATGGACCTTTATCAATTACAATGTCATTTAGAGCAAATAGTTTTTTATTATTGCCATTAAGAACTGCTTCTAATGCAATTCTATCCTCAATAATATAATTGCCATTAATCAATTGAGGGATAAAAGAATCAAAGCTATCAAAATCAAATTCTGCTAAAAAACCTAACTTACCCACATTGACACCTAAGATTGGAGTATCATAATCTTTTGCTTCAAATGCAGTATTCAACATAGTTCCGTCACCTCCAAGGGAAACTACAAAATCAGATTTTGCAATTAGTTCCGGTTCAGGAATAATAGAAGTGTTTTTTATAATCTCGCTTTCCGGTTTTCCTAGCCGAAGAATAGTATCCCCCAGAAATGCATCTACATCATATTTCTTAAGCGAGATTAAAATCTTTTCAACAGTTTCGATAATATTATGTTTTGTGGTATTTGGTATTATCCCAATTTTCATTATTTACCTTGTTTTAATTCCCAAAGTTTAGTGTACTTGACAAAAACATAAAAGGATGAATATGATGCGAGTAAAAATCCATGCATACCATCTAAAAACCCTGCTTTAATTAAATACATTTTTATAAAAATCCAAAATGGTCTAAAAATTATATCTAGTAGGGAAACAGTTTTTCCTTTTACTATTAGCTCTTCAGCAGCTAAACTTGTATAAGTATTTAGTTTATTAAGATAGTGAACTAAATTTCTGTCAGTATAATGGATTATATCGTTTTTTAATTCTACTGGTATAGTGTTTGAGATAAACTTTAATCCTTCATGTACTTTGTTATCGTTAAATGATGCATTATTCTTATTGAAGAGTCTAATTACTCTACCTGGATACCAACCACTATGCTTAATCCATTTACCTATAAATATTGCTTTTCTAGGAATAGAATATGCATCAGCAAACTCCTTAGTTTCTTTCAGACTATTTATCTCAATAATCAATTTATCGGACAATACTTCATCAGAATCTAGCCAGAGAATATAGTCATTAGAAGAAAGAGATATAGCATATTGTTTTGTAAGCGCAAATCCTTGCCATTGCACAACTTCATATTTAATAGAGGATATTGATTTTACTATTTCTAGAGTTCTATCAGAGGATGATGAATCAATAAGTACAATTACTTCATCTGCACATTTTTTCAAACTATCAATGCAGTTCCCAATATTAGATTCATCATTCTTAACTATTGTAATAGAAGAAATTCTGTTCATTGTCAATCAGCGTCTTTATTTACTTTAAAAAAGGAAATGGAAAGACCAAGTATAAACCAAACCATTGTAATAATTTCTTGATCGCCAAAATTCCACTCGGCTAAACCAGAAAACAAGAAACCGATAAATGAAGCAAAAGCTCCAATTGAAACCGATGAAGCTATCGGAATATCTTTTAGAGAATTATAAATATTTTTATAGATGAGTCCCATTTTATAAAAAAGTGCCATGACAATAATAAATCCAAACAAGCCAAGAATAACAATAAAATGTATATAATTATTGTGAAGATGACCAAAATTTTCTTTCAAATAATAATCTTTGTATTCAGAATAAATGTGTTGAAGGTCAATATCTCCGACACCAAAAAGAGGATGGTCTTGAAATATTTTATATCCTGTCCGCCACTGATTCATTCTTTCAATATTAGTATCATGATATAAATCAAAGATTGATGCCAATCTATTTCTCTTAAAATCACCAACTAATAACTGATTCTTATTAATATCAAAATCAGTTATTCTTTTATGATGATTATAAAATTCTATTAAAGAGAATTTTTTCCTCTTTTCAATTTTATAAATAATTCCGGATACAGATGATGCATAAATCTCTTTATTTATAATCTTTAGTTTGTCAATTGGCATTCTACTATTAATCTCTTGAATTTTTGCTATTCCATTTTTATCCAAAGAGAAAATATTAAGCATATTATCTTCTTGTACAAACATCAGACTATCCGATAACCAAATTTTAGTATAATTTCCTTTTAGTTTATCAGAATAAATTATTTTTGATGGAGCATTTTTATCAATAGTTTCAACGAAAAATGAATCCCTTTTGTTCGAGAACCAGGCAAAGTAATTTTCGTTAACCGAGAAACCGTTAATTTCTTTATAATTTTCTAATCTGTCTTTCTCATCTAAATTTCCGGGGTTATTAAAAATAGTAAGTCCGCTATCTAGATCAGCTATATAAAGTCTCCCCTTAAAAGTTTTATAATCCATCGTTCTACCCGGAGAAACAAATTCATCTTTTCTCTCCAATTTACCTGATGTAGAATCTTTTTTGAATAATAAAATTCTAGAATCAACGAGGAAAGCGATCAAGTAATCCTTATTCCAATTTCTTAGACCAGATACAGGGGAAGGTGTTTCATAATATCTAGATAATTGATTATTATAAAAAACTTTCAGCCCGCCTTCGTAATCAGCTCCATAGTAAAGAGAATCTATTACAGCTATTTCTTGAATTCTTCCATTTGTAGTTATGTTCTCGTATAGTTGATTACCATCTTCCTTAAGATTTATAACACTAATATTACTTTCATTTTGAGAATAGATTAAAAAGAAAGTTATAATAGCAGTACCTAAAGTAAGAACTAACCATTGTCTCTTAAGGATTAGAATTGTAATTATTGCAACAATTGTCCCTAACCATGCGGCTCGAGTATAACTTGCAATTAAACCAATAATACCGACAACAAAAAAAGAGAGATAAATAAAGAATTTTTTCTTATCAAACTTTTCATTAATTAGAAAAGCAAAACTTATAACAACAAAGAAACTAATTAAGCCTCCGGCAGTCATAACATACTGAAATGTAGAGGGACCTTTCGATTCGAGATAATATGATTGATGAGCAAAATGTTTATATGCCGCCCCAATATAAATGATGATTGTAATAAAAGCAGAATATAAAAATGTATTCAGTATAAGTTCAGTTCTTTTTTGCGAATTAAGAGAAGCAACCATTACATAAACTATTGGTATTAGAAGAGCACGTTTAGATAAATTTTGAAATGCTTGTGCTTTATTACCGGAAAGTAAAGCTGAAATAAATTCTGCTAAAAGGAAAAGTATAAATAAATACTCTAAACCAATTTTAGAAAATGGATTTTTCCTATCTTTAATAAATTTAATAATGAAAATGATAAGAGCACCAAAATAACCAATTTGATTCAGGAAAATCGAATTGGTAAGGGTGGCAGCGAAAAGGAATAATAAAACTATTATTCCTTTATCAAAATATTTTTCAATTTTTTCTTTCACTTTTATTAATCTCTAAATTGTAATTCATATAATTTTCTATAAAGACCGGAATGATCTTCGAGTAATTGATCATGCTTTCCATCCTGAACAATTCTTCCTTTATCAAGAACAAGTATTCTATCGGCATTACGAATAGTGCTAAGGCGATGAGCAATTACAAAAGTCGTTCTATCAATCATAAGTCTTTCGATGGCTTCTTGTACTAGGACTTCCGACTCATTATCAAGAGCAGAAGTAGCCTCATCAAAGATCATAATTGGAGGATTTTTTAGTAAAGCACGAGCTATTGAAATCCTTTGTCTTTGACCGCCGGAAAGTTTAATACCTTTTTCACCGATAATTGTTTCATATTTCAATGGTAGATGTAAAATAAATTCATGAGCATTCGCTGCAATTGCTGCATTTATAATCTCTTCTTCCGGATATTTCTCTAATCCGTAAGCAATATTTTTTATTATACTTTCATTAAATAAAACAGTCTCTTGTGTAACAATTCCCATTAATTTTCTTAAGTCTTCAAGTTTAATTTTCTTTATATCAATACCATCAATTTTTATTTGTCCTGAAGTAGGATCATAAAATCGAGGTATCAGATCGACTAAGGTTGTCTTACCCGAACCACTGCTTCCTACTAAGGCAATAATTTCTCCCTTCTTAATCGAGAAGGAAATATTATTTAATACTGTATCATCTTTCTCTGCATCATCATAGTGAAAACTGACATTATCAAATTCCATATTACCATTAAAATCTCTAAAACCTATTGAATCATCATTATTTTTAATTCTAGGCTCTGTATCAAGAATCTCGAAAATTCTATCTGCTGCTGCACTCGATTCCTGAATTCTATTATTAACGCTGCTAAGTTCTTTTATTGGTGGCATCAATTGAAAAATTGCAAACAAAAAACCTAAAAACTCACTAGCCTTAATTGTATTTTCAACTAATACTAATTGTGCTCCAAAGAAAATAATGAGAACTCCGACAACGACACTAAGGAATTCAGTTACAGGTGCAGCCGTATTTCTTATTCTAACCATTTTTAGAGATAACTTAAAAAACCCCTTAGTTTGCTCCATAAATTTCTTGTTCTCATATTCTTCCATACCGAATGCTTTAACAATCTTAACACCGGTAATTGTCTCATGAAGTACCGTAGTTATATCAGCCATTTTTTCTTGAAGAAAACCGGAATGCTTCCTTAACTTTAAGCCAATCCAACTGATTATAATCAATGAAAAAGGGAGTATAACAAACGAGAAGAGGGTCAGTTTCCAACTGATTGATATTGCTATTCCAAGGAAAACAACAATCGATAGCGGTTCTCTAATCAAATTTAAAAATACTGCTGAAATACTGGTCTGAACGACATTCACATCATTTGTAATACGAGAAATCAAATTGCCCGTCTTTTCGTTTTTGAAATAACTCATCGGTAATTTATGAAGATGTCTATAAGCCTCATTTCTGATATCCTTAATTACTCCTTGCTCAACGTGCGCAAGAAAATATGCCTGCAAATATCCCGATACATTCTTCAGTAAAAAGGTTATGAGAATTAGAATACAAATCTTCATTAGTGTATCAATAGTAGTCCCCGAAAAAATCCAATCAGAAAAGAAATTTTTTATATTATCAAATATTTGGGATATGAAATTTAGTTTTTCGGGAATCTGATTTTGTGAAACTACATTGACAGCTTCTTTTTTATTAAATAAGGTATCCAATAGCGGAATAGTAAGATAAACCGATGCACCATTCAATAATGAAAATAGTACAGTAAAAAGCATCGATAAAGATATTTGCTTTTTATATGGTTTTAAGTAACGTAATAAACGTGAATAAGTTTTCATAAAGTATTAATCCATTTTCCCGCGTGGATGGTGATCATGATGCTGTTGCTTTACAAAATTATTATCAATATGAGTATAAATTTGGGTAGTCGAAATATCTGAATGCCCAAGCATCTCTTGCACGGATCTCAAATCTGCTCCCCCTTCGATTAAATGAGTTGCAAATGAATGCCTAAAGGTATGCGGATGAATATTTTTTTTAATTCCCGATTTTTTCACATACATATCAACAATTTTCCAAACACCCATACGCGATAATTTCTTTCCCCTGCTATTAAGAAATAAAATGTTTTCACTTTTTAATTTATTTTCAAGATGAGGGCGTGAATGTAATAAATAATTTTTGATATAATTAAGGGCAGAGGTGCCGACCGGAACTAATCTTTCTTTAGAACCTTTACCAAATACTCTTACCATCTCTTCTTTGATAAAAACATTATTTACAGTGAGATTAATCAATTCAGAAATTCTTAATCCGGAAGAATAAAATAGTTCTAAGAGTGCTTTATCTCTCCTTCCTCTAATATCATCGCTATCGGCAGAATTAAGAATTAATTCTATTTCTTGAAATGAAAGAACATCGGGAAGTGACCTTTCTTTTTTTATAGATGGAATTTTAACCATTGGATTCTTAGCAATATATTCATTCTTCATAAGGAATTTAAAAAAACCCTTGAATGAAGAAATATATCTAGCGACAGTCGAACTACCTAATCCTTCTTTATTAATAGAAGAGAAGTAGTTAATTATGGTTTCAGAATTTACATCGCTGAAATCAATAATACTTTCCTTTTCTAAGTACGACAAAAATTTCATCAGATCATTTTGGTATGAAAAGATTGTATTATCGGATAAATTTTTTTCCAATTTAACAATCGATAAGTATTCTTTAACGAATTGCTCCATACTAACCACTTATACCGGTTGATTTATTCTCAATCTCCGATTGATTAGGATAACGAATTCTTTTATGATGCTGAGTTACTAAACTAGCTAGGAAGGATTGTTTGATTTTTGTAATATCAGCAAAAGTAATAGGAGCATCATTTAGTTGACCATCACTAATTCTATAATTTATTAAATTGTTTATAACGTTTTCAATTTTGCCAGGTTCGGGATCATTCATAGCTCTAACGGTTGATTCACATGCATCGGCTAACATTACTAAGGCGGTTTCTTTCGTGTTTGGTTTGGGACCATTATAACGGAATTTTTTTATATCAACATTCTCCTCGCCATAAAGTTCTTTTGCTTTCTCATAAAAAAATGAAATTACTAATGTTCCGTGATGCATTGGAATAAAATCGATAATCTCTTGAGGCAGTTGATATCTTTTAGCTAATTCAATTCCTTTTGATACATGTTCAAGAATAATATTTGCGCTTTCTTCTGGAGACAAATCTTCATGTTTATTCCCTTTATCCATTTGGTTTTCTACAAAACTGGATGGATCTATTATTTTGCCCAGATCATGATAGTAAGCTCCCACACGTGCCAGGATCGGCTTTGCACCAATTGCCTCCGCAGCATTTTCGACCATTGCTCCGATTGTCATGGAGTGAGTAAAAGTACCGGGTGCTGATCTTGCAATCTCCTTTAATCCCGGTCTATTAAAATCAGTTAGTTCCAATAATGTAAGATCGGTTGTGATTTTAAAAATCCGTTCGATAAATATTATTAGTCCGTAGGTAAGTATTGGACTCACCAAGGCATTAGAAAATGCGAATCCTGCGGTAATCAAAATTTGATCATAAGACTCGAAGCGTTCTAATCCAAAAGCTAGAATACCCAATGCATAACCAAGAAAAATGTAAGAGAACGAACGAAATATTTGAGTACGATTTTTAATATCACGCACAGTATAAGCAGCAAATGCACCGGCAAGTATATTAATTACTGAAAAGACATAGTCGTTACCTCTTAAACCACCGCATGTAAGAGCTATAACTATGGTACCATAAAACCCAACTCTTGAATCAAAAATAATAGTAAGTAACATAGAAGCCACAGGTAATAATACCAGATACTCCACCGGAGCTTTTACATTTATTTGAAATACAATAAAAGTGAGAAAGCTGATAAATAATATCAGTATTGCAATAAGAAGAAGCTTTAGATTATCATTGAATAGTTTTTTGCGGAATAGATATAGATAAATTATCAAGAGAACTATAATCAAAATAATATGAAGGAACTTGCCAAAGAGCTGAGCCAATCGTCCCCAAATCCCGATCTCTTCACCTTTGGCAATTCTATATGAATCAATTTTTAATTTTGATTCGGGAGTTATTCTATCATGCTTAGCAATTATTCTTTCATTCTCATTAACGATACCGATGTTTTTAGAGATGCGGTCTTTTGCTTGTTCAATAGCTTTATCAGTTAGAGAGGGAGAATAAATTATGTTTGGTTTAAGGAAATGATCCA
The DNA here is from genome assembly GCA_937936675.1 of uncultured bacterium. Classification (GTDB taxonomy): domain Bacteria; phylum Bacteroidota; class Ignavibacteria; order Ignavibacteriales; family Melioribacteraceae; genus BRH-c32. The sequence goes on from CALDDL010000242.1 coordinate 10,980, forward strand.
AATACTCAGTTAAAGCACTATTAAGAGAATTATCACCGCCAAATGAATTTCTGAAATATAGATTAATGTAATCATTCTGTGAATTATAATCTAAGAATATTCTTTTAGGTACAATCCTCTCAAATCTTCCATCTCTTAATGCTATTGAATCTTTTCTGATCTCGCCATAATTAATATTGAGTAATCCCCTTTGATATATTCTCTCTAAAATTGTTTTAGAAAATGAAAGAAAATCCTGAAAAGATTTACCATAAATTCTTTTTGATAGATTATTACCAAAGCGATTTTTTATAGTTTCGAGAGATTGCTTACTAAGGAAAGATATCTCTTCAACTGTCTCGGATGTTTTTGATGAAGAGATAATTCTTCTACTTATGTAGGAATTATAATTACTAATGGAATCCAATGAAGAAAACATTGCAGAAGAATCGCGCAGAAATATTTGATGAATTTTTTCTCCTGCTTCCTTTTGTTCTTTTGCGTAAAGGTCCTTACTCTTAAGAATTTCAAATGTCTTAGAAGCAATCAAATCTTCCTCAATCCAAATTGAGCCGATCGTAATTTCAGATTCAATCGATTCACCTTTAGGAAACATCAAGACTATTAATAAAACAAGAACGAATAAAATAGTTAATTTTACTCTAAGACTGTGTCTGATTTTATTTTTCTTTTCATCATTCATTTTTTTTAAGTTTCTTTTGCTTTCAAAAGAATTCTTAAGAATTCAGCGGTTCCATCTTCGTCATTAGTTCTTTTAGTAATTATATCCGCCATTTTTTTTAATTCAGGAACTGCATTCGCGACAGCAATTTTTAAGGCATCGGTTTCAAATAAGGACTTATCATTATGCCAATCTCCAATTACCGCCGCATCCTTTTCTTTAATCTTTAGATGTTTGCATAATTTCTTTAATCCATTTCCTTTGCTGCTGCCAAGATTGCGAACTTCAAGATAATAAATTCCACCTTTGGAATTCGATTTATAATAAGAAGTTTGCAATCCAAATGTATATGGGAAAATAAGTTTTTGAGATACATGCTTAACGTATTCACCATAATCACTAGTCATTACCACTTCAAGCACTTCATTCAAATAATGTTCATAAGAATAGACAGGTTTATAAACCGCACCAAACTTATCTAATACATCCGGGATAATTGAATTATCATCAGTATAATAAATTGCCGAAGGATGACATAAAGCAATCTTTAGAAAATATTTATCTGCTAATTTTAGTGCTTTCTTTACGTACTTTGGTTTGATAAAAGTTTTATGAACAGGTTTTGTATCGGTATCTTTTTGGATCAAAGCACCGTCAAGTGAAATAATGGGTGCATCAATTTTCATCTCTTCCGAATAAGCAGAAACAGCAGAATGAAGTCTTCCGGTAGCAAAGGAAAAAGATACTCCATATTTTCTCAGTTCCTCAGTTAACTCTAAGCTTTCTTTTCCGATCATACCCTCATTATTCAAAAGAGTACCATCCAAATCAAAAACCACTAATTTTATCTTTTTAAGTCTTTCTTTGGTTACCATTTTTTATGAATTTTATGAAAAAAATACTGACAGATAATAATCGAAAAGTAATTATAGACTTTCGAGTTCTTTTACAGCTTCATTAACTGTATTAAAAACAGGTAACACTCTATCAAGCTGAGAAATTTCGATGAGAGTTTTAACATTCTTAGTAGGCGATGCCAGCCGGATATGTCCTTCAGATGATTGAAGTATTCTAAAAGCTAATAGAATTGCGCTTAATCCGGAGCTATCACAATAGTCCACTTCAGAGAGATCAATTACTAATTTCTTTGATTCTTCGGTATGTAAAAGTATTGTAAATTCGCCTTTTACAAATCCTGCTATAGATGAATCAAATCGCTTTTCGTTTAATTTAAATATAACGATATCACCAATTTTCTTTATTTCATAATTAATATTATCACTCATATATCGCCAAATTTTTATGGAAACTGAATATAATTTACTAATTAATAGGAATTATTAAAACATTATAATGAATTATTTGTTACTAAACATCATTAAAAGATTTACTATATATTTCCCTCTATCGGAGAGATTATCGGACGTTTTTATTATTATATCATAAAACAATTCAGAATAATCTTTAAAGTATCCTATCGACAAACAATTAGACGAAGAAGCTGATATAGTAGTTGCAAAAAAATCGTCTTCATAATTTAAATCAATAACTAAATCCTTTCTTTCCTTTTTATATTTTTCTAAAAATTCCTTCTTCGGCAATCCATAACGTGATAGATCATTTTCATTATAAGTAAGAAATTTAGTGCCTGAAAGAATTGGAAAGCTGCTAGTCTTATTATCTTCAATTATAAAAATGGCTCTTTTCCCTATCGATAAAAAGAAATTAATTATATAAGAATAACTGCTATATTCAGTTACCCCTTTTGGGAAAATAAAAACAATAATTTCTGAATTTAGAAATTTATCTTTAATATTTAGCTGTGCCCTATCTTTTTTAGAATAACGCATTTTCAAAAGCATATAACCAATTTTCTTATAAATTTTATTCATATTATTCGATTCCTACAAGTTTAAGGAATGCCTCTTCATTGATTATATTTAGTCCTAATTTAAGAGCTTTATCATATTTAGAGCCGGCACTTTCTCCCACTATAACGTAATCAAGGTTTTTCGATATCGAGCTAAGAACTTTACCACCATTTGCAATAATAATATCTTTGGCTTTATCACGGGACATCGAAGAAAGTGTGCCTGTAATAATAAAATTCTTTCCGGATAATATCCTTTCTCCTTGTTGCTCCTCTTTTTCAAAATTTAATCCGGTTTCTTTTAATTTTGCTATAAGGTCTCTATTTGATTGTAGCGAGAAAAATTCTACAACACTATTACTAATGCTAGTACCAATTTCATAAATAGATTCAATTGCTTCTGAATCAGCTTCCATTAGTTTATCGATAGAACCAAAATGTTCGGCTAATTTTTGAGCTGCTCCTAAACCTACATAACGGATTCCAATAGCGAATAATACTTTCTCGAAAGGACGTGATTTACTATCTTCAATTGAAGTCAGCAAATTGCTTATACTCTTTTTACCCAATCGATCAATTTTTATTAATTCATCTTCATGGTTCTTTAATAAGTAAATATCATAAATAGAATTTAAGTAACCCTTCTCAACAAATAAATTTACTAATGCTTCACCTAATCCATCGATATTCATAGCCCCGCGTGAGGCGAAATGAATAATTCTACCTTTAACCTGTGCAGGGCAAGAATAATTTTCACAATAAAGTGCTACTTCTCCTTCAGTTTTAATTAATTCACTTCCACATTCCGGACATCTTTTAGGAGGAAGAGTCATTATTGAATCACTTACTCTTTTTTCTTTGACGACTGAGACAACTTTAGGAATTACATCCCCCCCTTTTTCTATTACAACAGTATCTCTGATTCTTAAATCCTTACGAAGGATCTCATCGTAATTATGCAAAGTAGCACGGCTTATGGTAGAACCTGCTAAAAGAACAGGTTTTAATTCAGCAACGGGAGTAATAGCTCCCGTTCTTCCAACCTGCCAAGTGATATTTTCTAAAACCGTTTCCACTTGCTTGGCTTTAAATTTATATGCAATAGCCCAGCGAGGAGATTTTGCTATCGTTCCAAGAATCTCTTGCTGTTTTTTAGAATTAACTTTTATTACCACTCCATCAATCTCATAAGGAAGTTCATCCCTTTTATCTTCCCATTCGTTGCAAAAATTAATTACTTCATTAATACTTTTACATAATTTATAGTTCGGATTAACTTTGAAACCTAATTGATCTAGGATCTCTAAATTCTCTTTCTGCGAAGTAATACTAATATCGTTGGTAAAGAGATAATATAAGAATACTTGTAAATTTCTTGAAGCAACAATTTTTGAATCATGCAGTTTTATCGTACCCGCAGCAGAGTTGCGTGGATTAGCAAATAGTTTTTCTTCATTCAATAATCGTAATTCATTTATTTTCTTAAATGAATCTAAGTCCAAAAAGACTTCACCTCTTACTTCAAAATTATTAAGAGCTTCATCCTTTGATTGTAATTTATCGACGATAAGGGGAAGTGAGCGGATGGTTTTAATATTTTGAGTTACATCTTCTCCTGAAGTCCCATCTCCTCTAGTAACAGCTTTATTATATATTCCATTTTGATAAAGAATGCTAATCGAAGCACCGTCAATTTTTAATTCACTTATGTATTCAATCTTTTCACCCGTAGGAAGATTTTCTCTTACCCGTCTATCGAAATCCAATAATTCATTTTGGTTATATGAATTCGAAAGGCTAAGCATAGGGCTTGAATGTTTAATTTCAGGAAAGGATTTGGAAAGGTCAGACGATACTCTTTGAGTAGGTGAATCCGGAGTAATTAATTCCGGGTGCGCTTTTTCTAATTCAATTAATTCATCTACTAATTTATCGTATTCAAAATCGGAAATTTGAGGATCGTTTTTAACGTAATACAAATATTCGTGCTTTCTTATTGCTTGTCTAAGCAACAAGACTCTATTTTCAATTTCCGGTATCATTCTTAGTATTAACTATTTTAAATGATTTGAAAACGCCTGTGGAATCTATCTTAAGATGCCAAAGTTCATTACCCGAGGCAAGTACGCCTAAATTTTTACCGTTTAGTTTTGCAATTATAACCGCTGGAAATTGAACCGAGATTTCAAATAATGTATCTGCTTTTATTTCTATCGGATTTTCAGGTGTAAGTATCTCTCTAAAGATTTCTTTTCTATCCGAGGATACTTTTATCCAAGTAGCTTTTGTAGCGGATATAGAAAGACTTAAACTATCAGATGAAAATTGAGTCGTAGTTTCCTTTAATGCCGGTTTTTGAATCTCTTCATATCTGGATTCCACAGCATTATTAATTTCAGTATCAGAATTATCATCAATAATTTTCGGACTTGAATCAATGAATAAATAAACAGCAATAGACCCGGCTATTAAAAATATTACTGCAATAGCTAAAGCACTCAAGAACTTTTTCTTTTCTAATTTTATACCACCAAAAGAAATAGTCTTTGTTTCAAAATTAGTTTCTGGTATTTCTAAAAATGGTTCGGGTTCGATTTTAAGTTCTGTCGGCGTTTCAGATGGAGGTTCGTTCGTAGTAACTTCTTGACTAGCCGAAAGACCTTTTTTAGCTTGATCATATTTTTTAATAGTTTCATTTACATCAAGATTCAGATATAGTGCATACTCTTTAATGAATGCACGTATATATAACTCAGGAAGAATATCAAAATTCCCGGTCTCAATAGCATTGAGGAACTTTACATCAATTCTAATCTTATTATAAACCTGTTGAAGTGAAATACCTTTCTCTTCTCTTAGAGATTTTAGTTCATCACCAAAATTTTTTAGTAATTCATTCATATATACCTATTAATCAACTAATCCTTTTAATTCTTGCTGAGAAAGAGCCATCAATATTATGAAGATGAGGTAATGCACTTAGGCAACCATTTTCGTCATAAAGTTCTTTTGGAAAGATCGATTTATCCACATCTAATTCATAATGAGGATTGCCAAAAAGAAATTTTTGAATAATTGAAATATTTTCTTCCGGCTCCATAGTGCAAGTGCTATAAACAAGATAACCACCGGGTTTGACTAAAGAAGCACCTTTCTCAAGCAGTTCAAATTGTGATACATTTAATTTGCGAATATCACCTAAATCTTTTTTCCATTTTACGTCCGGTTTCTTTGTAAGAGTACCAAGTCCAGAACATGGTGCATCGATTAAAACGCGATCAAATAATCCATCATTATATTCAAGTGCATCGGCAACTTCGATTTTTACATTAGTAATTTTAAGTCTATTAAGATTTTTTTCTAATATTTTTGCCCTACTTTCATATTTATCGAGAGCAATAATCTCACCTTCATTATTCATTAAATCGGCAATTAAGCCTGTTTTGCCACCGGGAGCAGCACAAAGATCTAAAACTCTCATCCCTGGTTTTGGATCTAATAAATAAACTGGGATACCTGTGCTTTCATCCTGAACACTAAAATAACCATTAGCAAAATATCCCCAATCGGTTATATTTGTCAAGATATTTAATTTGATAAAATCTTTTACGTAAATCGATTCTGTATATTTAAGATTAACATTATTGAGAAGTGATTTCAGTTCAGTTTTATTTGTAACTAAATTATTAACGCGCAAAGATAAAGATGGTTTAGCATTATTAGCTATTAATAATTGTTCGGTATGTTCCTTTCCAAAACGCGCTAGCCATCGTTTTACCATCCAATATGGATGTGAATAATATGTGGCAAGATAATTTACTAAATCTTCTTCAGGGTTAGGGTAATTTATTGCATCCTTCGTGCGTAAGATATTTCTTAAAACAGCATTAGTCTGATCGGCATGTTTCTGCCCTTGTAATTTTTTTACAAAATCAACAGATTCATTCACAGCAGCATAATCAGGTACTTTATCTAAAAACAACATTTGATATACTGCGACTCGAAGGGCATTTTTAATATTCGGAACGGCTTTAGAAAATTGTCCTTTATAAAATCCATTAAGTATCCAATCGATTCTACCCAACCACCTGATCACTCCATGAACAATTTCAAAAAGAAGAGCTTTATCTTGCCCGGAGAGTTCAGAATTTTTAATTTCGATTTCAAGTAGTTTATCTAAATATGCATCAGTCCTATCGATACGATTAAGAATTTTAATAGCAAGCCCACGCACACCGAGATATAAATTAGGCGAAAAATTATCAGTTGTTTGTTCCATAATCACAAAAATAAATAAAAGAAACTAAAGATATGAAATTTGGAGAGTATCTGAAAACAAAAAGGGCTGCATAGCAGCCCTTTCTTAGAAAACTATTTGGCTTCTTTAAGCCCGTATTTTTTCTTAAATCTCTCAACGCGTCCAGTTGAATCTAACATCTTCTGCTTACCAGTAAAAAACGGATGACATTCTGAACAAATTTCTAATTTTATTGAGTTTACAGTCGATCTAGTAATAAAATTATTACCGCAGACGCATGAAACCTCGCAACGTTGATAAACCGGATGTATTCCTTTTTTCATTTCACATACTCTTTATTTTAGAATCATTAAAATAACTAATTGTTATAAAAATATCAAATATTTTTAATTACTTCGCTTTTGATTTAGGATTTTTTTTACGTGCTTCCTTAATTGAATCTTGAATGGCTTTATGTCTTGCCGCAGCCACAGAATCCGGTTGTTCCAGTACCAAAAACTCATTAAAACCAAACTGATCCTGCCCAGAACTAACTAAAGCACCTCTTTCTAAATTACCGCGATTTTTCTTGCTACCCGAAATTGCATCATCAATATTAATGTTATTTCTGGGGTTAATCGGGAATTGATTTACTGCACTTTGAGCTATTTGAGAATTATCTAAATCAGAATTTTTCTTTTCGGATTCTTTGGTTTTATTCGGTTCTACAATTTTATCTTCATTAACGGGTTTAGAGATTGAAGTGGCTTCTCTCGAAATATTTGCTTGGTATGGAAGCGGCTCTTGCATTAAAGGATCAATCTCATCAATATTGCTAAATGGGAACAACACGAATAACATAATTGCGGCGAAAGAAATACCTAATGCGGGGGCTAAAAACTTAAAGACACTAAATGATTTCTCTTTCTTTTCAGTTTTTTCAAATTGACCATTTTGAATTATCATCATTAACTTAAATTCAAAATCATCGGGGGCGTTTACCTTCGGTAAATCTTTTAGATCATTAATTAAATTTTTGAATTTCTCATCTTTATTGTAAAGGTTTTGATTCATAAGCTACTCGTGATAGATTTTTTTTAATAATTTTTGCAATTGTGTTCTCCCCCGATTAATTCTCGATTTTACAGTACCAATCGAAAGTTCAGTAATATCAGCAATCTCTTCGTACGATAAATTTTCAATATCTCTTAAAATTACGACTTCACGATAAACCGGTTTCACTTTCAATAATGCTTTCTGAATAATATCGCTTTTAATTGAATTATCAGCAGCTCTTTCCGGAGAGATATACATTTTATCCTCTATTTGTGGCGTTCTTTCATCATCATCGCCCGAAACAGAAATAAAACTTCTTCTCCTTCTTCTTTTCAATTCGTTCTTTGCAAGATTTCCTGCGATAGTATATATCCAAGTAGAAAATTTTGCAAAGGACTTATAAGAATCCTTATTCAAATAAAACTTAATCATCGTATCTTGAACAATATCAGTACACGCATCTCTATCTCCGACAAACCTAAAAACAAAATTTGTCAGAGGGTCTTTATATCGTTTAACTAAAATCTCGTAAGCTTCTATTGTGTTATTATCTTGAAACTCTTTTATGAGATCTTCGTCTTTTAGTTTGTCCAAATCATTAATCAATATTTATACTTGCCTAATTATAAAATGTTTCAAAAAATAGTAAATTAATCGGAAAAATATTTGTTTCATTTAAAGAAATTAAGATAATATCTCCGTAAGTAAAATGGTAATTATTGTTTTTGGGTCTGAGGCAGTAGTTTTTACCATTAAATCGGCTGATAAAAGTGCCTTAACGGATTTCATTAATCTTTTATGGTTGAAAACGCGCATACCTTTCTTGCAATTAATATAGTAGTATGGGCTGACATTAGCGATTTTGGCGGCGGCAAAATCATTTTGATGTAATGGCGCAAGTTCGTGAATCTGTGCAATGGTCGTTATAAATTTCGTTATAATTGTTATAATTTGAACGATCTCAAAATTACCATCTAATAAATTATATGCAATTTCCAAAGCTTTCGATTTATTTCCGGAAGCAATCTGATCTTGGAGGTTAAAAACTGTATATTCTTTTGTCGAAGAAGTTAATTTATTAATTGTCTCAACATCAATATTGCCACCGGCATCAATATAATCGGAATATTTACGGAGCTGCATATCGATGAGACCTTTTTCTTCACCGACAATCTCGGTTACTAATAATGCATTTTCTTCACTAATCTTAAAATTCAATTCATTGCTTCTATGCAAAATCCAGTTTACTAATCCCTTTATATCTTTTTTTGGGGTTTCAAATAAAAACCCTTTATTTGCTAATTCAATGAATGGCTCTTTTAACGGTGAACTAATTTTTCCATAATTAATTAAAATCAAACAAGTAAATTCTGCCGGGTTACCAATATATTCACTTAATAATTTCTTATCACTTACCTTTTCAAAATTTTTGACGGTTATTACTTTTTTTCCGTTTCCGAATGGGAATGCAATTGCCAGATCAAGTATCGAACTAAAATTATCATTTTTTTCGATACTAAAAGATTCTTTATCAAAATCAGAAACAATTAATGTCTCTGCGAATTCAGTAATTTTGGAAGCTACTTCACTTATCAGAAAATCATCTTCACCCGATAATAAATAGACCGGAAGCAATTTATCTTTTGAAAGAGTTTTTAATGCATCATAAATTGGAGGAATAGATTGAGACTTAGACATTTTTAGATTTTTTCCCTTTTTCAAATTTAATGGCAGTTGAAACAAAAAAGATAAATCCGCCCCATACAATTCCTATGATTACAATTGCCACGATTATAGGTAAATAATTATTCATTTATAAACGACTTATTTAATTTTTTATTTAATAAGAATAATGAAACAAGAACAATAGTCCACTGAAAAACACAAGTAGCGAAGTTTTCCGAATGAAACGGATTAAGAAATTCTTTATCCCAAGAAATGGAAGAACTTAACCACCAGATAATAAGTACAATAGCTTGAATAGGTATCAAGTATTTTATAATAAAATTATACCACTTACCTATTTTTATATCACTTCCTTCTCCATTAATTAATTCAACTCGGAATTTATTTACGCCATATTTAATAACCGCAAAAGAAATAAAAGCTCCACTAAGAATAAGAGCCATGCCCCATACCCAATCCTGGTTTAATAAAAATCTAATATCTAAAGCCGAGGGGATGCCAAATGCGAATCCGATTATTGAAACAATAATTATTGCTTTCTTTTTATTTATTCCGAAATCAGATATTGATTTTGAAGCTAGTTCTACCATGGAGATTAAAGAAGTAAGTGCTGCGAAACTAAGTGCTAAAAAGAAAATTGTTGTAAAGAAATAATTAACTGAATAAGAATCTGATAAATTGGAGAATAATTTAGGAAGATAAATTAAAGTTAATCCTGTATTAGCTGGACCTGATTGTGAAATTTGAGAAAGAGGATCGCCCGATCCAAGAGCAAAAACAGTTGAGAAAATTATCATACCAGCCATTAAAGAAACAGAATTATTACCAAATCCCATAATCGCAGCATTTATAGAGATATCTTCTTGTTTCTTCATATAGACTGCATAAGTCATGATCAATCCCCAGCCGGCACCCGTATCCCAAGCGTTTTGTGTGAGTGCATTTAGCCAAACTTTATAATCTAAAAGATACTCGGCTTTAGGTGTAAAAAAATATTTCAACCCCTCAAAAGCTCCCGGCAATGAAACAGCTCGAACCAATAAAATTAATATGATTATAAAAAGGAATGAGATAAGAACTTTATTTACTTTTTCGATTCCGTTACTTACCCCTCTTAAAACCACTACCGAAGCCACAGCTAGAGCTATAAAATTAAAAAAGACAGGGAGAGAACTTGTTGAAAATTGATTCCAGAACTGTAAATGATCCGGAGTACTAAGTAGTGAACCGGATACAGTACTATAGAGATAATAAAAGCACCAACCTGTAATAACTGCGTAGTAAAACATAATGGCAGTAGATACGAAAGCAACCCAGCCTCCCATCCATCCATATTTACTTCCTGCCTTTTTAATAAAAGAACCGATTGGACCTTTGCGGGAATTTTTACCTAAGGCAAATTCAGTAATTATTAATGGCACCGACCAAATAAACAGAAATATAACCCATGGGATTAAAAAAGAACCGCCGCCATTTTGGGCAACGATTCTTGAAAATCTCCATATATTACCTGTCCCAATTGAAATACCGAGAGCCGATAATATTAAACCCCATCTCGAAGTAAAGAAATCTTGCTTTTCCAATAATTCTATTTTTTCGTTACGTTAATTTTTTCAATTTTAATTTCTGAAAGTGGTTTATCCATGGCATTTGTTTTTGCATCACCAATCTGCTCAACTATATCAATTCCTGAAATAACTTTACCAAATACTGTGTGTTTAGCATTTAACCAAGGAGTCGGTACTAAGGTGATAAAAAACTGACTAGTATTAGTATTTGGACCTCTATTTGCCATTGATAAGATACCTGCTGAATCATGGATTAGATTAGCATTGAATTCATCTTTAAATTCCCCTCCATAAATACTTTCACCGCCTGAACCTGTTGCCGTCGGGTCGCCAGTTTGAATCATAAAATCTTTTATGACACGGTGAAACGTTACGTCATTATAATATCCGGTAACTGCTAATGTAACAAAATTCTTTACTGTCATTGGTGTCAACTTAGCATATAATTCTGCTGAAAAATTTCCTTTATTTGTAAAAAATTCAGCAACTAATTTTTCATTAGCATTTACATTTAATAATTCATCTACTGTTTGTTTTTGTTCATCTGTCATTTTATAAGTTCCTTCTTTTATTGATTCATCTTTATTACATGAAACTATGATAAGTGATATAAAAAGTATTAGAATAAATTTTAATTTCATAAAAAGCTCCTATGGCAGAATGATTCCTAAATTTAATAGCAAAATGATTATTGCTCCGATAACGATTCTATACAAGATAAAAACAAAAGTAGTATTTTTCTTTAAAAAGCGTAATAAAAATTCTATTGCCAGATAACCTGAAATGCCCGAAATTAATGTCGCAATAGTTAATGTTATTAAGCTATCTGGAGTAATAAACTCTAAAGCTTGATAAAATTGAAGCATACCACTTGCAAAAACTGCAGGGATACTCAAGAGGAAAGAAAATCTAGCAGCAGTCTCTCTTGTGAGCCCTAGAAAAATACCTGCTGTAATTGTCGTACCGGAACGAGACGAACCGGGAATTAAAGATAATGCCTGAGCAAATCCAACTATTATTGAATCTTTCCAGCTTAGTTTTTCTTCTGTGCGCTCAAACTTCCCTACTTTTTCGGCAATCCATAATATTAATGCAAGTAAAATTAAGCTTCCCGAGATAACATATAAATTCTTCGTTAATACGCCTTCGATAATATCTTTGAATAAGAGTCCAATCACTACAACTGGTATAGTTCCAACGATAATAAACCAACCTAGTTTACTTTCACGACTCTGCACCTTAATTATTTTTCTTTGGGTTAAATTATCTTTTACAAAATTCTGAAGAATTGAGAAAAGGTCTTTCCAAAAATAGATAATAACCGCTACCATCGTCCCTAGTTGGATTACTGCCATAAAACTTGTCCATTCTTTAGGATTATTTGGATCGATTACACCCATTAGTTTTCCGGCTAAAGTTAGATGTCCGGTACTGCTTATTGGTAAAAATTCTGTTAATCCTTGAACAATTCCAAGTATGATTGATTCAATAATGCTCAATTAATACTCCTTTATATCGAATATGAAATACCGATTTTAATTCCGACAGAAACTGAATTTAAATTTAGACTTTCTTTTGCTACGGGATCATAAATAAATCCAATAGAGTTATTTTTAGGACTGCCGGGAGTATCGTATCGAAGACTGACTCCAATATTAGCAAATAAATTGCCGCTTAAAAGTGTATTCCCTTCGGCTTTAAGTAGGACGCCATAACCATTTGTCGTATAGTTTGTTGTAACAAAAAGTTTTTCGTCAAGTGAAACATAACGCAACCCTGCTCCACCACCAAACTTAAATTTATAACCATCTCCTTTTATAACGTAATAAGCAATAATAGAAGGGCGATGACTAATATATGATAATTCATACGAACCGCCAGGCCCGATAGATTGATTATATGAATCTAGTAATATATTATACTCAAAGGCTAATTGAAAATTTTCTTTAATATCATAACCTACTTCGCCGGAAAAAGATACTGAAGTTTTGAATGTTGCAAGATTATCTATTCCTCTGGCATAATTGGAATTAATGTAATCCCTGAACGAAGGAGTAGAGTTAAAATCTATTCCCATCCCAAGAGTAAAATCATACTGTGAGTAAACGCTCGAGGCAAAAGCAAACAAAAAAATTATAATTATTTTTTTCATCTTTAATTCATCCTTGATTTAAATACGCTGAAAAAATCCTCCCTAGGAGCTCCCTTCTTCTGATTTATCCTATTGACTAAAATTATAAGAAATAAAGTCATTCCTATAAATAATACATAAGAGATAAAATGAGTTAATATAGCATAAGCTGCACTGAACTCGCTATTAAAATTATATAAAGTAGTCAGAACAAGTATAGTGAGGATATGATAAGAGCCGGTGCCTCCCGGAGTAGGTATTAATACACCAATCGAACCAATAGTCATTAGCACCCATGCCATAGCAAAAGTAAAATGTCCGGTAGGAACATTAAAAAGAAAAAATCCGGTATATGTATTCAAAACATATACTACAATAATTAATGCCGAATAAAAAATTACCATTAAAAGATCTTTCGTTGTCTTAATAGAAGAAAATCCTTCTATTAAAGAGTCAAAATTTTCTCTAATAAAATTTACGGTCCTTGGAGAGTAGTTGCTTAAATAACTAAAAAATCGATTGTTAATAAAATTCTTCTTTATAACGATAAGATATAGAATAAAAATTATCACAAAGACAGTAATAAAGGCTATTGTAATCGATAGTGGTAACCAAGTTAATTCTCTGAATAGATCACCGGAATAAATATAAACGCTTATTACGGCAGCCAAAGAAAAGAAAAATATATCAATTACACGTTCTACAATAATAGACCCGAACATTGAGGTACGAGAAAGCCCTTCCCATTTACCAAGAAATAAACCTTTATATACTTCGCCCAATCTAGGGACAACACAATTAACACCATAACCAATAATTACGGAAGCGAAAATAGTAAGCAAGGAAGTATCTGCTTTAATAGACTTAATCATCAGTTTCCATCGCACTGCACGAATATAATGAGAGAAGAGAAAAACAGCAGAATAAATTAATAACCAGAACCATGAAATTTTTTGAATATATCCAAATGCTTTTGATAGGTCAATATTATAAAAAGCCAATACAAGAAACACTCCCATTAATAAAAACGGGAGTGAATATTTAATAGCTTTAATAAATTCTTTCTTAAAATTATCGAAGATCAATAACCTGAATTCCTTTAGGAATTAAAAATCTAAAATTGTTTTTAGGAAGCACTTGATTATACTTTACGTTATTAAGCTCGAAAATATATAAAGTACCAAGCAGATCGGTCATCTCGAATCGCTTGATCTCGTAATCTTTATTGCTCCAAATTTTGACTGATTGAAATGGTAATTCATCATCTTTTGGCTTTAATTCTATTATAAAACTATCTTCATTGCTTTCGCTTTTATTCAAAAGCTTAACAACACAAAGAGGCGGATAATCGTAAATAAATTTCTCTAAAGAGAAAGTAGTGGGTTCATCTACCATATAACTTATAATTAATCTTTTCGATTTTTTATCAAAATTCCATAGAGTATCCCCGTCAGATATTATTATCTGATTTTTCATTTCAATTCTGAATTGATCCTTTTTTTGATAATAAAACAATCCGGAACTCTTCATAATAGAGGATGAATTATTTGTTTTAATCGACTGATTATAATCGGCGATAAAATTTTCTCGTATTGCGAATTTATCCTGAATTTTTTTTAGAATCGTTCTTGGATTCTGTGCTTGGATAAAAAAAGGAATTAAAAAAAATATAAATATTATTCTTTTCATAAAGATCTTAAAATTGTTTCTAATTGTTCCATATTATCTACTATTACTTCTCTGGCTTTACTGCCATCTGAAGGTCCTACAATACCGGCTTGTTCTAATTGATCAACTATTCTTGCAGCACGAGAATAGCCGAGCTTTAATCTTCTTTGCAGTAGTGATACACTTCCCTGATTATGTTGCACTATAACTCTGGCAGCTTCTTCAAACATCGGGTCTAAATCTGACAAGAAATTACCTGCCGCTTCCTTTCTTTTATCATAAAGTGATGGAAGGAAGTAACGTTTTGAAAAACCTTTTTGTATGTAAATGAAATCAGTAATCTTTTCTACTTCTTCGGTGCTAATAAATGCGTTCTGAATTCGGAACGGTTTTGGAGTGCCGGCAGGTAAGAAAAGCATATCACCTCTTCCGAGAAGTTGCTCCGCTCCATTCATATCCAAAATTGTTCTTGAATCTATGCGTGTAGCCACTTGATATGCCATACGAGCATTGAAATTCGCCTTAATTACGCCTGTGATAACATTCACCGAAGGTCTTTGAGTTGCAACAATTAAATGGATACCCACTGCTCTTGCTAATTGCGCTAATCTTGCAATTGGCTCTTCTACTTCCTTGCCCGAAGTGATCATTAAATCAGCTAATTCATCAATAATAACTATTATATAAGGCAATTTGAAGTGTTTCATTTCATCGGTATCTTTTGGTTTTGTTTTTGGGTTCGTTACACGTTTATTATACTCCACCAAATCTCTTACACCAACCTTAGCTAGTTTATCATATCTTTTCTCCATTTCGTATTCCACAGCTTTTAATGCAAGAAGCGAATTAGATGGAGTTGTAATAATTTCTTCTTCCAAATCGGGAGAAACAGCAAGAAAATGTTTACTTAATTTTTTATAGAATGATAATTCGATTTTTTTGGGATCGATTATAACAAATTTCACTTCCGATGGATGTTTAGAATAAAGAAGACTAGTTATAATCATATTAATGCCCACACTCTTTCCCGAACCGGTAGAACCGGCAATCAATAGGTGAGGCATCTTAGCTAAATCCGTTACAAACTCTTCACCGGAAATAGTTTTTCCGAATGCTAATGGTAATTCATATCCATATTCGGATAATTTCTGCACTACTGATTTGGCTCTGACAGTCGCAGCTTTAGCGTTCGGTATCTCTACACCAATTGCACTTTTGCCCGGAATAGGCGCAATTATTCTTATTCCTCTTGCTGCAAGAGCTAATGCAATATCATGTTCCAAACTTACAATTCTACTTATCTTTACCCCCGGAGCAGGAACAATCTCATACAAAGTAACTACCGGTCCCGGTGTTACTGTTATATCATCAATATCGATATCAAATAGTTTTAGTTTATCCTTTAGTAACTGGGCATTTCTTTTTAATTCTGTATCCTTAACTTTTACTTCTTCAATTTCCGGTTCTATTAATAGATCAATAGTCGGAGCTTTATAATCAATCTTTTCATTCCACTGATCAGGCAGATCACTAGCTAGATCTTTTTTAAAATCGATCTCTTCGTCTATCGGAGATTCTTCATCTTCTTTTTTGGAATTCAGCTTTTTTGTTTTTAACAATTCTTTTTGAGGAACTTCCTTTAGAGGGATTTCATCTTTTTGTGTTGCTTCATCTTTTCGAATGATTTTAATTGGTGTATCTTTTATTGGTTCATCTTCATCCAGTAATTCCATTAATTTTGATTTACTAGGTTTTTGCACTACCTGCTGCGGGGCTATTTCAAGTATTTTATCTTCATATTCTTCTTGAGCTGCTACTTGTTCTTCTCTTTCCTTTTTCTCAAAGAGCGAAAAAAAATAGTTATATATTCCGCTAAACTTAATATCAAAAGCGATAATTAGTGCAACAGCAAAAATTACAAGAAGCAAAATCAAACTACCAAGCCCGCCCAATAATCTGCCGAGTCCGGTGCCAATAAATGAGCCAACTTTTCCACTTAATTCGGGATACTCCGTTAGAAAATTATATCCCGCCGAAGAAGCCATCATCCCAAATATAGAGGAAAATACCAATCCGAAAACTAATAGAAAATTGCTTATATAAATTGAAATTTTGTAGTTGTTACCACGTAGAAGCGAATAACCCCAAATAAATAAAAGTATCGGAAATATTAATGAAAAATACCCGATTGTACCAAGAATGAAGAATTTAGAAATTAAGGCACCGAAAATTCCGAGCCAGTTGGAAATGGAACCTGCAGTTTCTAAATTATCGGGATTATTCGAAAATACTTTGAATACATCAGAGATTCCTTCGGAAAGATTTGATTCATCTGCACGCGAATATGAGAGGATGCTGAGAAATAGCATTATTGCAAACGTAAAAAGAAATAACGCCAGAATCTTTTTCTTTTTCTCGGGAGAAATTATAAAATAAGATTCCCCTGAGATATTTGGTTTTTCAAGAGTATTTTTAGGATTCTTATTTTTGCTCATTTAATCTATTTAGTTTAACCTCTTAATTACACCCGATGAAAATTGAGTAACTATAGGCACGGAATTTAACTTTGAACAATAATCAAGATCAGCTTCATAGCCATTCTCTTTTAATACCTTTCCATGCTCAGTAGTTTGTAAAAGTTTTTTTAAATTTTTTCCATAAGACTTAGCCACTGCCATACTTACAGTAGCAGAGTCTGAAAGAACTACATCTTCAATCAATTCAGCTATGCCGGTAACTAATTTACCGGCACATACCAAATCTTCCAAACTAAAATGTCCATTATTTCCCGAACAAACAACTTCAATATCTTTATTTGAATCTAATAAATAATTCTTTGTTGCATCTAAATTATTAAAACAACAAGTTACTACATTCTCTGAATATTTTGCTTTAACTATCGCCTTAGAGCCGTTAGTAGTAAATAGAACAATCGACTTATTATTGACTACCTCCGGTGAATACTCGAAAGGAGAATTTCCGAGATCGAAACCTTCTATTTTTTTAGTATTTCTTTCACCGCACAATAGAGTAACTCCACCAAAAACGCTTCCAGAAACCTTAACGGCGAAATCTACCGAACTTACGGGTATTATCTCCTTTGCTCCATTATATAATGCAGTATTAATTACAGTAGTAGCTCTTAAGACATCAATTATTACGGTAGTCTTTTCGCTGAAATAAAATTCATCAACAATATTATGAGTAAAGAGAACGTTAATTTTCATTTTATTTTTTCACGAAAGGCAGCTTAGTTACTCTTGCCGGTATTTCTTTTCCGCGAACCGAAAAATTTATTGAAGTCCCTTCGGATGAATAAGGAAAATCTATATAAGCCATTGCTATTGCTTTATCAATTACGGGACTTACAACACCGCTTGTAACAGTACCTATTTTTTTCCCATCTAAGGTAATATCATATCCATGACGAGGGAAAACTTTTTCATCACTAATTACGGGAACTAATTTTCTCTTTAATCCTTCTTGTTTTACCGAAAGTAATTTTTCTTTTCCGATAAAACTTTCTTTTTTAAGCTTTGTAATCCATCCTAAGCCGGCTTCAAGCGGATTAGTGGTCTCATCAATATCATTACCATAAAGACAGAAGCCCATTTCGAGACGCAATGAATCACGGCATCCAAGTCCTGCCGGTTGAATATTAAACTCTTTACCGGCTTCCATTACTGCATCCCACAACTTAAGAGCATCTTCTTCATTTCCTCTGAAATATAATTCATAACCAAGTTCGCCAGTATATCCGGTTCTCGATAAAATCATATCGATACCGGCAACTTTTGCAAACATAAAAGTATAATATTCTAAATCGATTTTCTTGTCGGTGATCTTCTGCAATGTTTTATTGGAATCGGGACCTTGAACTGCGAGCAATGAGTAATCATCACTTTCGTTTGAAAGCTCCACTCCAAAATTATTGTTCTTCTGCATCCAAGCAAAATCTTTTTCAAGATTAGAAGCGTTTACTACAAGCATGAATTCTTTATCGGAAATTTTATAAACAAGAAGATCATCAACAATACCTCCATCTTCTAAACACATTGCCGAATACTGAACTTTACCATTAACTAAAACAGAAGCATCATTAATAGTAATGTATTGAACGAAATCAAGAGCTTTTTCGCCTCTTACAAATATTTCGCCCATGTGAGATACATCAAAAACACCAACTGAATTCCTTACTGCAAGATGTTCTGCAATGATTGACGAATACTGAACGGGCATTTTAAAACCGGCAAAATCAACAATCTTTGCATTTGCTTTTTCGTGTGCCGAATAAAATTTTGTCTTTTTCATAATTTTTATTGATTTGAGTTTTTCCAATCAGATAAGAATTTCTCTAATCCTGAATCGGTCAATGGATGTTTAAATAATTTTTCAATTACATCATAAGGAATAGTGGCTACATCCGCCCCCATCATTGCTGCTTCGATAAGATGCAATGGATGACGAATACTTGCTACTAATACTTGCGTCTTATAATTATAGTTCTTATAAATCTGAACAATCTGTTTAATCAATTCCATTCCGCTTGTGGAAATATCATCAAGTCTTCCAACGAAAGGACTGATATAAGTAGCACCTGCTTTCGCAGCAAGGAGCGCTTGAGTTGCAGTAAAGCATAAAGTTACATTTGTCTTGATACCTTCTTCAGAAAGAGTCTTAACAGCTTTAATTCCTTCTCTAATCAATGGAACTTTGACAACGATATTATCATGGATTTTCACCAAGTCTTTTGCTTCTTTAAGTATTCCGGAATATTCTGTCGAAACAACTTCGGCACTAATAGGACCATCAACTAATTTTACGATCTCTTCTAAAAGCTCTTTAAAATTAGTTTTCTCTTTAGCCACTAATGATGGATTTGTAGTAACACCATCAAGTAAACCAAGGGAAGCCGCTTCTCTAATATGAGCAATATTTGCTGAATCAATAAAAAATTTCATTTAGTCACCTCATAATATATTTGATAATTTTAAATAATATTCTTTATAATCTATGCGTATTCATCAGTTAAATCTTCATCTGTTTCTGCAGAATAAACTTTAAAGACCTGCGGATTTAATTTTTCGTCACTTACAACTTTAATTCTTACAAAATACTTAAACTGGAATTTTAGTAAAGTCGAGATTGCTCCTTTCTTCAATTCATTTGCCATTGAAGGATGCATAACAATTTTAATTTTTTTGTACTTACCATGATTTTTGTAACGCATTAACCATTTTTCAATGTCATGAACCATATTTGATTTTTTCATCAAATATCCAGTACCATTGCAATATGGACATGCTTCATTCATCGATTGGAGAATATTTTCTCTTACTCTCTCTCGTGTAATCTGCATTAAACCAAATTCAGTCATCGGTAACATAGCAATTTTTGCCCGATCTTTCTTGAATTCTTTTTTCAATTCATCATAAATCTTTTTTCGATTTTTATCTTCTTCAAGATCAATAAAATCCACTACAATTAAACCACCGATATCTCTAAGACGAAGTTGCCTCGCAATCTCTCTAGCAGCCTCTAAGTCGGTTTTAAGTGAATTTAATTCCTGATCTTTTTTAGCAGCATATCTTCCGGAATTGACATCAATAACAACCATAGCTTCTGTGTGTTCGATTACAATATGTCCGCCTGCCGGAAGAGGAACTTTTCTTCCCATTAAAACTTTAATCTGTTCTTCTACTTTAAAGGATTCAAAAACAGGTTCGTTACCTTTATATAACTCAATTCGGTCTAAAAGTGCAGGTTGAATAAACTGGACATAATTTTTAATTTCTTTGAATAATTTTTTTTGATCAACAAAAACTTTAGAAACATCCGGAGTAAAAAGATCTCGAATAACACTAATTGTGGTACTAAGGTCTTTATAGATAAGAGATGGTGGATCGCTCTTCTTAATTTCTTCTTGAACTTCCTCCCACACTTTTACTAAATATTTAAGATCCCCTGCAAGTGATTCTTCCGATTGATCTTTCGCAGCGGTTCTGATAATTAATCCGCAGCTCTTTGGTAATATGCCACGTGCAATTTTCCTTAAACGTCTGCGTTCCTTAAAATCGGTTATCTTTTTAGAGACACCAATTTTATTATCATGCGGAAGCATCACACAAAATCTACCTGGTAAAGAGATGGAGGACGTTACTCTAACACCTTTATCTTTAACCGGCTCTTTAATAATTTGAATAAGAATATCCTGCCCTTTATGAAGCTTTGGAATTCCTTTATCACTTAGTTCAATTTGTGGTTTTGAAGCAGATTTTTCACTCCCATCAATTTCATCCTCATCTTCGGAAGGATCATCATCGTCAAAAACTCCTTGAAGTGCTTCTAGACGGTCTCCTATATCGGAGAAATGAAGAAATGCATCATGCTTAAGACCAATATTTACAAATGCAGCTCTAATTCCGGGTAAAACTCTTGCTACTTTGCCGTAATAAACATCGCCAACCATACGCTGCTTTTCAGGATGGTCAACAAAGAAATCGACAAGATTGCCGTCTTCGATTATCGCCACTCTATTCTGGGCGGTCGAAGAATTTATTATAATTTCTTTTCTCATAAAACTCTCTAAAAACTTTTTTTAAGCTACATCACTATTTATATTATCCTGCCAAAACACGACTCGTTTTTTGAAGAGATCATTATAGTTTGTTGTATCTTCTAAATATCTGTGATTTATTAAATCTTCATGGTGCTTTTCTACTATCTCAATTAATCTTTCATAGTTTTTAGCAGAAAAAATTCTTTTTATAAGTTCATTAATACCGTTATAAAACTGATAGTACCAAATGACATATTTTTTCGATCTGTCTAATGCTTTTATCTCATCATATTCTCGCCATAACATTTTTAGATGAGTCATTAAAGTAGAATTTACAATTTCAATTGAAGGCATCCCAGGATCTTCTCCGGTAGCCAACAAGCTATTAAAACGAGAAAAAATAAATGGATTACCTATAGATGCACGTGCCACCATTACACCATCGCAATTTGTCTGCTTTAGCATCTTAATTCCATCTTGAGGAGTAAATACAGAACCATTGCCAATAACTTTCATCGAAACGTTTTTCTTAACTTCTCCAATCCAGCTCCAATCAGGATCAACATCATACCGATCTGTCATTACTCTTGCATGCACTACGATAATTGAAGCACCATTATCTTCAATCACTTTTGCATTTTTTAAAACATTAATATTTTTCTTATCCACACCCAAACGTACCTTAACTGAAATAGGAATACCTCCCGAATTATCAACCATCTTTCTGGTTATTTTACCGATTAAATCGGGATATTCGAGTAAAGCTGAACCCATTTTCTTTGAAGTAACTTTATCAACGGGACAGCCACAATTAAGATCAATTACATCCGGTTTTAATTTTGCAATCTCTTTTACTGCCTCTCCAATTATATGCGGATCATTGCCTAAAATTTGAACGCCGATCGGTTTTTCCTCACGGCTAAATGAAAGGTATCTTAGAGATGTAAAATCATTATTTAAAATTCCTTTAGCACTGACCATTTGAGTGAAGGTAAGACCAACACCAAATGATCGTGCTATGGAACGAAAAGACGAATCGGTAACCTCCGCCATGGGAGCTTGTATCAAGCGTGTTCCTAAGTTCAAGTTTCCAATTGTCATAATTTTCTATTCGGAATATTTAATTCCTCTTATTCAGATTCTTCTTCAGTTTTTTCTTGAGAAGCCTCTTCTTTTAGAAGTGCTTTTCTCGATAAACTGAATTTACCGTTTTCTATACTTAAAAGCTTAACTTTGATAACATCGCCTTCTTTAAGAACGTCCGTTACCTTTTCAATACGCTTATTATCAATTTGCGAAATGTGAAGTAACCCTTGAGTTCCGGGAAGAATTTCCACGAACGCACCAAAATCAGCTATTTTAACTACTTTACCATTATATGTTTTTCCAACTTCCGGCTCGGATACTAGAGCTTTAACGAATTCTTTCGCTTCTCTCGCTAATTTTGCATCCATACCCGAGATTCTTACAGTTCCATCTTCATCAATAAATACTTCTACGCTGAAATCTTTTTGAATTTTCTGAATTACTTTACCACCAGGTCCGATAACAGCACCGATTTTTTCGGTTTTAATCTTTGTAGAAAGTAAAGTTGGAGCCCATTGCGAAATTGTAGCTCTAGGAGTAGCAAGTGCTTCATCCATAATTCCGAGAATGTGCAATCTTCCTTCTTTTGCCTGTGCTAATGCCTTCTCCATAATTTCAAATGAGATACCTTGAATTTTGATATCCATCTGAATAGCAGTTATTCCTGTATCAGTTCCGGCGACTTTGAAATCCATATCGCCAAGATGATCTTCATTTCCGAGTATATCGGTAAGAACGGCAAATTTATCATTTTCTTTTACGAGACCCATAGCTATTCCTGCGACAGAACATTTGACCGGCACTCCTCCATCCATTAATGCTAATGAACCGGCACATACCGTTGCCATTGAGGAAGAACCATTGGATTCCAAGATATCAGAATTTAGGCGTATGGTATAAGGGAATTTTTCATCTACAGGAACAATATATTTTATTGCTCTTTCGGCAAGATTTCCATGCCCTACTTCTCTTCTTCCAATACCCGAAAATCTTCCTGTTTCACCGACACTAAATGGCGGGAAATTATAATGAAGTATAAATCTCTTTTTATATTCAATTCCAAGACCATCGATAATTTGTTCATCCCCTTTTGTTCCTAGAGTAATTGTGGATAAACTTTGTGTTTCGCCCCTTGTAAAAAGAGCCGATCCATGTGTTCTTGGTAATAATCCTAATTCGATAGAGATTGGTCTTACTTGAGTAAGATTTCTTCCGTCTAATCTTAATCCTTCTTCAAGAATTCTTTTACGCATTAAATCTTTTTCCATATCATGGAGAATTAATTTAATTTCATTTTCCTGCTCAGGATATTTTTCAGCTAATGATGCAAGAACTTCTTCGGTCAATTCATTATTCTTTGCCGATCTTTCTTCTTTGGCAAGAACTTCAGAAACAATAACTTTGAATTTTTCTAATGCTAATTCATTAACATCTTTCACTAAATTTTCGTCAATTACTTTTGGCTCAACAACCATTTTAGGCTTACCACAAATTTCTCGTAATTCTAATTGAATAGTAATCAGTTTTTGAATTTCTGACTGTGCGAATTTAAGTGCTGCTAATAAATCCTCTTCAGAAACATTTTTAGATTCGCCTTCAACCATCATAACAGAGCTTTGTGTACCTGCAACTACTAACTCAATATCGCTTAATTCAAGTTCAGATGCAGTAGGGTTAACAATAAATTCACCATTAACTCTTCCGACACGAACTTCACCGATGGGTTCAAGATAAGGGATATCGGAGATTGTTAATGCGGCAGAAGCACCAACTGCGGCAAGTACATCTGCATCATTTTCATTATCATACGAATATACAAAGGCAACCACCTGAGTATCATTTGTATAATTATCGGCAAATAAAGGTCTTATTGGTCTATCAATTAATCTTCCGCTTAAGACTTCCTTATCCGAAGGCTTACCTTCTCTTTTTAGAAATCCACCGGGAATCTTTCCCGCTGCGAATGCTTTCTCACGATATTCAACAGATAATGGGAAGAAATCGATATCATCTCTTTTGCCACCTGCTACTGCCGTAACTAAAACTACTGTATCACCATACTGAACTGTAACTGATCCATTCGCCTGTTTTGCAAGTTTACCTGTTTCAATTATGAGCTTTTTATTTCCAATCTCGACTTCTTTTCTAACGACCATTTATCTACCTTTTATTTTCTAATATTAAGTTCATTAATTATTGCTCTGTATCTTTCAATATCACGATCAATTAAGTAATCGAGAAGTCTTCTTCTTTTACCTACAAGCTGCATTAATCCGCGTCTTGATGAGTGATCTTTTTTGTGTGTATTGAAGTGACCTGTTAATTTGTTAATTCTTGCCGTGATTAACGCAATTTGAACTTCGGCAGTTCCGCTGTCTTTTTCGTTTTTGCCGAATTTTTTAACAAATTCCAATTTTTCTTCTTTGGTTAAATTCATTTTACTGCTCCTTATATGTTTTACGATTGAATCCCAGAGACTTTCCGGGATTAATTAGTTATTTATAAAATTTTTCGCGCTTTCTCTTTATCTTTATTAAGCTGCAAAATTAATTCTTCTTTGCTAGAAAACTTAATTTCATCTCTTAATCTATCAACAAATTCTATTTTTATCTCTTTGCCATAAAGCGTACCTTCAAAATCGAGTAAATTTGATTCAATTACAACTTCATGACTATCTGTAAAAGTCGGGCGCAAACCAATATTAACAATAGAAGGATACTTATTGCTTTCTAAAGTTGAATAAGCAATATAAACTCCCGTTGCAAGAATTGCCTTACTGCTATTTTTAACGTCAACGTTAGCAGTAGGATATCCTAGAGTCCTTCCCCTTTTAGCCCCTTCTACTACCACTCCCGAAATACTATAATATCTATTTAAGAAGCTATTTGCTTTCTTAATATCACCGCTTTCTAAATAATGACGAATCTTAGTACTGCTTACAATTTCACCATCAATAATTTTTGCAGAAACAGATTCAACATCAAAACCATACTTTACGCCAAGTTGTTTTAGATTATTTTCGTCTCCGCTTCTACCATTACCAAAACGGTGATCGTGCCCTATAACTATTTTTGCAGTATTAATTTTATCAACAAAATACTTTTTGATAAATTCTTCAAACGAAAGTTTGGCAAATTCTTCATTAAACGATGCAATGAAAAGATTTTGAATTCCAAAATTTTCAAAGAGCTCTACTTTTTCAGAATAAGTAGTTATTAATCTTAAATTAAAATTCTTTGATACTATCGATCTTGGATGCGGTTCGAATGTAAAAACCAAAGTTTCCGCATTTAATAATTTAGCTTCATTAATTAATGAATCTAAAATTTCTTGATGACCAAGATGAACACCATCAAAAGTGCCCACAGTAACAACATACGACTTATTTTTATCAATACTAGAACTATCAGTATATAAATTCATCTATTGCTCTAATTAACGGTATTAGGAATGAGTAATTTTTTAAGTTCTTCGACTTCAAAAGCATCAGATACATTATAAGAACCTATTTGAGTTCTCCTTAAAGATTTCAAATAAGCTCCACAACCAAGTTTTGCACCTAAATCATTGGCAATTACTCTAATATAAGTACCCTTCGAGCACTTTATTCTAAAATGGATATCAGGGAACTCGAATTTCAAAATATCAAATGAATAAATTTCTACCGGTCGAGGTGCTCTTTCTACCGTTACTCCTTTACGCGCATATTTATAAAGTGCTTTACCGTTTAATTTAAGTGCCGAATACATCGGCGGCACTTGGTTAATTGCGCCGATAAAATCCTTCTTTGCTTCTTCTATTTGTTCAATAGTAATATTAGCTGCGCTTTCCGAGCTATCGCTATTAAATTCAGTTTCTGAATCGAAAGAAGGTGTGGTGTTTCCAATAGCAATGATTCCTTCGTACGTTTTTTCTAAATTTTGATATTCAGTAATCTCTTTTGTCTTTTTTCCTGTACAAATAATCAATAAACCTGATGCTTTTGGATCCAGAGTGCCCGCATGTCCAACTTTTTTAACTCCCGAAAGTCTGCGCATACGATGTACTATATCAAAAGAAGTGAATCCTCTCTCCTTATCAATAAGAATTACTTCACCCTTATTAAAATCAATATCGCTAAAATCACTCTTAGTTCTTAGAATCATTTTTATGAATTTCTTTGAATAAATTTTCCATCTTTTCTACGTAATCAAGAGTATCATCAATATAGAATTCTAAATCAGGGACTGAACGAAGAGTAATTCTACGAGCTAATTCGGTACGTAATCTACTCTTCATTTCATGAACCTTTTCTAAAACCATTGCTCTTTTATCTTTTTCAAAAACCGAAAGATATACCCTCGCAATTTTAAGATCGGGAGTAACTTTCACACTGGTAATAGTCAGTAATCCAATATTAGGATCTTGAATTTTCAGAAGAAATATTGAACTCAGTTCTTCTTTAATAAAACTTTCCACTTTTTTTATTCTATAAGACATTATACCAATTTTTTCTTTGTTTCAATAATTTTATATGCTTCTATTACATCACCTACTTTAATATCATTAAAATTAGCTATTGCAAGACCACACTCGTAACCGGCATCTACTTCCTTAACGTCATCTTTGAATCTCTTAAGAGTACTTAAATCACCTTCATAGATAACAATTCCATCTCTTATAAGACGAATTTTATTTTGTCTTGTAATCTTACCTTCGGTAACATAACATCCTGCTATAGTACCAGCTTTAGGAACTTTGAATGTTTGTCTCACTTCAACATTAGCAACCATCTCCTCTGAAAGAGTAGGCGATAACATACCTTCGATTGCAGATCTGACTTCATTGATAGCATCATAGATAACGTTATAGAGTCTGATATCAACTTTCTGCGTTTCAGCAAGCTTTCTTGCATTAACATTGGGTCGAACATGGAAACCAATAATAATAGCATTAGATGCGGCAGCGAGAAGAACGTCTCCTTCACTAATTGCACCGACACCTTTATGAATTACACGTACATTTACTTCTTTATTAGCAATTTTCATAAATGAATCTGATAATGCTTCGATAGAACCATCCACATCACCTTTTACGATAATCGGTAATTCTTTTACTCCGCCAATACTTATCTGATTTGCAATTTCATCCAACGTAATTAATTTTACCTGCTTATGATCCTGCTCCCTTTTAACCTGCGAGCGCTTAATGGAAATTTCACGAGCAACTCTTTCAGATTCAACACTAATAAATGTATCACCTGCCTGAGGTGCATTTTCAAATCCAAGAACTAATACAGGAGTTGAAGGACCAGCTTCTTCTACTTTTTTATTTCTTTCATCAAACATTGCACGAACACGACCATGAACAACTCCGGCAACAAATGGATCACCTATTCTTAAAGTTCCCTTTTGAACAAGTACTGTAGCCGTAATACCGCGCCCTTTATCTAACTGCGATTCAATAATAGTACCTCGAGCAGCTCTATCCGGATTAGCCTTAAGCTCGAGAAGTTCTGCTTCAAGAACTATTTTCTCTAATAAAAGATCAACATTTAATCCGGTTTTAGCAGAAATTTCTACGCATTGATATTTTCCGCCCCATTCTTCTACGAGTACATTTCTATCAGCTAATTGCTGTCTGATTTTTTCAATGTTAGAATTTGGTTTATCAATTTTATTTATAGCGATAATAATCGGCACGCCGGCAGCCTGAGCATGATTAATAGCCTCGACTGTCTGTGGCATCACGGCATCATCTGCTGCTACTATTAATACAACTATATCGGTAACCTTAGCACCTCGAGCACGCATTGCTGTGAACGCTTCATGACCCGGAGTATCTAAGAATGCGATTTCTCTTCCATCTTCTATATTTACTTTATAAGCTCCGATATGTTGAGTGATTCCTCCGGATTCGCCTGCCACTACATTCTCTCTTCTTATATAATCTAAGAGTGAAGTTTTACCGTGATCAACGTGTCCCATAATTGTAACAACAGCCGGTCTTGGTTTTAATGATTCTGGGGCATCGGCTTCATCTACATCAATATCCGTATGAAATTCTTCTTGAAGTTCAATATTAAATCCAAATTCATCTGCTACTAATGTAATAGTATCAACATCCAAACGTTGATTAATCGAGACCATTATACCTAATCCAAAACACTTTTGAATTACATCGGTAACGGGCACTTTCATCATATTAGCTAATTCATTAACAGAAATAAATTCGGTTACTTTTAGAGTTGATTTTTCAATTTCTTTTTGCTCTTGAATCTTTTCTTGGATTTCAGCTTTTTCTTTACGTTTCTTCTTTTTCGCAGAAGCTCTATCGCCCATAACTGATTCATCAATACTTAACAATGTGCGTTTGATTGCTTCTTCTACTTCTCTTTTATCAACTTCTAATTTTTTTATTTTCTTTTTCTTTTTAGCTACAATAGGATCTGTGGGTTCATCGCCCGCTTTAGTTTTCTTCTTTGCCTTAAGAACTTTTTTCTTTTTCTTTTTATCGGCTTCGGACTCCACTTCCCCTACTTTCTTAGTTACGATATTATTATTCGTCTGCGGAGTAGTCTTATTACCATCTTGTTTCTGCTGATCCTGTTTTGTGCCTCGGTCATCTTTTCTTTCATCTTTACGCTTTTTATTGAGATCAATTTTCCCGACAATGGTTAATCCCTTTTTACGAGTGTCTAATTCGATTTCCGCTTTTGTTCTAAAGGATTTAACCGGTTCAACAACTTCAGGAGCAGCCGGTAGAGCTTCTATTTCTTCGATTATCTCTTCCTCTTTTCCTGCATCGCTTACACTCTCAACCTTTTCATCTTTAGCTTCAAATACGTTCGATTCTTCAGTAGTTTTTGCGCTAGTGGAGGTTTCGGTTTTTTCCGGTTCGGTTTCAGATTTAATTTCTTTACTTTCTTCTTTATCCGATTCGTCGGCTTTAACTTCAGGAACTTCTTCTAAAGTTTCTTTTTTCTCTTCAGAAATAGGTTCTGTAATTTGTTCTTCCTGAATTGGAGCAGTTTCTTCTTTGACCGGTTCAGGTTCAGCAGTAGGTACAGGTGCAGGAGTTGCAATAGGAGTTACCTCTTCATGCTTCTTTTCATCAGGCTCTACTTTTTCGACCTTCTTCTTATATTCATCGATCTTCTTTTTATGTTTCTCTTGCTTCTCGATATCTTTCTTGAAATGAGAATTGATCTCGGCAAGCATTTCATCACTTACTGTTGTCATGTGGTTTTTGATTTCAAAACCTTTTTTCACTAAATGATCAATAATCGAATCAGACGAAAGATTATATTCTGCCGCTAATTTATAGATTTTTAATTTCTTATTTTTTGCTACTTCTGACATTTTTAATTCCGGTTAAAGTGTTATGATTATTCTTCTTCTTCAAATTGATTCTTAATGATTTCTATTATTTCATTAGCTTTTTGTTCGTCAATTCCTTCAATTTCTTTTAGTTTTTCTACACCTGCGGAAAGCACTTCCACTGCCGTATCAAATCTATTATTAATTAAAATATCAACAAATTCGCCGAGTTCTTCTCTAAGTTCTACTAGTTCGATATCTTCTTCATATTCTTCAAATGGTTTTTCTTCACGGATTACTTCAATTTCATATCCGGTAAGTTTAATTGCCAAACGAATATTTACTCCGCTTCTGCCAACGATCAAGGAAACTTGATCACTATCAGCAAACACAGTACATTTTTTATTTTCTTCATCAATCTCAATCTGTTTTAGCTTAGCGGGTAAGAGAGCGCGCTGAATAAATACAAATGGATCATCAGAATAATTAATTACATCAATATTTTCATTATTTAATTCGCGAACGATTGCATGAATTCTTACTCCTTTCATACCAACGCATGCACCTACCGCATCAATTCTATTATCATGAGATTCCACTGCTACCTTGGCTCTTTCACCCGGCTCGCGCGCAATTCTTTTAATCTCAATTACTCCGTCATAAATTTCTGGAATCTCGATTTCAAATAATCTTCTTAAAAATAAATTATCTGCTCTAGAGATAATAATTGAAGTTCCAGAAGGAGTACTTTTAACTTCTTTTATAACCGCTCTGATTGTATCCCCTTTTCTGTATTTCTCTTTTGGTATCTGTTCGCTGCGGGGAATGCTCATTTCATTTTTATTATGATTTACTAATACATCATTTCTTCTTACTTGATAAATATCACCGACTACAATTTCACCAAGCATCTCTTTATATTCATTAAGAACAAGTTCTTTTTCAATTTCTCTAATTTTTTGGCTAAGATTCTGACGAGCTAGATTAATTAGTCTTCTTCCAAAATCCGATAGTTCAATTCTTTCTACATAATCGTCTCCGACTTCTAATTCATCTTCATTGCCTTTAGCATTAACTTCATCAATGCTAATTTGAAGGCTAGGGTCTTCAACATTTTCAACGATTTCTCTTTCAAGAAATATCTCTATATCCCCTTTATCCATATTCACAACAACGCTGAAATTGGCATCTTCGCCATATTTTTTCTTTACCAGAATCCCGAAAATTTCTTCAATAATGCCGGCAAGCAATTCTTTATCGACACTTTTTTCGCGCACCATCTGCGAAAAGGATTCTACAATCTCACTATTCATTTATTTTCTCCATAATTAAAAACTAATTAATACTTTCGATTTTATTATATCGCTGAACTTAATAAAATAAAGGTCTTTCTTCTCTTTTATTGTCAGTTCATCGTTATTTAATTCAATAAACACACCGGTAATCTTTTTTGTAGTACCTTCGTGGTTATATTCTATCTCTAATTTTCTATTTAAATGCTTTTTATATTGAGCAAGGAACTTAAGGGGTCGATCTACTCCGGGGGAAGAAACATCAAGGCGATACTGCGATTCGATTAAATTTTCTTGATCAATGAGTTCATTAATTGCCCTTGCAATTGTCGAGCAATCTTCAGAAGTTACACCCTCTTCATTATCGAGAAATACTTCTACGATTTGTAGTTTTGAATCACCTCGAAAATTAATTTCAATCGGAAAAAATCCTAAGGAAGTAACTAATTTTTCTATTTCTGTTGTTATAATATTCTTACTCATAGTTTATAAACAAAAATCGCCCAAGAAGGGCGATTAGAGACTTATTAATATAGTTAATTGGCTACAGATTAGCAAATATTTAAATACTTATCATTTTTAGTCAATTTCAAAGGATGCCGATACCACCGCATTGATTTCTTTGATAATGGAGGTATTATCATTAACTCCATAATCGGAAATCATATTTGAATTAGGAGGAGTAATTTGGATAACCCCCATTCTAGCATTACGGAGCGGACCAAGGTCTCTGCCCGTTGATTCAGCTACTTTTTGAGCCCTTTCCATTGCGTTTTTCGCTGCTTCTGCTTGCATTACTACTTTTTCATCATCTATCTTGGAATAGAGATATTCAGGAGAATCGACCTGAATATCAAGTCCGCTTTCAACGAGCGATACTAATTGCAATGATAAATCTTTAATTTTATTTACATCACTATCTTTAATCTCGAATCGCTGGCTATAAACATAATGAGAAATCTCATTTGTGGGATAACCATTTTGATTCATTTTATTTACCGAATATCCATTTATCGGAAACATCTCCACTTGATCTTTTTTAATACCTTTCTTGTCGAGGAAATTGATTAAAGTGGGTGCCTGAGAAACCAATTGCTGATATGCGGTCTTGCGATCAAACGATACTACTTGAATCGAAACTCTCTGAATTCCAAGATCGGAAGTAATAGTTTTCTTCGCAGAACCTGTAACGGTTATAGTCTGCTCGGCTGATTTTGCGGATTTCCAAACAAAGGCAAGAATTATGATAGATAAAAGAATTGTAAACGACAAAATCGAAACAGGTGCTAAATCTCTATATCTTTCCATATACCCTCTCATTAATTTGAATACAAGCTAATCAAAATTTTTCAAAATTTCATCACAAATTGCATATCCAGTAGGAGTTAATTTAATTAAGTCAGTACTTTTGGTTAGATAATTTTTATTTACTAATTGATTAATTAGAATATTATTCTTCTTAATCCATTCACCGCCAAACCTATTTTCTAATTCAGTTAAATTAATCCCGCTGCTTCTCAGAGATAACATAATAAATTCTTCAAGCTGCTGCTCTCTGGAAATTAATTCACTTCCTGCTGATCCAATCCCTTTTTTGTTTATTGCATCGATATAAAGATTGAGAGAAGAATAGTTCCACCATCTATTATTATCAACATAAGAATGAGCCGAAGTGCCAAATCCAATATAATCCTTACTCCTCCAATAGGCATTATTATGAACGCATTGAAATCCGGGAAGAGCAAAATTAGAAACCTCATATTGCTTATATCCTTTCTCTTCCAAAAATTTTATGGTAATCTCATAAAGTTCTGCATCATAATCTTCATCCTGTAATTCCACTTTGCCGTCAAGAACCATTTTGTTAAGTATCGTACCCTTTTCTAAAATTAAGCTATATGCGGATATATGAGTAATTGGTAGCTTCATCGCTTCTTCTAAATTATAGAGCCAATTTTCTTTTGATTGCTTTGGAAGATTAAAAATTAGATCGAGATTAATATTCTTGAAACCGGCTATTTGTGCTTCTTTGATAGTTCTTCTAGCAGTTTCGGCATCGTGAATTCGGGTCAAGAATTTTAATTCTTCCTCTATGAATGATTGAATCCCCACACTCAAACGATTAATTCCGACATCCCTAAATTGTTTTAGTTTCTCTTTATCTACCGTCCCGGGATTGGTTTCGAGTGTTATCTCGATATTATCATTGAAAGAAAATTTTTTTCTTATTTCATTTAGTATAACTCCGATATAATCTGGAGTCATAAAAGATGGAGTTCCTCCACCAAAGAAAACAGAAATTACTTTTCTCTCTTTGGAATAGAGATTTCCATAGTAATTAATTTCTTTTAGTATAGCGGTGAGGTAATTTGATTCATTGGTATAATTAGTAATCGAATAAAAATCGCAATAAATACACTTATGGTCGCAAAATGGAATATGAATATATAAAGCAATTTCTTTCAATGTCATCCTAAAACAAACCCCGGGGATTAGACCGGGGTTTAGATTTAATAATTATTTTTATTAGAAACCTAACGAGAGACCTAATGATGCAGTACTTACTTTTGCTGCCTTATAATCAGCATTAATATTTAATACCGCTAATTTAATATTGAATCCAAAAGTGAATCCAACAGAATTTTCTCCTTCAAGCTCAAGCTTAATCGGCACTTTTACTTTGGAACCAAGTTCATTAATCTGATTCGATTCATAAGTGTAATTCACATCTGTAGTGAATGTTTCTAAAGTAGCACCTACGTAAGGAGTAAATGAAATACCGGCACCAAATGTTTTACTTGCATATAAACCAAATTGAGTTGCTTTTGTTTCTAAAATATCGCCGGCTTTCAAATTCTGGAAAAAGAATCCTGCACCAATATCGATCGGTAATGGATTAGGAATCCAATATCCAATATTATGAATTAATCCTGCTCCCCAGAAAGATACTTTTCCGATATCCTGAACATCAATGCTTGGGAAATAACGAACAGAAACATAAGTACCTAAAACCGTACCTGCGGTTAGTTGAATTGCTCCCATTGGTAATGCTGGTAGCTCATCTAAAAATCCCTTTACATCAGTTAGATCTACAGTATATTTAGCAACATCTTGCCCATTGACCTTAGCACCTGGGAAATTTACTTTAACGTATTCATCTTTATTTCCATTTACGGTTGGACCGCTAAAATTTACACCAAAAGCTTTATTCTGCATTTCGCTATAAATTGCATTGTATTGAGGAGTTCCGGGTTGATATCCGGAATTTTTTATTATAGCATCGATCTGCGAATTATTAAAAACGAATGTACCGGATTCAGAAAATCTTTTTTGGTCATCGGAAAAGAATGAACCCATAGCCACTACCTTGAGGTTGAAATGGAAGCCAATTAAAGATTTAGGAGGAACACCATGTACCCAACCCGAATTTAGGTTAGAGCCAAAAGCAGATGTAACCGGTTTTACATAAGCTTTACCTGCCGTCGAAGATAAGTTTGATAATGTTTCTTCTAATGACTGTGCCGAAACAAATCCGGTCATTAATACAACTAGGATAAGAATTAACGATTTTTTCATACACACTCTCCTGCTTGATTTATTTTAGTTTATTCCTAAAAGTTCTTTGGCACTTATAATTGCTGAATCAGTGATTTTTTCTCCACTTATTAATTTAGCAATTTCATTTATCTTTTCCGATTGATTTAACGCACGAATATTACTAACCACACGGTCATCGATTTTTAATTTTTCCACAGAATAATGATAATCTGATAGAGATGCAATCTGTGGAAGATGAGTAATCGCTATTATTTGATGAGTGGAAGAAAGATTCTTTAGTGCCTGCCCCACTTTCTGCGCTATCCTTCCGCTTACTCCTGTGTCGATTTCATCGAAAATTAAAATCGGAAGTTTATCAGATTTAGCAAGAACAGACTTAAGAGAAAGCATCACACGAGAGACTTCCCCACCGGAAGCAACCTTAACTAATGGCTTCGGGTCTTCTCCGAGATTCGTAGAAATCAAAAACTTTACGTTATCAATTCCTTTGCTATTAAATAAGTAGTTTTTGCCATTCACGGGAATTGAATTTGTTTGATCATCGGATTCATTCAACGAAAAATTAATTTCAAAAATTCCATCTGCTATACCGAGATTCTTGAGGGTATTTTCTACTTCTTGTTTTACTTTTTTTACAACTTTTTTCCTCTTCTCGGAAATTGATAACGCAATTAGACCACACTCGTCTCTTAGTTTTGAAATCTCTTTTTTGTACTCGGAAATTTTATCTTCAAAATTTTCTATCAAATCAAATTCATCGCCGATTTTTTTTCTATGTTCTAATAAATTTTTAAGCGAACCATTTCCATATCGTTTCTTTAGATGCGTTATGCTATTAAGACGTGAGCGTAATGAATTTAATTTTTCAGAATCGAGATCCAAATTTAGTTTATAATCACGTAGTGAAAGTGCCAATTCTTTAATAATCACTTGAGCAGAATCAGCTTCACCGGATAGCTCTCCGAAATATTTATCCAGTCTTGCCAGATCAGCTAATTTATTCTGAACATCTACTAATCTATCATAAACTGCATTCTCCTGATCAAAAAGCATTTCGTAACATTCATTCGATAAAGAGATTATCTGTTCTGCATTTTCTAATTTAGTTAGCTCTTCTTCTAAAGTAATATCTTCATTCTCTTCGGGAGCAATTGCATCGATCTCTTTTATTTGGAAAGAGTAAACATCTCTTTTTTCGACAAAGAATTTTTTCTCCGAGAGTATCTTTTCATAATGCTGTATAACAGATGATAATTTTTTTCGAGCTAAATTAAATTTTTCAAGATCATCGGCAACGTCCACATATTGATCCAAGAAATCGATATGATGTTCATTCTTTAGTAATGATTGATGTTCATGCTGACCGTGGAGATCAACTAATAATTCACCAGCCTCTTTTAATAAATTCAAAGTAACGGGAGTGTCATTTATAAAACAGCGATTAGAACTCTTTAATGAAATTTCTCTTCTTAAAATTAATTCATCATGGAATTCGATATCATTTTCTTCAAGGAGCGATTTTATTCGGCGATGATTAGAGACATCAAACATTGCTTCGACAATAGTTTTAGAGGCACCTTTGCGGATTACTTCTAGTGAAGCACGCTCGCCGAGTATAACGCCAAGAGCATCGATAAGGATCGATTTACCGGCACCGGTCTCACCCGTGATAATATTTAATCCTCTGCCGAATTCGATAAAAACATTTTCGATTAGGGCATAATCTTTAATTTGTAGCGATTTTAACATAAGTTATCGGAAATATTAAATCAAAATTTAATAAACTAAGGGAAACTATCAAGTAATAAATAGTATAAAAGGTAATATTTGACAAGGGATAAGTAATTTATTATATTTGAGGTCTAAATATCGCGGGGTGGAGCAATTGGTAGCTCGTCGGGCTCATAACCCGAAGGTTTCAGGTTCAAGTCCTGACCCCGCTACTACAAAAGCCTGAAAATGAAAATTTTCGGGCTTTTTTTATTTTATACAGGAGGTTAATCTTTTTATCACTAGTTTCTTTTTACTTCATGATTTATTTTAATAATATTGACTTTGTGGTGCGATTGTGATGCAATTAACATATTTTACAGACAAATAATTCTTAGAAAAGGTTTACCCTTTCCTCTTGAATTACCTAATGAAGAAACTCTAAGAGCAATAAAAGATGTCGAGAGTGGCAAAGGGGTTAAAGAATATAAATCGGTGCAAGAATTAATGGACTCGCTTAATTCATTAGCTTAATATTAAAATAAGGCTCAAGATTTAAGAAAAATCGGTTCACGCTCAGAGATATTTAAGTTATACGAATTCAATTGGATAGAATATTACTTTACATCGAGGTTAACTAATACTTTATACCACTTTAAATATTTGTTAAGTCTCTTCAATTCTTTTTCACCTAATATATTATATCTCTTAACGTCAAGATTGTCGCTGAGATCATTAATTTTTACTCGCACGGCTAATTTATTACCCATAACTCTTTCAATAAATTGATCATAAGGTTCATCATCATTAATTTTCGTAACGCATTTTAATGCATCAATAATATGGTTTGGGAAACCTTCGGCTTCAAGTTTATCAAAAGTCCAATCGGTATCTTCAACTAAGTCATGTAAAACGCCGCAAATTTTTTCATCAATTGTAGCGCCCATATTCATAACACGTGAGACATGTCCAAAATAAGGTGCTCCGTTTTTATCAACCTGATTTGCATGCGAATCGGTTGCTATTAGGATTGCTTTATTTAGTAGTTCTTCTTTCGTCAATTGAAAAGATCCTCCCATTCTTCTGATGATTTACTTTCACTATTTTTTTTAATTAAATCAAAAATGAAATCCATATTCGTATCTATATTTTTTTTCAGTATAATTGAATCTGCAAGACGACTAATTTCTCTATCTGAATTTATACCATTTAAAAGACTTATTAATTTTCTTGTCGAATCATTTTTAGCATTATATCCATTTTCTAGTACAAGTCTGACGGTTTTTGCAAATTGAAGAAATTCTCTTTCATAAATTCCCATATAGTTACTTACAATCTCGTCATCAAAGATACTTTGCATAATTAAATTAAACCTATTTTCATTCTGTAATATATCGAGGTGATAGGATAAGAGACCTCTGAATATCAAGTATCTATCTTTTTTGGCATATTCTTCACCCAAAAAATAATCGACAATTTTGAATTGATGGTCGTGATAAATTGAACCTGCTATCAAAATTCCAAAAAGCGAAAGTTTCCAATTATGAAAAAAATGTTTTTCGTCTGAACGTAGCAATCCAAAATTCCGCAGAGTAAAAGATGCAAATCGCGTATTTGTAATAAACCGCTGAACACCTGTTTTGGTTTTTGCAAAATCGCCTTCCCTCAGAAACTGCTTGCTACTTTTCATAAGTTCAAGTGAACTTTCCAATGCAGATCTATTCTTCTGATTATTAGTAAATAGATGAAGCATTAATGGTACTATTAAATCATTCTTTGAAAAAGCATTACGATAGCTAAATAATTTTACATAGTTATTTAATTCAGATATTTTTAAGTCCTCTTCCGGATTTTCTATCATACGCAGATTATATTTTAATATCCACGATTGATATTCAA
Organism: uncultured bacterium; assembly: GCA_937936675.1. GTDB lineage: Bacteria > Bacteroidota > Ignavibacteria > Ignavibacteriales > Melioribacteraceae > BRH-c32. The sequence goes on from CALDDL010000242.1 coordinate 49,259, forward strand.
GAGTTTTTAATAGAACTTGGATTTCGTGAAGTGTTTGAGGATTTGCGTTGCTCTTCTGACGTTTAACTAATTCGTTAAGTCTATCAACAAGTTCAGCATTCATTTTTTCCATGATAAGAAATAAATTTCTTCCCTTTCGTTAGTTTTTTAATCACTAAATAAAGTAAATTAAGTTGTAAAACAAAAACTGAATTTTTATTTGTTATATTTCATTAGAAATTTTTCAGTACGCTATTTTGAATTATTAACAAGGAAAAATATTTAAGATCAATTACATAGGAAATAACATGAAATACATATTAACTTTTTTAATAGTAATAACAGCAGCATGCTCAATGTTAGCTCAATCTACAAATCCCAATTATGATTCAGAATTAGCAAAGAAATTAGGTGCAGACGATTATGGGATGAAAAGTTATATTTTCGTTATGCTCAAAACAGGTAGCAATGAATCCACAGATAAAGCATATAAAGATAGCTGCTTTGCCGGACATTTGGCAAATATTACAAGATTAGTAAAGGAAAATAAATTAATAGTTGCGGGACCATTAGGCAAAAATGAGAATGCTTATAGAGGGATTTTCATTTTAAATGTAACTACATTTGATGAGGCAAATGAGCTGCTAAAAACGGACCCGGCAATAAATGCAAAATTTCTAGAAGCGGATTTATATAATTGGTACGGCTCCGCTGCCCTATCTGAATATCTCGAAACTTCGGATAAAATCTGGAAAGTAGGGTTTTGAAATTTAATTAGAAGTAAATTCTTTTTCTATTATCCAATAATTTTTTATTCGAACAATTTGAAATATTTAGGATATAGAATAACTTTATTCTCATTTTCACCGATAGGGGGAAGCTCTTCTGTATCGATTTCTTTCTTCAATTCCAATATCGATTGAAATGTTTTTATACCATTCGATGCCGATTCAATGACTGCCTCTAAAAAGAACTTAATCCATTGCATTAGATCATCGTTCTTTCTAGCAAGCATAAGATGATGATGATAAGGAATTTTTCTTTTTTCAAAATAAGAAGATAAATATAGAGTCGGCTTTGAAAGTAATCCACAACTTACTAAATATAAAGTAGTTAGTAATCTCCCGATTCTGCCATTGCCATCAACATAGGGATGAATGGTAATGAATTGATAATGCGCAATCGCGGCTTTAATTAATTCAGGAATTTCTAAATAATCGTTATGCAAAAAATTTTCTAAGTCTCCCATGAGAGAGGAAATTTCTCCATGAACCGGAGGTATATAAATAGCTTCATTGATAGTAGCACCGCCGACCCAATTTTGACTTTTCCTAAATTCACCAGGTGATTTTTTCTCCCCTCTTGCTCCGCTAAAAATAATTTGATGTGCCAAATTTAATATACGTGTGGAGAGAGGAATCTCATTCATCTCATCTAGACAGATATTCATCGCCTTTATATAATTTTGCACTTCTCGCCAATCTTCTTTCTTCACTTCAGTAATCTCAGCTTCATCTAGGAAAACATCTTCAGCATTAATTTTTATTCCATCGATTCTGCTTGAGTCTAAAGATTCTTTAGCAATAAACAAAGGAAGAAAACTCTCCAATTCCGGATTATTTATAGAGAAAGAATTCAGCTCCTCAATTTTCTTATTTGCTTCTGATTGCAGTTCGTTAAGTTGTGGATCTTCCCAAGTGAAGGGATGATTAATTTTAGAGGGAATAAAGCATTTGTATTTATATTGCTGCAAATAACTCCCTGATTTGAAATCTTCAATTCTCATCTCTTCCCTATCATTATAATTTTCTTATGTTAATTTAACCCACTAAAATAAAGTTACCAAACCGTTTATATAAGAAACCACCTTAACTTATCATACAGGAGCAATTATTCACAAAGATGAATTGAAAGAATCTTTTGATAAAGAGTCAAAAAGTTCACTATAATTTCCAATCATCACGTTTTTTGACCAATCATCATAATTCATATTAATTACTCCGATTGGTATTTTAATTTTCGTTTGAAAACAAAATGGAGTTGTTATGAAGACAATAATTAAATCAATAACGGTAATTGTAATTTCTTTCTTTTTATCAATTGAATCATTTGCTCAAAGTAAATTAATTGGTGATTGGGAGGGATTATTAAATATTGGTTCAAAGAAAATCAGAATACTTATTCATGTTAAATCAAATGAAAAAGGATTTAATTCAATAATGGATAGTCCCGACCAGGGAGCAATTAATCTTCCATTAGCCGATACAGAAATAAAAGATGATTCATTAAGAATATCTGATGCAAAATTAATGATAAAAATTGTTGGTGAATATTTTTCAAACCTTGAAACTACTAATAAATTAACTTTATCTAAGCAACAGAGTGATTCAATTAGAGCAATATTTTTACAAGGTGGAAGAGAGATACCTATCAATTTTGGCAGAAGTGAAATTAAAGAATTTTCAATAAAGCGTCCACAAACACCAAAACCTCCTTTCCCTTATAAAAGCGAGGAAGTTAAATTTATTAATGAAAAAGCAGGTGGAATCAAATTAGCCGGCACTTTAACATTACCAAATAATATAGAGAATCCCCCTGTAGCGATTTTAATTTCTGGTTCCGGTGCACAAAATAGAAATGAAAAAGGTTTTGATCATGAACCGTTCCTAATCCTTTCTGATTATCTAAGCAGAAATGGGATAGCAGTTTTAAGATATGACGATAGAGGAACTGCCGAGTCAGAAGGCGATTTCAAATCAGCAACATCATTCGATTTTTCCACCGATGCAGAAGCTGCACTATTCTATCTTCAAACAAGAAAAGATATAAACACAAAAAAAATAGGGTTAATTGGGCATAGTGAAGGTGGAATGATTGCACCAATGATCGCTGCTCGAAATCCGAATGTAGCCTTTGTTGTTTCAATGGCAGGGCCTGCAGTTCCTTTAGATCAACTAATGCTAAAACAAATAGAAGAACTCGCATTATCGGAAAATCGCCCTGAAGAGGATATAAAGAAATTGCTCAATCTGAATCAAGAGATTTTCAATGCTATAAAAGAAAATGAGGATTCTGTAAAGGCAGTTTCTGCAATCGAATCAATTTTAGATAAAGAAAATTATGCAAATGGAAATCCTGATGCTCGGAAAAATATTACTCAAAGATCAATGTCGATTTGGTTTAGATATTTTATTAAATATAATCCTTTTCCTACATTAGAAAAAGTAAATTGTCCATTTTTGGCAATTAATGGAGAAAAGGATAAACAAGTGGATGCAAAGATGAATTTAGAAATGATGCGTTCTGCATTTTCTAAAGGAAATAATTCCGATTTTAAATTAATTTATCTACCGAGATTAAATCATGCATTTCAAGAAGCAGAAACAGGCAATGTAGCAGAGTATAGGATGATTGAGCAAACAATGTCGCCATTAGCACTAAATACTATAACACAATGGATAAAAGAGAGATTTTGAAAAATCGACTATCAAAAGAATTTTGGATCGCCAATAGTCTAGGTTGGATTATTGGCTCCTTTATTAATTTCATTACTCAATTCATCAGATCAAATGCTAATATTGAATCAGCAATATTAGCATTTCTTCCGTTTGTTTTTGGGTTTGTATTTACATCTTTACTCCGATTATATTGGGGTAAAATTGATATTTATAATTACTCCATTAAAAAACAGATTTACCTACTCATTCCCCATTCACTTATTGTAAATTTTTTAATAATCTTGTTTGGTATCGGAAGCATTATAATAATTAGACATTTTCTTGGCTATGAAACCAAAAATATATTGAATCTATTTGTAATTAATTATCTAAGCACTTATTTATTAATACTTCTCTGGATTGCAATTTATTTTTTGGTTGTCAATTATTTTTCAATGAAGAAAAAAGAAATCGATAATCTTCAGCTTATTAATTCATTGCAGTCCTCTCAGTTACTCAATTTAAGAAACCAATTAAACCCACATTTTCTTTTTAATGCATTAAATAATATCCGGAGTTTAATAAGAGAAGATTCAGAAAAAGCACGAGCAATGATTGGTTCTTTAACAGATATTCTTCGTTATTCTCTTAGCTCTTCAAAAAATCAAAAAGTTCGCCTCTCCTCAGAAATTGAGTTTGTAAAAGAATATTTAAAACTCGAACATCTTCATATGGAAAACAGATTATCTTATAAAATTGACATTGCGGAAGATTCTAAAAATTGTCTTATCCCGCCTATGATTATTCAATTATTAGCAGAAAATGCAATAAAACATGGGCTTAGCAAGTTACCCGAAGGAGGAGAGCTTTCTATTGAAGTAAAGAAACTATTGTATAAATTGAATGTTATTGTTATAAATAATGGTGAGTATGATTCTAATAATCCTTCTAATTCCGAAGGAGTAGGAATAAAAAATATTCTTAACCGAATAGAGATGTTATATAAGGGAAATTCTACTTTTAGTATTTATCAAATAAATGATTCAGTAATTGCAAAATTAATTTTACCTATTGAGTACGAAGATGAAAGCAATAATAGTTGAGGACTCACGCTTAGCACGTGAAGAATTATCTTCATTACTAAAATCATTTCCGGAAATTTTAATTATTGGAGAAGCATCTAATGTTAGGGATGCACTTGTTCTATTAAATAACAAAAATGTTGATCTCCTTTTCTTAGATATTAATCTACCCGGGAAAAATGGTTTCGATCTTCTAGAAATGCTTGATTCGGTTCCTTTAGTAATCTTTACCACTGCATACGACCAATATGCAATAAAATCCTTTGATTATAATGCTCTCGATTACCTCTTGAAGCCGATTAAGCATTCGGAATTAGAAAGGGCAATATTAAAAGCAAAACGAATTCTTGATAAAGAATCAATTCCAATAGAGAAACGACTTTCACGCGTTTTTATAAAAGATGGACAAAAATGTTGGTTAGTAAATATTCATGAGATAATTCTCTTTGAAAGTGAAGGAAATTATACTAAGGTATTTTTTGAAGATAATAAACCTCTAATCTACAAATCGCTTAATATGATAGAAGAGAGAATTGATACTACACAGTTCTTCCGTGCTAATCGAAGCCAAATTATTAATCTTAATGCAATAAAATCGATAAAATCAGTTATGGGGACTTCACTTAAAATTATTTTGAATAATGATATGGTTATAAGTGTCTCACGAAGAAACGTTCAAAAATTAAAAACCTTATTAAGTTTTTAAATAAATGTAAATGATATCGCATGAAAGATTAATCCCAATAGTCTTTTTTTTTCCTTAATTTTATATCCAATCTAAATTAAAATTATTTTCATTCGATAATATAGATAACAGAAAAACCGCAATAGCGGATGCAACGTATTTTTGTGCATTTTATAATAACTAAATTGAGTCTATTATGAATAACTTGTCTTACCGATTATCCATATCCTTAATAACTATTTTCTTATTCTTTTCATTTTCATTAGGTATAAATGCAAGGGGAGGAGAAAAGGAAAATAACGGAAAAAAACTTCCGGCTTCTTATTTTACACAATCAAATATATTCTCAGTAACAGGAGCTAATTCCACAACAGTAGCCAAAATATTTGGTCAAGATAAAAAGGTTAATGTGAAATTCCCCAATCCGGATAAACCTTCGGAAACAATTAGTACGTCGGCAGGTAATTTTACTGGCGAAGTTGATGGAAAATCAGGTAGTTTTTATTGTATTGATATTCATCACTATATAAAATATTATACAACAGATCAACCTCATACCTACAAGGATGATGGATCAGTGGATCCGAAAATTATCTATGTAATAAATAATTATTTCCCATATAAAGCTTATCCTTATTCGGGTTCTGCTTCCTCATCACAGATTGAGGCAGCGGCAGTCCAAATTGCTCTCTGGCATTTTTCGGATGGTGTAGATGCTAATAAAGTGGATAATACAAGCGTAAAGACTAGAGCACTACAAATTATTAGCGATGCCGATGCAAATTATTCATCATATCAGCCATTTGAAACTTTATTAATAGTTCCGGGCAATCAAGATGCACCGACCGGCAGTGACGCAAAATTTTACGTATCGGCATTTAATTCCAATGGCGATCCGCTTAGCGGAATTACTGTTACACTATCAGTTTCTAATGGTACACTTTCGGCAACATCATTGGTAACAGATGCAAATGGTAATACACCGGAAATAAAATTAACTCAAGGCGGTGATATAGTATCTGAAATTACAGCATCGGCAAGCGTTATGTTGGCTCCCGGTGTCCGGTACGTCCATAGTGTTGAGCCAAATACATGGCAGAAACTCGTTCTTGCCACTCCATCAGGCGTAACGAAAAAATCTACAGCCATAATCAATTGGTTTACTCCTGCTAATTGTGTTATCAAAGGATATACAACTTTTACGCAAGGGGGATGGGGCAATAAAAACGGTACTCCGGGTAAAATCAGAGATAAAAATTTCAATTCTGTTTTTCCATCAGGATTAACTATCGGCAGTACGTACAAATTAAAATTAAATTCTTCATCGAAAGTAAAAGATTTTCTTCCACAAGGAGGAACACCTTCGAAACTTAC
>CALDDL010000243.1 GCA_937936675.1 uncultured bacterium
GACCGTGTCTCAGTTCCAGTGTGGCTGATCATCCTCTCAGACCAGCTACTGATCGTAGCCTTGGTGGGCTGTTACCCCGCCAACTAGCTAATCAGTTACAAGCCCATCTCTAGACGTCTACTACGACTTTAACAACATCACCATGTGGTGCCGCTGCATTATACGGTATTAGCATTTCTTTCGAAGTGTTATCCCATATCTAGAGGTAGGTTACTTATATTTTACTCACCCGTGCGCCAGTGTACTAAGGATATTGCTACCCTATTCCCCTTGACTTGCATGTGTTAAGCACGCCGCCAGCGTTCGTCCTGAGCCAGGATCAAACTCTCCGTTGTAAATTATTTTAATTTTCGCGTATTCGGTTGAATTACTCTTACTAAATATTTTATTTAGTCGCTCACTCTATCAAAGAACTTTTTCAAAAACGGACTTCTAATGTAAAGCATATTCTTTACTTTGTCAAGTCCTGCTAAACTTTTATTTCATTTTTTCTTAGAACGTGCTTTCTTGCGTGACATACTGTAAAAAAGCATAGTTCCTAATGTATAGTATCATTCTCTCTTTGTCAAGAGTTTATTAAAAAAAAGTTTTATTAGTCTGTTTTTATTTCTCTTTTTTTCGCTTTCTTGTGATTTGTGTTCCTTTTCGTGCCTCTCATTTTGATATAACCTTACTTATAGGAACTTTAAGTCCAATTTCCTGTTTAAGAATTAAATATTCACTTTCGATTCATGGAGTTAATTATGGATAACAAAAAAATAAATAAAAATGATTTATCTGATAATCCTCTTTCCGATCTAATTAGTGATGATATTTATTCCGCACTCAAGGAAAGAGACCTAATTAATGAGAAATCCGTAAGGAATCACATTATTAGAAGAAAATATCAAGCTTTACGGGATACTGAGATTTCTACTACTGATGCTATATATGAACTTCAACAGCAATATCCCTATTTGCAGTTCGATACAATTCGCAAGATTGTTTATAATATATAACATAATAATGCTTGACATACACAAATAGATAATATATTTTTGATGTGCAATCCTGATTTAAATATCGGGGGAGCATTTTAGCCCAGTGATTCCCCCCAACACTGGGCTTTTTTTCTTAAAATTTAGGCGACTTTTTTATGGCGAAAATAAAATCAAAATCTAAAGAAATTAAAAAAATTCTCAAATCACCTTTTACTGATTATTGGATTAAAGAAAATTATTTAATACTTGGTCTTGGATTAGTTCTTCTCATTACCGGATTCTATTTTATGGGTCAAGGTAATTGGGATAGCTCTTCTTCTCTTGTTATTTCTCCTATTGTTCTTTTTCTGACTTATGTTATAATTATTCCATTAAGTATTATGTTTAGAAAAAAGAAATCGGTTTCTATAAAAGAAGAATCTAATGTTCCTAGCGAAAATAAAGGGTAATATTGTTTCTACTCCAAAAGACAAAAGTCTTATTGGTCATAAATTGCTTTTAGCTCATGAAGTGGATACTAATGGCAATTATATTGGCGATAAAGATGTAATAGCACTCGATTTAATTAGTGCTGGGATTGGGGATCTCGTTTTAATTTGTCAAGAAGGGGATGCTATTCAACAGATGCTTGGACATGCCAATGCACCTGTAAATACTATGGTTGTAGCTATCGTGGATAACTTAGATATCAACGAATAAATTGAATTACAATACTTTTCGAAATTATTATTTTATCAATTCCATTCTTAAAATTGATGGAATTGGTATTCAGAAAACTATTCAACTTCTATCTTCTTTTGAAGACCTAAATTTTATTGTCAATTCTAATATAGAATCAATTACTACTATTCAAGGCATTACCCAATCTCAAGCTTCTCAAATATTAAAAATTAATTCTTCAGAAAATTTTATTAAATCAGAATTCGATAAATTTGCTTCATTTCTCTATAAAAATAATACTGATTTAATTACCTTTTTAGATAAAGAATATCCATATCTATTAAAAAATATTTACACACCTCCATTATATCTTTATATAAAAGGAGCGATTACAAAAGCTGATTTATCTTCAGTAGCAATAGTAGGAACCCGGCTTCCAACTGCTTACGGAAAAATACAAGCTGAATATTTTTCTTCGGCTCTATCAAAAAATAATGTTACAGTTATTAGCGGTATGGCGCGAGGAATTGATACGATTGCTCATCGGAATGCTTTGCAAAACGGTGGAAGAACAATTGCAGTGATGGGAACAGGAATGGATGTGATCTATCCTTCGGAAAATAAGATCGGAAGAGCGTCGTGAAGGGAAAGAGTGTAGATCTCGGTGGTCGCCGTA
>CALDDL010000244.1 GCA_937936675.1 uncultured bacterium
ATATGTTATATACTTCAATTTTTCCGAATACGAATGCTCCCGTTTATACATTCAACGGAGAATATGAATATTATGAATTACCTCCGCTTCCTCCGGCAAGTGCATTCGATGCTCGATTTTCTAATAACTCACTAGTGGAAACGGGCAGCGGTTTACTTAAAATTCAATCTCCTTCAAATATTATAACAATAACGGCAACCGAAAAACCGATTAAACTTTTTGATCCATTCAGTTCAAAAGAGATAACACTCCAAAAAGGAGAAAAAATTACTTATCTACATAGCGAAGCTGCCTTTACAATTTCAAATTTTATTATCCCAACTGAATTCAAGTTATTCCAAAATTATCCAAATCCCTTCAATCCTGAAACCATTATCAAGTTTGGAATTCCGGAGCGAAGCAAAGTAAAAATTGAGATTTTTAATATTCTCGGGGAAAGGGTGGCAGAATTATTGAATACCGAATTAGATGCCGGTTATCATCAGGTGAAGTGGAATGGTGCTGATTTAGCAAGCGGCGTTTATATCTATTCAATTAAAACCAATTCTATCTCTGATGTAAAGAAGATGCTGCTACTAAAATAATTGAAAATGTCGCAAGAATAAGAAGGTTTAATAATTTGTGAGATGCAAAATGATTTACAAAAAATATTTTCTTTATTTACTCATACTGCTCTTTTTAATATTCTATACCGTCAATATTATGGCTCAAGTTTATTTCAAAGAACATGATACTCCTTATGGAGTAACACCTCCAAATTCACATTCTTTTACAACCGATTTTAACGGAACTCTCGTTATTCATAGCAGTTCCTATATAAATTATAAATATTATAAATCTACCGATAATGGAAACAATTGGGACAATTTAATTGGTTTCCCTGAATTTAATAATATCTTCATTACCCCTAATGGATATTATTTTGCAGCTCGAGGAGAATTTAGCGGGAAAGGTCTTTTATTATCCACTGATAAAGGTATTACGTGGAATTCAATATCAATCGATATTGAAAGTTGGACTATTGATGACTTAGTAATGGATAATGAGAATCGTTTGTTTATTCTAACATCAAAATTGGAAAACAATATTTGGTATTACGGAATTTATAGATCAACAAATTTAGGAATAACTTGGACAAGGATTACAAAGGGAGTCGGAGATCAACAATTTTGCAATTTATATGTGAACAAAAAAGGGACCTTATTTATAAATCCAATGATATTATTTGCCCCGGCTCCAATTTATAAATCTTCTGACCATGGTGATAGTTGGAAGCAGATTCCCGGTAAATTCATTGCCGCCAATATGGTCTTTAGTGATTCCGATGAAATATATATTAGCTCTTATGATGGCGAGTATAATATTCAAAAATCAATTGATGATGGTGTAACATGGTCTAAAATTTCAATCCCTTCCGGCAATATACTTTACCAAATTGCAATTACAAAAAGCGGTAAGTTAATTACTTATAGTTATTCAAAAGGTATTTATACATCTTCAGATAATGGGGCAACTTGGAGTCAATCAAATTCAGGTTTACCACTATTAATGTTTGAAATCTATATGTGTAAAAATCTAATCGCTAATCCAAATAACTCAGATATATACTTTATCAATGATATTGGGATATTTCTTTCAAAAGATGAAGGAAATACTTGGCATTCAATAAATAAAGGAATAAAAGGATTACCATTTGAACACCTAGCTTCAGATTCAAAAAATAATTTTTATTTAGGAGGAATGAGAAGATTATATATTTCCTCCGACGAAGGAAATAACTGGACTGATATTTCTTTTAATAAATCAGATATAATATATGTATTACCGAATGATAATTTACTTCTGCTAGGTGAAGAAATTTACATTTCATCAGATCAAGGTAAAAGTTGGGAAATCACTGGAGCAAATCCGGGATACAATCTTGCTCCTTTCATAGAAGCCTCCTTCAATAAGCAAGGAATAATAATCGTTAAGAATAGCAATAAGACTTATGACTATTCTGAAGATTTTGGAAAAACTTGGTCGCACATTGGATTATTTATGGGCTGGGGTAATTATCCAGCTCATATAAGAATAAGCAAGAGCAATGAATATTTTGCTTTAGGGGGATTTAATGGTTTTTATTATTCCAATGATAAAGGAATTACTTGGAAAGAGATAACTTCTTATTTGCCCGTAAATGATGCTCCATTATATTTTGATTTCGATAAGAACGAGATTTTATACGCTCTTTTTTATAGTAATGAGGATCATCCACATTATGAAATGCATTTTACAACCGATAAAGGTTTAACGTGGACAAAAGTCGGAGAAAATCTCGACGTCAATTATGTTAGAGAATTTTTTATTCTTGATAACGGAAATATTTTTGTAGGTACAGGGGAAGGATTATTAAAAACCAATATATCTTCGGGTAAGTGGGTAAAAATAAGCAGCCTAGGAATTGATAAATTAATTTTAACACCCGATAATTATATTGCAGGTCTTTCACTAAATGCCAACAAAGAATATGGCTTTATTATTGCAAATAATCCTATTACCGGAATTGAAAATGAGTTAAAAATAATACCAACGAACTTTGAACTTAGCCAAAATTTTCCAAATCCATTTAATCCCACAACAAATATTAATTATTCTTTAGCTAACGAAGAATTTGTAAGATTATCCATTTATGATTTGTTAGGTCAAAAAATAGCAACACTTGTAAATGAATTACAACAAAGTGGTCTTTATACAGCAATATGGAATGGAAAAACGGACAATGGATTTTCTGCTGCTTCAGGTATTTATATCTACCAATTAGATGCAGGTAATTTTTCAGTCTCTAAAAAAATGATTTTATTTAAGTAAGGATATCATAAAATGAAGATTAAAATTACATTCATAATTTTATTAATCTGCGGTGTATTATATTCTCAAGATAAATGGGAACAAATCGGTCCTTATGGAGGGGATATCACTTCAATTTATACATCAATCAATGGAAATATTTTTATTACGGTTGCTCATTCAGGTCTATATCGATCAATAAATAATGGTAATAGTTGGGTTAAATTATCTCAAGAATTCATTTCGCATCAAATGGCTATTACAGAATCAAATTCAGGTAGTATCTATATCGCGGCTCAATTGGGAGATTCGTGGAGTCCAAGTCAATTAATGGTATCTTCTGATTCCGGTCAAAAATGGGATAAAATTGAACCTACAATATTTGATTTGGTTTATTGCCTTTTTTCCGAAAACAATGGAAACATATTAGTCGGTAATTACCATTCACTGATAAGACTTAATGAAACATCATTTAAAGCCGACACATTATTAATCGCCGATGGAGGAATATATGGGATTTTTAAAATTAACCAAATCATTTTTGCCCTCACGGAAAATGGTCTTTATAAATCTAATGATAATGGAATTACGTGGATAAAAAAAGAGGATATGATAAGCCAATTGGGTGCAAAAATCGAATCTTCAAAAGATAATATACTATATGCAATCTGCAGAGGAATCTATAAATCAACTGATTTTGGTAACTCGTGGACGAATCTTAATCCCGGGTTCAGTAAAGATGATATTGTAATAGATTCAAACGGGGATTTATACGCAATTGATGTCTTGAAAATTCAAAAAATGAAAGCATCTAATCCCGGCGTGTGGAGTGATCTTTTGTTAGATGGATTGCCATCAGAACATGCCTGGAAGTTGGGAATTGATAAAAATAATAATTTATTAGTAGGATTATCTTATTCAGGGATATTCAAGTATAATTCTTCGACTTATAAATGGGAAGATTCTAATGAAGGAATTACCGGAAGAACAATATCACCAATTTACGTAACCCCCAATGGGAATATACTTGCGGGAGAATATCCTAATCATGATTTATTTTTATCTGCCGATAAAGGAATTACTTGGAAAAGAATTTTACTTTCTGCGGGGTATGATTGGGTATATAGCTTTGCTTCTAATAGCAAAGGAGAAATATTTATGGCGGTCAAATACAATTGTCTTAATTATATTAATACCGAATGTACCAGTCTCTATAAGTCTTCGGATAACGGACTTACATGGAAAAGTTTAAAATTCATAGACGGTCAACCCGGCTTTTCCAATAAGCTATTTATCGATTCAAAAGATGCAATATATTATATAACTGTTAGTGGACTTTGGAAATCAATAGATAATGGTGAATCATGGCAATACATATATTCTAAAAATTGGATTCGAGATATTTTTATTGATAAAAAAGACTACATCTATCTTGCTATCGAGAGTGATTTTTCCAGCGGTCATTATAATCCGGGTGTTGTAAAATCCGAAGATGGAGGTATTTCTTGGATTGTCGCTAATGAAGGATTAATGGCAAAAAATACATTTAAACTTATAGGCGATAATAAAAATAATCTATACGCTTTTGATAGATCAACGAATGAAGATTTATGTGGCATTTATAGATCAAATAATGAAGGAAATTCTTGGATTAAAGTTGCTCCAAAATATTTTGTAATTGATTTTGCTTTAGATTCCAATGGATTTATTTATGCAGCAACTGCCGACTCATCAATAATATATTCCACAGATGAGGGGAATACTTGGATAAGTTTGTGGAATGGATATAAATTCGGTCTAGATTTTTATTCTTTATCAATAGATGAATCAAATAATATATATGCCGGAACTATTAGTAATAGTATATTTATTATAAAGAATTTTGAACCGACCGGAATTGAAAATTCCTATAATGAGATCCCCGATCACTTTTCTCTTTCACAAAATTATCCAAATCCGTTTAATCCAAATACTACAATAAAATATCAAATTGCCAAAGCAGGAATGGTGCAATTAAAAATATTCGATTTAATAGGAAGAGAAGTTTCTACTTTAGTAAATGAAATTCAATCTCATGGTAACTATAAAGTGAACTTTGATGGAAAATATCTTTCGAGTGGAGTTTATTTATATCGCTTGATTTCCGATTCGTTTATTTTAACAAAAAAATTCATTTTGATTAAATAGTAAATTATATTTCTGCGAATGCAGAAGAAAAAAAATCCGTGATGAGCGGATGGTGAGGGCGCGGGGCTGGGGAGTTGATATCAAAATTCCCCGACCCTTTTTTTTAATACATCTACTACTGATTTCTTTTAATAAATACTAACACTATATCAAAAAAATTTCAACTGCTCCTAACATTAATATTTACCTAATGTAAAGAGCTGCCGCTCCATAGATAAAATATGAATACTTTTTGCATTGAAATTGATAAATTAGTAGTATAGCTTTGATCTTAATTTTAAGACAAAAAGAGGGAGATATTAATTGAGAGCGATAATTCTATTATTTATTTTACTGTGCTCACAAATAGCTGCTCAGAGTGATATAAAATCGTTTGAAGAACTAAAAGCTGAATTTACATTTTCTGAAAACAATAGCAATATTATTATATTTCAATCGGATAATATCATACCCCGAAGACATACTGCCATAAATTTAGCCGGTCAGGCACTTCTCGGAACGGGACTTGCATTTATTTTTGCAGTACCGCCACTCGCTGCAACTTGGGCTGCTGCATGGAGTAATGGAGGGAATACAGGTGCTAATGCTTTGTTTGGTCTAACAGTTGCTTCTTATATGTTTGGTTCAGCCGTAGGTGTTCGGTTAGTTGCAAAAGCCCAAAATCCCAATCTTTCGTTGTGGAAAACTTATGGTTTTGCGGCTATCGGTGGAGGAACCGGAGCTCTATTAACCGGCATACTTGCATCACAATACACTACTCTCCCCGCTGTAGGTGTTATAATCGTTTTACTAAGTCCTGTAATCGCATCAATGATTTACGCTTCGTTTATAGCTGACTGGCCTCAAGATAATAATGACAATTTAACATCATATAAAACCACTATTTCTCATAAAGATTTAATTGAGCAATCACAATTATTTAATATAGAATTGATCCGAATAAAGCTCTAATAAATTACATAAAGGTAGGGTTAAATTGGTTATATCTGCATAATATTTAACCGAAAATTTGCCTCTTTATTTTTATTATATCAATGACAATCGACATAAAAAGTAGTGCAAAAATTTTGGTATTGCTTTTGTCGTCTCTCTTTATAGCTTGTTAATTGATTATAATTTATTATAGGTTTATTACAATATATTTAAGGTAAATGTTATGATTATAAGGGATTATTTGGTTAATTCGAAATTCTACTCTCCTCTAAAAAACATACTTACCATTTTTATGGTAATCTCTTTTGCTTATTTTTTAAATAGCTGCCACGAAAAAAATAATATTGTAGAGCCTAAAAATGAACAATCTATAATTGATTCATTAATTCCGCTGAATGTTGGTAATCACTGGTTATATAAAAGATATTATTACAGCAATAGTGATAGTAGTTACGGGCATACATCTATCTTTATAAGCGGATTTATAATCGATGGAAAGATGGAAGTGAATTCTAAAGGTAAAAAAGTAACGGCATATAAATTATTTACTTGTGGTGAGGATTTGAAACCTTCACTTAACAACACCCCAGAATTGTTTCAAGGAAGTAAATTAATTTATCAGGGAAAAGAAGGGATTTATTACTTCGGAAAAGAAAAATACGATTCGCTTATTACTTCTGATGACGAATTAATCTTTACAACTAAATATGGAATAGGAAAAGAATATAAAGCACATAAATTTTATTATGCAACAGTCGGAGATATGTATGGTGAGTTAGATGGATTAATGACAACTTATGAACTAGTATCAACTGATTCATTAATATCAACACCAGCAGGTGATTTCAGATGTTTTGTGTTTAAAGTGGTTTTCCTCGATCTCAAACCACTTTTCAGAGATGATATCTACTACTTTATAAA
>CALDDL010000245.1 GCA_937936675.1 uncultured bacterium
GGATTGCAGGGTATCGGTGCGGCAGCAATATTTACTACCGCTATGGCTATTCTTGTAATCGTCTATCCGCCTCAACAAAGAGGCAAGGCAATCGGAATCAATACCGCCGCAGTTTATACCGGTCTTTCATCGGGTCCATTTATCGGCGGCTTCATCACTGCATCTCTCGGCTGGGAATATATCTTTTTTATTACTGCATTTATCGGAGTTTTCATCTTGGCTTTTACCGCTCTTTACCTAAATTCCGAATGGAAAGAAGAGCGCACGGGAAAATTTGATCTCACCGGAAGCCTGATTTTATTGATGATTATCGTTTTTGTTATGGTTGGAGTTTCGCTTCTGCCTAAAGCGTTCGGATTCGGACTCATTATTCTCGGTCTCATTTCCGCTGTTGCATTCTATTACTACGAACAGAAAATCACGAATCCGCTATTAAATATTCTCCTTTTCAAAGAGAACCGAACCTTCACACTTTCGAGCAGTGCGGCATTAATTAATTATAGCGCAACCTTTGCAATCGCTTTTCTGATGAGTTTCTATCTGCAGAGTATCAAAATGCTTAGCCCAAAAGAGGCAGGAATAATACTTATTACTCAGCCAATCGTGCAGGCGATATTCTCTCCTTTGGCGGGTAAACTTTCCGATATGTTTGAACCGAGAATTGTCTCTTCATCGGGTATGGCGATTATCACTATCGGACTTATCGTCTTTTGCTTCTTGAGTCCCGAACTCAGTTTTTTTATTATAATTGGTAATTTGGCAATGCTCGGACTCGGCTTCGCACTTTTTTCTTCTCCAAATGCCAACGCAATTATGAGCTCGGTAGAAAAGAAATTCTATGGAATCGCTTCTTCCACTTTGGCACTCGTTCGCCTTATCGGACAAATGATGAGTATGGGTATTGTTATCGTAATCTTTACGGTCTTTATCGGCGGCAGACAGATATCATTAGAAAATCAAAATGAATTTCTTCAAAGTACGCACGTGGCATTTATTCTCTTTAGTGTGCTCTGTATGTTCGGAGTATTTTTATCCTTATCACGAGGGAAAATTCATAAAAAATGAAAAATAAGATGGAAGTGAAAATGAAGTATATGGCGAAAATGAGATTATTAAAAAATATATTAATTGTACTATTTTTTATCGGAGTGGTATCGGGATGTAAGGATGATGGCACTTCTCCGGGCGGAGACCCACCTCAGGAAATTACCAAAAGCCCTAAACGAGGCATCGCTTTCGATCTCGTCTCGGAGGCTGATTTCGCCGCAATCTCCAAAGGAATTAGTTGGTACTATAATTGGAGTACTAGCTATAATTCAAAAGCTCCCGCTAATTTCAATAAGACTTATGGAATTGATTTTATACCGATGCTTTGGGGAGGTAATACGAGTGCGAATGATATGGCGGTGGTAAAAAGCATAATCCTATCTCGTCCCGAAATAAAATATCTACTCGTAATGAATGAGCCGAATCTTACCGATCAGGCAAATAGAACTCCCGCACAAGCCGCTAATGATTGGCTGAAATACGAACAGGTAATAAATGAATTAAAGGCGCAGGGGAGAGAAATTTCGCTAGTCGGTCCTGCTATGACTTGGGGCACGATGCCTAATTTATCCGATCCCGTCAAGTGGCTCGATATTTTTATCAGTGAATATAAATCAGCAAACGGTGGCAGAGAACCAAAAATCGATTACCTCGCTTTCCACTGGTATGATTACGGTTTGAGCGATCAGCTCGATCGATTAAAAAAGTATAATAAGAAAATCTGGGTAACCGAAATGGCGAATTGGAATCAGCAGATTAATTCTTATGCTAAGCAGATCGAGCAGATGAAGCAGATGGTTGCGATTTGCGAAAGCAGGGATGATGTTTTCCGTTATGCTTGGTTTTATGGAAGAGGCGGCTCACCCGATAATCATTTCACTTATCTTTTTACTTCACGCGATGGAGAGCTTTCCGATCTCGG
>CALDDL010000246.1 GCA_937936675.1 uncultured bacterium
ATGCCAAGAAATGAATATTTCCCAAAGGAAACTATTTATCCAACTGAAACTGAATCTTACGGCCCAAGTCAGCGAACCGAAACCAGAAGATGGGAAACGTGAGTAGTTTTAATTTTCTGCGTTATTAGAAATCCAAAATTTATGGTGAAAATCTAAAAATACAATATAAAAAACATTTCCGACTATATGACCTGCTAAAATATGCTTACCAGTTATATGTATTCTTGCCCATCTTGCATCTTCGGGTACATGCTTTGGATGATGGAATTCTGTTTTATCAGCCGGAGGGAAATCTCCATAAATAGTGAATTTATTTTTATCGACTTGGGACTTTAATGTGCTGCAGCTATAACCTTTTAATACATTCATTAAATCAGCTAATATCAAATTATCTTGCCAAAATTTGAAAGTTTCTCCTTGAGTTGAATCGAATTGTCTAAGAGAGAATAGGAAATATTCATCATCTACGAGGTTTTCTGCTTGAGCTTCTTTTATGGAATTTATCGCACGTGTAATTGAGCTTTTTTTCGTATGCGGCTTAACTTTCGATTTCTTTGCCATATAATTGTTGCTTATAATACTCCTTCATTGATTCCTGCGAGATGATATTTTCGCATCTTTCGGAGATAGAAACGCCCTCTCGAGCTTCTAACCATGGAGCTTCAGAATGAGTTAAACTTTCTAATTCAAATCCGCTCATATCTTTTAATTCATTTATTACATCGTCAATTAAATCTACTTGTTCCTCTGTTAGTTTATTTTTCAAGTAAACTTCAGGATTCTCTTTCCCATTTTCATTATCATATCCTACTTCCTTATATAATACTGATGACCCTTTTACATTATTATATAATTTTCTTGAAACAGGTCCATGAACCCATGCCTCAAATTCATCGTCAATCAATGGCATTTCAAAATAGGCTAAATGATAAGCTTGGATATAATATAGAATTTTTTGGAGTTTAAGGTGCGACATTGCACCGCCCTTATAAAGTATATATTCGCTCAATTTTAATGAGTCAATCTTTTCGATATTTTTTATTTCTTTTATCATTTTTTTATTTCTGTTCTTATCGTATTCTAAATGGAACTTAGTTGCAAAAATTAATTCACAACGTTGCTATAATATAACATATTATATTGAAATTTGTCAATAATTAGCTTATTCCAAATTCCCATTGTAGATTAACCCGTTTTGCACACCAAAATTGACCCACCTAATTTTTGTTCTTATTTCAAATCCCCGATTAATCTCTGCTCCCACCAAAATATTCTAATAATTTTGTATATTAGTTCCTATCAATCAGGTATCATGATGAAGAAAACTTTAGAAAAAATTTATAAAAGTAAGATTGAGTTTCATAAAAAAGCTGCACAAAAACCGTTCGAGGAAAAATATCTTGATATGCTCGAAATGCAGAAGATTGATATTGAGTTTTCTAAACATCGCCCAAAAACAAATGATCCGAAAAATAAATTAAGTGGGTCTGCCCACTCCCGGATTAATGTTTACTCTTATCAAAAAAGAGGATTCAATTAGTACTTTTTACTCTCGATAATTTATTAGAGTTTGAATTCTTAGAACAGGGAGACTGTTAGTTATGCTAGACTTAAAAGAAATGGAAAAAAGATTAGATGATGCTTTGGCTAAAGAAACCGAAGAATCATTGACTATGTGGTTATTAAAGAAACGACATAAAAATTATTTTTCGGGTAATGGTAAAATAGAATTTTTAGTATCATCCAAGTCAAGATTTATTTTAAAATCACAATCCAAAATTAAATTTAATGAAATAAATCAAGATTTCAGTAAGAATAACCCTTTATTAGAAGCAGCATAATGGAAACTCAAGATCAAAAACTACTTAAATTTCATGGTGTTGATATTGTAAAAGTTGAATTTGTCTCCGAGGACGAGTTTGTGGCAGGGAAGTGTGCTATTGATTTAAATATTGATGCAAAAGTTTATTATCCTAAAGAAAGACCTAATCATTTTAATATTATGATGAATGTAACTGTGGAATCAGAGAATGTTTTTCTTCTGAATATTTATTCAATTGCATCATTTGAATTTGCTAAAAACATTGATGAAGAAATAAAAAAGAATTTTATCAATGTTAATGCCCCTGCTATTGTATTCCCTTATCTAAGAAGTTTTATTACTTCTTTTACTTCTAATCTGGGGAGCACAATTCCCCCTATAACTATTCCTATCCGGTTTTTTAAAGGGAAAATGGAAGAAATAAGTTCAGACACTACCGAACATATAAAAGAAGCTTTTTAAAAAGTTAAATGTGTTATTATTTCCCAAAACTTTAGAAAA
>CALDDL010000247.1 GCA_937936675.1 uncultured bacterium
ATCATACTTATTTCAATATCAACAATATTAATACGTGGCATTTTAATAATAATATTACCGATAATAATGGCGGCTTTAGATTCCCTAATAATCAATATGGCACAATCGCAATCTTCCAATCCGGTTTTATATGGGGAGGTAAAATTGATGGTCAAATCAGAGTTGGTGGCTCTGCATATCAAACAGGATTGCAGCCCGGAAAAATTAAGCACGATGGAACGGCAGAAGCTCTCTTTACTGAAATTAATAGAATTTGGAGAGTGAGACCCGATTATCTCACCGGTGATCTAAGCAAAGAATATAATTCCGGCGAAGGGAGCATTGAAGAGATAAGAGCAGAATATGAATACTGCTGGAATAACTGGCCTGTGGATCGTGGTGCACCTTATCAAGATATGAATGGCAATAATACTTGGGAACCGGAGTTCGATATCCCCGGTGTTCCTTATGCTTCGCAAACAATTTGGTATGTAGCTAATGATCTTAATTCAATTTTAACAAATCAGTTGTATGGCTCTGATCCGATGGGTATTGAGCTGCAAGTTACTATTTGGGGATATGCAGATCAAACTGCTCTAAATAATACCACATTCAGAAAGTTCACCGTAATAAATAAAAATAAGGATCAAAAAGATTTTACCGACTTATATTTTTCGTTTTGGTCTGATCCCGATCTTGGAAATGCAGGTGATGATAATGTAGGATGCGATCCTGCTCTTAATCTTGCTTATTGCTATAATGGTGATCCTTATGATGAAGGCGGATATAATGAATCACCGCCGGCAATTGGATATAAACTTCTTCAAGGTCCCATTGTTTATAGCGCAGATGCTAATGATCAAGGATTCTATAACGGTATGTGGAATCCAAATACGCTTAATAAAAATATGAATGGTTTTTATTTCGCTTTGAATCAAACCTCAGAATTTTCTGATCCTCAGATGGGAGATTATAGCGGTACTTTGCAATTTTATAATCTTCTTCAAGGCTTAAAGCGCGATGGGCAGCCATTTATTGATCCCAATACAAGCCAGCCAACAGTATATCCTTTTAGCGGTGATCCTTTTCTTGGCACGGGCTGGATTGATGGACAGTCCTTCCCTCCGGGCGATAGAAGACTCGGACTGCCGGTCGGTCCTATTAATCTATTCAATGGTGAATCTCAGGATATCGTATATGCCGTTATTATGGCTGAGCCCGATCCTATCTTTAGCAATCCTTCTGTTATTGCCTTTAATAAGGCGAATCAACAATCCGTTCAGAATCAAATGTCAGGTGAGCCTTATCTACAAGTAATTAATAAATTAAAAATAGATGCCGCTACAATTCAGAACTTTTATTATAATAAAATTATTCTTTCTCTCGAAGGACCTTCATTAATAAAAGATTTTGCATTGACTCAAATTCTCTCACATTTTAAAGCATTAACACCCGGAGAGACTATCACTTCTTCTGAATGGTATTTCATTAAACCAACCGGCAGTAATGCAACTTTATCTAATTTTTCTGATGCAAGCGTTTCACTTCAGACCGATATTGAAGGATATTATACCGTATATCAAAAAGTAAATACCAGTCTCGGTAATGAAGTAACGGCAGAAATCAGGTTATTTGCTACAAGCAATAAACCACCGGTTCCGTCCTTCACTTTTACTCCGGCAGAAGTAACTTGGGGTGATTATGTTTATTGCGATGGAAGAGAAACAGATGATTTAGATAATGATCCTCTCTCGTTTGAATGGAGAGCTAACGCAATTGAATCTTTCACTTATGATGATAATCATTTATTCAAATTCATTCCCTATTCAGCCGGTTATCAGGATATTGGGTTGACGGTAAAAGACAAGTTCTATATTGAAAATATAAATCATACAGTAAAAGTAAATCCGCTTATGGATAATATTAAAAAGGATTATTCTATTACATTCCCCGAATGGCAAGGCGGAAGAAGAGCTACTTTTATCAAAGATAATTTTATGTTTGTCGTGCCCGATGGCGCAAATAAACTCTATATTTATGAAATCCTGCCCACTACCTTAAATAAGGTTAAGGAATTAGATATACCCGGTGTTAAAGGTATAGCTAATTATTTGAATAATAAACTCTATTTATGGATGGATGCCGAGGATAATTATGGATACTATTTTACTGCCGCAGGACACCTTTCTATATATAATGTAACTGGAGACTGGATACTTACTCCACTGATTGAAAAATATAATATCAATGGCGATGTCTTATCCATACAAAATTTCGGTGATGATTATGTACTAATGAATGAATACTCTAACGTTTTCAAAATCTATAAAGTAGATCTATTTACCGACCCCACTGCACCACAAATACTCGGCACTTATGATCTTCCTAATGATAAAATAAGAACGAGAGCTACGGTGGTCGGTGATAAATATTGGCTCGGATTAAGGACTAATGATTATACTCATTCAATTAATATTTATAATCTTTCCGATTTCACACTTGCAAAAACGATTCAGCTCGGGCAGGATAATTCAATTTCTTGGACTATAAGTAAAGTAAGACCCGATATTCTGATCGTAAATAGAAGATATAATTGTACGCTATATAGCATTGATAATAATCTTAATATAAATATGCTGGATCAAATTACAATCAATCCTCCATTTGAACTCCAAGATCAAGGAATGTGGCAAAACTTCGGTAATAATTATAGCGGTTATTTCCTCACTCCCGAGCTATTTGCAATTAATAAATTCGGAGGAACGCAATATTTTGATTACACTCCATCATCTTCACTCAAACTCAATTATGCTAAGTTTTTCTCGAATCAATCATTGCCATATTATAGTGATGGTTTCTTAAATATTACCCCGTCTAATTTTGTTAATGAATTTGTAAGATACAGTTTTATTGAACCGATTCCTCCAAAAGTAAATGTAACTTTCAGGGTTGACTTAAATCCGCTAAAAGCGATTGGCATGTTTGATCCGGAGAGCGATTATTTTGCCGTAAGCGGTACGTTTTGGAATTGGGGTATTTATGAAATGATGAAAGATGATGACGCTGACGGAATTTATGAATTTACTTCTCTGATGCCGGGGAATAAGACTTATAAATATAGCTTTCTACTTGAAAGAAACGGAGTGCCCGATGGTATTTGGGAAAAGAATCCTCTAAGAGAATTTACTGTTGG
>CALDDL010000248.1 GCA_937936675.1 uncultured bacterium
TCAAAAACACCTTCATTATTTATCCCGATTGAATTATTATTAATATCCCTTACCCGACCTCTTAATACAGCATTATAGATAGTGGACTTAGCTAAACCCGATTTTGTTTTAAAAATAACTATCGAGTCATTCTCGCTGAATGTCCCTTCCACTACTTCTCCTTCATAATTTTTCAGCAGAAATCTTCCGGGAAAAGTTTCTAAATTCATCCGTTCATCAAATACTAAACGAATCTCTGAATTCTTAGGAACTACTAAAGCACCTTCGGTGGGCATCATGGTTAATATCTTTGGTCTTTCTATCTCTATTGGTGCATTTGGCTCTCTATCTTTGCATCCTTGATTTATCAATATCGATGCAAGTACGACAATTGATGCCATAATTTTTCGGATTAAATTTTTTCTTTTCATAATTAGAATTTTATTCCCAATGTGAATTGATGTATATCTTTAAGATCACCAAAATCTGTATAAGCATAATCAAAACTTATATCTCCGGCGAAGGATGTATTTAGTTCTACTCCGCTTCCAAGTGAAAAAGTAACTTCATCATAATTAAACCGATATCCGCCACGAATTGTAAATATATCTAAAAACTTCATGGCAGTTCCTATATTATGACGTGCGTCGTTATCCCGTGAATCGGTAATTGTATAACTCAAATCCATTTTATAGTCCTTCATCGAAATTAATGTGGATGCTAATCCGATTTTAAAGGTAAGAGGTATGCTCCATTCTTTAGTATCAAGAACTGCCGGAATCTGCTTGCCGGTCGGACTGCCAGGAACATTATGACTGACTAATAAATCAATACCTTCAAATTTCATAGAAGTACCGAAATTAGTTAATGCAATTCCTATTTTCATATCATTTAAGAATGATGTAGTAAAAACACTGCCTATGTCGATTCCGAATGCTGAAGATGTTACGGATGCTAATTGTTCTCTTAAGTATTTCACTTTTACTCCAACAGAGAAACGATCTGTGAGATTTTTAGCTACTGCAAAACCAAGCGATAGGTCATTTGCACTAAACACTCTTCCTGTTCCCTCTTGTCTTAAAAGAGTAGTCTCCTCAATATCTCCTGAACTGAAATAAGTAATATCCATTCCCAGAGTTATAAAATCACTCGGCATAACGAATGAGAGATAACTGACATTGGTATTAACCAACCAACCGATATAAGAAAAAACAACATTGTTCTTTTCTATTCTGCTAATTGCTCCGGGATTCCACGCCAAGCTTGATGCATCTTCTGATAAGGTTATATCGGATTCCCCGCTTCCAACAAACTTTGCACCAACACCTATCTTAAGAAAGTTTGCTGCCGAAGTTCCGACATAATTAACACTCTGCGAATAGACCGCAATATTCAGCAATAATAATAGTGTCAAAAATTTTATAATAAATTTCATTTCATCTCCTGAAATTAATAGCTAAATGAGAAACCAATTTGAAATCTTCTGCCCGGTCCCCACATAGCGGGATTATTTGTATAGTCATCGGATGTTGCAGGATTAGTATCTACTCCCGGCTTACCCGAATCCGGATATACCCACCATACATTTTTTCTATTCAACAGATTTATTGCTTGTGCATAAATTCTAAGATTTATTTTCCAAAATTCAAATTCTTTATAAACCAAGGCATCAAACGAACTAATAAATGGAGCCCTCTCGGCATTTGGTTGGAATACATTATATGTATAAGGAAGACCGCTGCTAGCACTACCAAGAAGTGAAAAACCCCAATTACCGGAAAAATCAAAAGTGGCTCCTGCGGCTACTGTATGTGATTGATCCCAATCTGCAGGGAAAGTTCTCGTTAAATCCCTCGGCTGCGAAAATAGTAATGAACTTGTTACTAATGCCTCCGAAAATGTGTAATTCAAAAATCCGGAAAAATTATTACTCATTCTTTTTACGAGAGAGACTTCAATACCTTTAACCGTTGCAAAATTAACATTGCTGAAAGTAGGATATCTTTGAGTCTTTTCTACATCTCCCGATACTATTAATCCGTCTGTAATTATTACGCCGATTAAATTTGACGTCTTTCTATAAAACCCTGTTATATCGGCAGAAAAATCATCGCTCATTTTTAATTGAACACCTACTTCGTAATTAACGGTTTTTTCTTCTTCTATATTCCCGCTTGCTATTGCCCCGCTTACATTATTAACATCCGGCTGTGGATATAGTGGATAGCTTCTATTCATCCCTTGAAATGTCTTGAAGAAATCCGGATACTGATAATAAATTCCATATCCGAATCTAAATGCTGCTACATCTGAAATAGGGTAACTGATTCCTATTCTTGGACTAAGATAATTTCTTGTTTGCACCTTTCCAATTCCACCATCAGGACTCTTTATATCAAGTATATAATCTCTATTCGGATCAATAAAATCATATCTTAATCCTAGGTTTATTACCATTCCGATATCGTCAAATTCCATTTTGTCATTAATAAACAAATTATATTTTATTGGCTTATAATCATAATCTTCAATTACCTGCCACCCATTCGGATTTATCCTCTTTAATTCGGTTCTTAAATTAGAAAGTGAAAATCCTAGATTTATAAAATGTTGTTTTGTTATCTGACTTGAGAAACTTCCTTGTAATTCTAGTTTATCAAAATAGGAATCAAAGTAAACGAAATTTTCTCCCGAGACGGAGAACTCTGCAATTAATAATTCAGGTCTGATCTCGTAGAAGGAGGGATTATCAAAAACTCTTGACTTAAAATCTCTTGTGTATTTGGAAACCGCTAAATCAAAATAAGTGCTTTGAGATAATATCTGGGTGTATTTTAGATAAAGTAACTTATCATTCAAAATGACGTGTGGAGTACCATAAGGATTATATTTGAAGAAATGATCATACACTCCCTGTTTAGAATCGGAATTATAAAAACCAACTCTTAGTTTTGTATGCTCACTTGCCTGCCAAATCAATTTTCCGAAATAAAATAGATTATCTCTATAAGCCATCGGCACTTCTTCCGGATTTCCGGTTTTATCAAATCCTCTGGAATCTACCCATTCAGGATATAAATAACCATTGAGATATCCATCAGATTGATATCCTCTGAAATTTGCAAAGAGAGATAGGTTATCAAGTATAGGTAAATTTATTGCTGATTCGAAATTATATACTTTTTGAGTTCCGCTATCTTTACCAAAATTATCGGTATATGAGGTTACATCCACCTTTAATTCTTTAGAAACATTATCTACTGTTTGCAATTGTAGAACACCTGACATTGCTTCACCATATTGAGGTCCAAAATTACCCGTGAGAGTTTGAATTGAATATAGAGTATATTCACCCAATACATCAAGATTATATCCGCCCCATAAAGCATCATTAACTACAATACCATCAAATAGATATAGAGTCTCGTTAGTTCTGCCCCCTCTAAAATGGAGACCGTCATTAGGAATAGTTGCGAACTGCCCGAATACAGGCTGAGAATTTATTGGTATCGTTGCTATATCTGCCGTAATACCCGCTTGCTTTGTTAATAGATCTCTTACTGTTCCTTTTACGGGAAGATTTTGCAAATCCCTGAATTCAATAGATTGCATTTTTGATGTAAGATCTTTCTGCACCGGTGGACGCGTCTGCTGAACTATAATCTCTTTCATTTCCACTGTCGATGAGGACAATTGGAAATCAATCTTAGTAGTCAAGCCCCCTATCACCTTTACGTTTTCTACTTTTTGCGCAGTATATCCTATTGAACTCGCCCTTAATGAATATCTGCCTACCGGCACATTGATTATAAAATATGAGCCATCTAAATCCACTGCCGCTCCTATTGAAGTCCCTTCAATAATTACGTTAGCTCCTATTAATGGTTCACCTTTTTCATCAATTACTTTCCCGGAAATTTTCCCTGTTGTCTGAGCTTTCAATACAAAGGGAATAATTAAGAATAATAGAATAAATTTCAATTTTTTCACGACTATTAGCTCCTATTATAATTTGAGTTTATAAAAGGCGGAATAAATTCCGCCCTTTATTTATTTAATTATTTTAAAAGGAGCATTTTCTTAACAATCTTTGCACTTCCTGCTTCTAAAGAATAAAGATAAATTCCGCTTGCTAAATTCGAAGCATTGAAATTTACTGAATATCTTCCTTGATTCTGCATGCTATTAACTAATGTGGCAACTTCCTCTCCGATCATATTAAATACACGCAATTTTACAAAGCCTTCTTTTGGTAATGTATATTCAATTTTTGTAGTCGGATTGAATGGATTCGGATAATTTTGGGCTAAATTGATATCGGTTGGTATAGCTTCTGTATATTCTTCCGCAATTCCTGTACCCGGATCTAAATTAAAAATAAATCCGCCCACTCCCGACATCGATGCGTAATCAGCTCTCCACGGACCGTTGTTCTCACCTGCATAAATCATTATTGCAATTTTATCAGTTGTCGTGAAATTAGGCATATTTTTAGGGTTGAGAAGAAGTGATTTTGGTATTGCCATCTCTACTTCATTATTAGATGCATTCCATGCTGCTTTTACACCTACATAATCATCAGCAACTACATAATCCCAACCGTTACCTGTTTGATTATGTTCCCATAATGCTTGTTCAAACCCTGTATTTGCATAATAGGCACTATCGGCAGGATATACTTGAACAAAATAATCATAACCATTACCCCACCAACCCCATGTTAATCCGGTAGTATCGGCTGTACCCGGGTCAATTGAAATATATGCTGCTATAGCAGCTCCGCCATGATATGATGTATCGGCTGCTATTCTCGATACGTCTGCTATCGAATTCATCTTAATTCTCACATAAACATTATCTTCATCATCGGTTGCAAATACGTCATCAATATCTAAATCAGCATAATACGAAGGTTCACTGCTTCCTCTTGCCGGTTCAGTTTCATCTCCATCAGCAAATGTTTTTTCAGCATTGTCACCTAAATCTAATTGTGTATCCTGCTGCCAGTCAAAAAAGTTTCCGTCGATAGCCACTTTTCCTTCCGGTTTTAGATTTAATAAAAATCCGCCAATACCCGGTGTTGAACAATAATCAGCTCTCCAAGGAGCATTATTTTCTCCTGCATATACCATTATTGCTATTTTATCCGTACCGGCAAAATTAGCAATATTTCTAGGATGCAATAAAATGGATTTTGGAATTGCAATCTCTACATCATTATTTGTACTATTCCAAACAACTTGAGCACCTAGAGTAGGACTAGCGATTTCATAATCCCAACCGTTACCTGTTTGTTTGTGTTCATAGATATATTGAGGGTACATGGTAGTATTTTCAGCTAAACTGTCTGACGGAAAAGCTTGAATTAAATAATCATAACCATTTCCCCACCATCCCCAAGTCAATCCTGTTGTATCTCCTTCTCCGGGATCAACTGAAATATATACAGCTAGGGCAGCGCCACCATGATAAGAGGTGTCATTTGGAACATTTAAAATATTACCAATTGAATTCATCTTTATACGCAAATAAACAAAATTGGCATCATCTGTTGCATATAAGTCATCAATATCTAAATCGGCAAAATAAGCAGCATTTGTGCCGCCCCTTGCCGGAACTGTCTCATCTCCGTCTGCAAATGTTTTTTCTTCATTTGGGGAAACATCTAATTGATACTTTGGCAGCCAATCGAAAAATAATCCATCGACTTTGATTTGTGAATATGTTTTTACCGATAAAAGCGAAAGGTAAGCAACTGCTAAGAGGAGGTAACTAACTCTCTTCATATTAGACCTCATTTTATTTTGGATTGTTGTTTTTGTAAATAATTAAAAGTTTAAAAAACTTTTTTCTTTTACACAGGTAATATTTAATATATTTTTTTAATTGTCAAGGAATATTTTAAATTCTTTAAATATTATTTACAAAAATGGATTTGGCTTTAAAATTTGTTTGAGTTGAATAGTGTTAATATTTGAGAAATAAAAAATCCCAGAAACGGCAGACTTCCTAATAGTCTGTCTTATCCACCGTTTCAT
>CALDDL010000249.1 GCA_937936675.1 uncultured bacterium
CTGCAAAATCAAAAAGCGGAAAACCAATAATTGCAAATGATCCTCATTTAGCATTCTCTGCTCCGGGCAAATGGTATTTTGCAATTATAAGAAGCAAGGAATTAAATGTTGAAGGATTTACATTGCCAGGTGTCCCTGCGGTAGTCATTGGAAAAAACCAAGATATATCTTGGGCTGTAACAAATGTAATGTCCGATGATGCTGATTTTTATGTTGAGAAATTGGACTCTACCGGAAATAATTACACTGTCGATGGAGTTTCAAAAAAATTCACAGAACTTCAAGATACAATATTTGTAAAAGATTCAGAACCGGAAATTCTTAAGATAAAAAGCACGTACCGAGGACCGATAATAAATTCTATTCATCTATATAATCAATTATATCCATCTTCTAAGGTGAATAATTTAATAAGCATGCGTTGGATTGCGCTTGATTATACGAATGAATTAAGCTCGATGATGGCAGTAAATAAAGCTAAAAACTGGGATGAATTTAAAGAGAGCCTAAGAAGCTTTAATGTCCCGGGACAAAATTTTGTTTATGCAGATCGATTCAATAACATCGGTTATATTTGTGCGGCAAAGCTGCCAAGTAGAAGAACTAACAGTCCAACTATGATTTATGACGGTTCTAACTCTGCAAATGATTGGACAGGATTTATCCCTTATGAGGAAATGCCAAAATTATTTAATCCAAATGATAATTATATTGCGACTGCAAATAATAAAGTAGATAAGAATTTCCCTTATCATATTTCAAATATATGGGAGCCCTCTTCACGAATCGAAAGAATTACTGAATTGCTTAAATCAAAAGAAAAGCATTCTGCAAATGATTTTATGATATATCAAAATGATGTTATTTCACCTTACGCACGAATAATTACTCAACATATTATAACTGCTTTTGAGGGAGTAAATATTAAAGATAACAATCTAAAAAAGACGTTAGAACTCTTTAGAGTTTGGCAGTATGATTTTGCTTCTAATAACCAGATTCCATCGATTTATACTCGATTCTTAGAAAAATTAATTGAGAATATTTTTTTAGATGAAATGGGAGATGATTTATTAAGAGAGTTTGTTTTTGTAGCGAATGTTCCATATCGGGTATTACCAGATTTATTAAAAAATAAAAGTTCTATTTGGTTTGATAACCTTAGAACAGATGAAATTGAAACCGGCGATTATATCATTCGTAAAAGTCTTGCAGCTGCATTAAGCTCGTTAGAAGAAGAGTATGGAAAAGATATTTCAAGATGGCAATGGGGGGCTATTCATAAATTAACCATTAAACATTTTTTTAGTGGTCAGGCATCTCTTCTTGATAGGTTAATTAATATTGGTCCTTATGAAATTGGGGGAGATGGCACAACGATATTTAATACTGAATACTCCTTTTCGGAACTTCCTTATGGGAGAAGCGAAG
>CALDDL010000250.1 GCA_937936675.1 uncultured bacterium
AGAACGCCTGCCTGTCACGCAGGAGGTCGCGAGTTCGAGTCTCGTCGGCCCCGCTCTTAAAAGCCTGATTTCGTTAAGATTTCGGGCTTTTTTAATATCTACAAGTATTATCTAAAAAGGCTATAACACTCACTATAACACTTTTTATAAATTGTCTATTTTTGTAAGATTAACTTTCGATTTAATTCCTCACTTATAGAATAATTTTTCCGCTACTGCGGTCATTAACTGATTCATGATCTGGCAAATTTTAATAATTCTGTAAAGTGCCCACTATCTGCATTTTGTAAAGATGTTAAATATGCGGTTCTAAATTTCCCTGCTGTAGTGAGATTTGTGCTGCCCCAAGTGAACTCATCCTTCCCAAATCCTTTGTGGATTATTGTATCTGCGATTAATCTTGAATGACGACCATTACCATTTGGGAATAAATGAATTTGGACAATTCTATGACTAAAGCGAATGGCAATTTCATCTTCAGAAAAATTTTTGTTATCGATCCAATATTTTGTATTATCGATTAATAATCTTAGCTGGAAGGGAATTTCTAATTTATCAATGCCGATATTTTTATTTGTCTTTCTAAATGTACCAGCCCATTCCCATACATCCTCGAACATTTTAAGATGTAAATCTTTTATAAATTTTTCGGAAAGAATTTTATCTAAATTAAAATTTGCTTTTAGCAACCAAATTTTTGCCTCTTCAATATTTAGCTGCTCAAACTCATCAAGTTCGCCACGAGTGGAAATAGTTTTTATAAGCAAACCTTCCTTTTCATCCTCGCTAAGAGGAGTTTGACCGTAAATATATTCGAGTTCTAATCCCATAAATATTTTGGCATCTCATTTTTAATTTGTTCAGTTCTATTTTTAATTGCTTTTTTTATTCGAGTAGGGTTATTCTGCTGATCTTCAAGAGCCATATTATGTGAAGTTTTAAGTACTATTTCTTGAGCTATTTCAGTAGCACGTTTTTCAATCATCTTTTCCAGCGAACCATCGTTAGGAATAAAACCATAAACAAATTTTAATTCCAAAGATGCCGCAAAATCTTTTAGACTTTTAATAGTGATTGAATCATTCTTTTCTCTTTTTTCCATTTCCTTTACACCCGAGGGCGTGAGATGCATTCTATTTCCTAATTGTTTTAAAGAAATACCAATCGCTTGTCTAATACTATAAATCCACCCTTCAGAAGGTATAGAAATTTTTGATAAGGACGAAATGTGCTTAATTTTTTTATCTAATTGTTCCAAAATTAGCCTATTAGTGTGATTTTGCATTGTTTTGATCCTATTTGTAATAAAATATACACATATTCATGAATATATTCAAATATTATTTCACATATACATGAACTATCTCATTATTTTTTACACGTATATGTGTAAAGTTAGAGACCAGAAAATGCGAAATTTTTACAATCGACACACGATTTAGCCGTTTATTTGTTTAGGAGTCCTTCGTGATTGTATGGTCTTCTTCTTCAATCAAGAAAATATTTTTGTTATCGCTAAAATTTTTATTTATAAAATATATAATTGAGATAAATATAATTGCAGCAGGAATAATTATGAACCAACGGTTTATTCCTAGCAGCACAGAAATATCGCCATTGATTTCACTCGATAAAATAATCCAATTATTTATTATATTGTTTCCCCATATCATTGAGGTTGATTAGAAGAGATAATTCCACAGGACTTAACTATAACGCTTGCAGCCGGGTCCGTTAAAATTATCATCGACTTTTATTTCATCGCCAAAATATTTTTTCTGAAACCATAAGGCAACATTCACTAACGCAATTAATACCGGCACTTCAACGAGCGGACCGATAACAGCAGCGAATGCTTCACCGCTATTTATTCCGAATACTGCCACTGCTACGGCAATAGCCAATTCAAAATTATTACTGGCGGCGGTAAAGGAGAGAGTTGCCGTTTTTGAGTAATCCGCCCCAACTCTCTTACCCATATAGAAAGAAACGAGAAACATTATCACAAAATAGATTAGAAGTGGAATTGCTATCCGAATAACATCAAACGGAATTTTTACAATGTATTCACCCTTAAGGGAGAACATTACAACGATTGTAAAAAGCAGAGCAACGAGCGTGAGAGGACTAATCTTTGGGATGAATTTTGTCTGATACCACTCTTTATTTTTTATTTTTATCAAAGTAAATCGCGTAATTATTCCGGACATGAAAGGAATACCTAGATAAATAAATACGCTTTCGGCAATTTGTCCGATTGTGATATCCACTTTGAAAGATTGCAAACCTAACCAATCAGGAAATACCGTCAAGAAAAGATAAGCATAAACCGAAAAGAAAAGGACTTGAAAAATTGAGTTGAAGGCAACCAATCCCGCTGCATATTCGGTATCCCCTTTTGCAAGTTCATTCCATACAATTACCATCGCTATACATCGTGCTAATCCTATCAATATTAATCCCGCCATATAGTGCGGATAGTCCTGAAGGAATAATATTGCAAGGGTGAACATTAGGATGGGTCCGATAATCCAATTCTGAATAAGTGAAAGAGATAGTACTTTTACGTTTTTGAATACATCACCCAACTCTTCATATTTTACTTTCGCAAGAGGAGGATACATCATAAGTATCAAACCGATAGCAATAGGAATATTAGTTGTGCTTTCGGGCGAAGACTTAAGCGATTCCCAAAATCTTGCTATTTCCGGGAATAAATAACCGGAAAAAACGCCTATGAACATTGCAAGAAATATCCATAGGGTTAAATATCTATCAAGGAATGAGAGTTTTTTTGTAATCGAGCTCATGCTTGTTCTTCTTTCCTTAAAAAAGACTGCAATTCATTTTTTATTTCATCTCGGATTCTTCTAAATTCAGAAAGTATTTCATCCTCTGTTCCCGTTGCCTCTGCCGGATCATCAAAACCTATATGAAGTTGCTTACCGACTTTCCCGATAAATACGGGACAAGTTTCTTTTGCATTATCGCAAACTGTGATAACGTAATCAAATGACTCGGTTATAAATTGATCGACTAATTTCGGGTAGTTTTTTGAAAGGTCAATCCCTACTTCATTCATTACTTGAATAGCTTTGGGATGAACTTGTTTAGAAGGATTTGTTCCGGCAGAATAAACCGCTAACTCAGGATCAAAAGATTTCAAAAATTCTTCCGCCATTTGACTGCGGCATGAATTGCCCGTGCAAAGAATTAATATTTTTTTATTCATTATTATATTTCCTTTCTAGTGATTCGCTATTTACCGAATTGTTTAAACTAAAAAATGAATACAAACCGCACGCTGAAATATTTCTAATATATCACAGACGCAAGGAGATTCAATTTGAGGCATCTTTAAGATACGTAATCGGCTTTTATCCGAGAGTGTTTTATATAGATTTTTGGGGTTTCCCATAATTTCATTTCGTTATTGACCGAAATATAATTACTATTTGTTTTATTTTCAAATTAATTTCTTTTTTAATAGTTCTGGTATATGCTTTATTAGCGGCGATTACTAATTTTCTTCCATAATTTTTGGAAACCGGTGCCCCACTGTTCAATCAAATTAAGCTCTTTAATGATTGGGACAAGTAATATATCACGAATTTCTTATCCTCGGGGATCTAAATTATTAACTCAACTCATAGAGAAAACTTACTCTGACTCGCAATTTCTTACAGGTTTTTTTTCATAAGAAAAGCCGGCGGGACGCTCGGCATTATTACTAACTAATTTTTGTGTTTTCTTATGTGACCAAAAGAAATAGATTCCAAAGGCGGATTGAATAAAATTCCCCCCTGCAAATTTCTTGAGCAGAAAGTAATTCAGAAAATAATAATAGGAGGAGGAGAAGAAATCTATTCATACCCTTTCATTCTAAATGAACATGTAATCTAAAAATAATAAAGGATATTGTCTATCGAGAATTACAGAAGATTTATGCTAATGGGAGTTATAGAAAAATGAATAAGGGGAGAATAATAAATTAGAAATTCTTTAATGGAGTTAAATCTTAAATACTTTTCGAGAATCTTTTCTATTTAATAAATTTTAATAAATCTTTAAAACTCGCAGCAACTTTTTTTTCATTAGGAACTTCTCCGTATGATAGAGCATTTAGTTCCTCGGAATATCGATCTTTCACAGTATTCCATATAGTATCAAAATCAGTAATAAGTGGAGAATCTTTCAATTTTTTTGTTTTCCAATTTTTAGGTTCATCAAAAGCTTCTTGATCATGATGCAAAATTTCTAGAAAACGACTGTTAAACTGATCTGATTTTAACAGTTCATTACATCCAGGTGTATTCATTAAGTAATATATATCATAAAAATGTCTCACTTTTGCAGAAATATTTTGAATCACTTCTTCAGAGAATTTTCACCGAAAATCGTTCAATTAAACCAAAGCCTTTCGAGAGAGAAGTTCCTCCTTTGAATACTGCATCATTTGCCTCTTTTGCTTTTGATAACTTATTCAACACAAAAGTAATCCAATAATCTTTTTCTACATACACTTCATTAATCTTTAGTTTTTTTGAGGCGGCTCGGATTGTATCGCTAAAAAATTTAATATCAGCTAAATGTAATTTCATTTTATATTCCATTTATTTACTGATGGTAGGATATTTTTGATACCCGGAAACTTATATGTTGTTATTGGATTTAAAGACTCATAAAGATTTTTTGTTAGAACTTTACTCCCTTCTTCATCTAATATTGCTCCAAGTAATGCTCTTGTTGCCGGGGAATATTTCAATGCGAGTCTTACGATAGTAACCTTTTCTTTCTCAGATAATTTGGCAATTATTTGAATTAATCTTTTAAAAGAGGAAAGAATATTTGTGTCGGGTATTTTTTTAATGAATTTTATTGAATCCAAAATTTGTAAAAGAAAGACATTATCTTTTGCAATTAAATTTTTTTGAAGAATAAAAGAAATAATATACTCCC
The DNA here is from genome assembly GCA_937936675.1 of uncultured bacterium. GTDB lineage: Bacteria > Bacteroidota > Ignavibacteria > Ignavibacteriales > Melioribacteraceae > BRH-c32. The sequence goes on from CALDDL010000250.1 coordinate 4,960, forward strand.
CTCTCTTAAATGTTGGGCGAGTATTATTTTTACCTATTTGGATAATATTTCCTACTTGTGTCGTTAAGCCCAATTGGTTATATATGCTATAACCGGTAAGATAACCTGAAATTTTTCCATTTTCTTCTAAAAGATCTTTAACCATTTCATAATTATTTGGCTGAAGTTTGCCGTAGGGAGTTTCTTCCGGCTTATAATATTTCCCTTTTGAAAATTTTGATATTTTGCCTGATTCTGCCATTCGATTCAGAGTCTTAATAATAGATTCTTTATTTTTCACCTTAGGTAGGAAATCGGTATAGGTGAATATATAACCTTTTGGCAATCTATTGATCTTATCGCTTATATAGCTGGTATTTTTCATATCTATATTTACAATAAAAACAATAAAATGTCCAGTTTTTTACTTAAAAAACTGGACAAATATTTACTGAAAATGTAGGATGGCTTTAAAAATAAAGAAGCCAAGCTAAGTTTAGGCGACCCTAAATCAGCTCAGCTTCCATGCCCTCTTATATTTACACCCTGCTACTTCTTCTAGTTTATTTATACTAAACCAATTACTTTGAAATATCACCAATGCACTATTTATTCAAAAATATTTCCGTTACACATCTAATAATTCCAATTGCCATAAACCTTCTTCACAAAACTCACACAAGAAAAATCTACACTCTACATTAAGACAGACTACTCCCTCCTAACCTCTATAACAAATTTTCATTAACTAATATTATCATTGACCCGAAAGGTGGGTTCTGCGGAAAATTTTGAAAATATTTTTTAAGTTGTTTTTAAGTAATTAATTAGGAAGTTTTAGCTCCTGATTCCAATATTTATTCTTAACCGGATAGTTTACAAATTTATCACCATCCCAATACTCGATTGAATCCATTAATTCATGTTTATATTCTTCAAACGGTTTATCGAATGTTCCATCCTTTAGATATTTATCATAAGCATAACCATAAGAATTTCCCATAGTGATATTAGTGCATTTAAGAGATTTATCAAATACAAAAGGAAGCTGCATAGTTTGATTAAATTGAATGAATCGTTCATTTGCAAGTACCGAAAATCCCCCATCATTAGTTTTCATAATGATGGCTACGTTTGGCGGCTGCTGATTTTTAAATAGCGATTCCATTTTACTAATCGGCAAAACAATATAATAGAGCGCATTCCCTTTAATTTCGGGTTGAGGATTCTTTCTTCCCGGCATCTCTCCCATTAAGAAATCCGTTTTTAATATCACGACAGCCGATTTTTCATAACTCGTGGTTGCACCTAAAACTATCTCATCAAATCCATCGCCATCAATATCAAAACAAGAACGGCATGAATACATTCCGTCATGATAGATCGAAGAAGTAATAGCACCCGTTTCAGGATCGAGAGAAGATACAACAGTACCGGCATAGGCTCTTACATGCGCAACTACAAATAGCTTTAGTCCGCTTTTTGTATTAACGGTAAAGAAGTCATCAGGTACCCAAGTCGTTCTAGTCCATTCAGGCGCATAATTATGTTTTTCATCTTCAGGCGAGATAGCCCATCTTTGCGAGCCGTCATTATTGAAGCAATAAAGAAGACCTCCCTGAAATAATTCCGATTCGCCGAAACGCGCAAAGAGCACTTCATTAATTCCATCACCATCAATATCGGTTAGATTAATAAATCTCCCTGTAGGAAATCCATACCACCTTACAAGTGAATCAATTTTCTCATTCCCGTTTATTGAACCGGTGATCTTGCTCCAAACTAAATCCCCATTTTTATTAAATGTCTGCAAGACCCCATTTTTATTATTGATTGAGACCGGGTTCATATCTTTCACGCTGCTTTTATATGTTGTTACTATAAATGCAATTGCCAAAGAAGCAACGAGAGTAAATCCGAAAGAAGTCAGAGGATAATTTTTTACAAAATAATAAATATTGGAGAGCGTGAATATTCTTGGCTTCGCCATTATCTCGGCTCTGCCATCATAAATTCTGACTGCAGATTCATTGGCTGATAATAGTTTCTGTTTATTTTTGCCTTCGATTTTCGCTTTTATTTTCGCCGCAAGTTCTCTATCGTTATCGGTGGGTACTTCCAAAATCTCGTTATCTAGTTCCTCATATATTACCTGAAAAGTATTATAAGCTTCTCTGCATAAAGCGCATTTATCCAAATGAATTAAGATATTCTCTTTTTCATGTTCGGAAAAACTCTCTTTCATCATTACTAATTTTTCTAATATGTTATCGTCAATATGCATGCGTTCTTTCTTCTGAATCCTCTAAATAATTTATTTGCTTATCTATTATTACTATTATACCAAAATATACTTTATACGGAATTACTCTTTAGAAATAAGATAGATCGAAAACTCCTTCTTAGTTAATTTCACGAGATACTCAATTTTATCTTTTATTATTAGATTATATTCTCGTTCGTTTATATTCATATTCTCATTAAAATATTTATAAAGCGAATGATTACTGCAACCCGTTTTGCGCCAATCATAAACAAGATTATTAATAGTGATATAAACCGCCTCGCTTTGTGATGAAGTCAATCTATTTTTTGCAAAATAATTAAGTAATATTTTTTCTTTAACATTTGCCAGAACTTTAGAGCAAATTTGCTCTAATTCCATTTCATCCAAAAATGAATTGGCAAGATGGTACTCGGAAAACTCTTCTTCGAAATGATCATTATCGGAGGAATAATTGAAAGCTCTCTTAAAAAGCTTAACTGCATCCGAGAGCTTTATCTCTTTTCTAAACCTCGTTTGATCAACTAAAATTTCATGAAGAATTTTTAATAAATCTTTTGTGTTTCTTTTTTGTTTTGCGGCATAGAGGAAATCACTTTCTATCTCTTCGATTTGAACCGGAGGGAAGGTATTAAAGAGTTCATAAGAGGGGATGATTAAAACCGTCCCATTAACATTTTTATGAAGACGAAAAAAATCGCAATTGGCAATAGTTTCCTTAATGTTTCTTTGGATTTTGAAGCCTGCCGGATCAATCTGGGCATAGAGATGAGAGACTTGCGACTCTGCCAATTTTAGGAGTAAAGATTTCCATGCAAGAAAAATTTCTATCTCGGGCATATCTGAGATCGGATTTCTTAATGAATGAAAGAAATTTTCTAATTTGGGATACTTGCCATCTTCGCCCTTTGCAAATATATCTGCGATGCAATCGATAGCGATATCATTAATGGAGATTCCATGTTTTTGGCATAAAAAAATAATTGATGATAATGAGTTTCTGATATGAGAAACCAAAATCGCCCGCGTTACCTGAACCAATTTTGTAATGTCAGTATTAGCATAATTTTTTAGTGCTAAATCGGTCAGAATAATTTTCAGAATAACGCTAATATTTTTTATAACCACCCTCGAAGTTATATGCCTATTACGTAATTGTTATAAGTGAAGTTAGGACTAATAAAAAAGAGAAGCAATGGAATTCTTTGCCACTAGAGACATGCGACCTAAAAATTAAAATTTTCGGAAAGGGATATAGAATTCAAGCAAAGAAAGAGCTAATAGGTTTCAGCAAAGATATCCCGAATAGGTTTCAACTAATTGAAGCCGCCAATATTTGGATAATATTCTGTTCAAGGATTAGAATAAAAATATTATTTACTATTCGCCTCGTTTGATTGCCTCTAGTTCCTCCCAACGTTTATATAGCTG
>CALDDL010000251.1 GCA_937936675.1 uncultured bacterium
TTTGCCCATAAATGCATAGTCATATAATCAATATTCTTGCTCTTGTGAGAGGTTAAATATACATCTTCATTTTGTATGCATCCCGCTAATCCTTCATTACCCGATGATACCAAATGATTCATATCAATTGAATGAATATATCCCGCGGTTTCATCAATCCATTTATGAAAATATTCTATATATTCTAACGATGCCTCATTCGCTCCGGGACGAGGTTCGTTTGCTAATTGCCATGACATTATCGTAGGATCATCTAAATAACGCTGCCCCGTAATAGTATTAATGCGCGTAAGTAGCATATAGATATAATCACGGAAAATTTTATTGGCTTTCTCATTCCGATAAAAACTTGCCGAGTAATCCATATATGCACCCCAGCCCTGTTTTGGATTATTAGGATCGATTGATTTACTCGAATCTGTCCATCTATTATAAACTGCGAAGCCGCCCGACCATTCCCAATAGTTATTAAGATATACCACTGCTTTCATATCTCTCTTACCCATTTCGGCGAGAAAAAAATCGAGACCTTTTAATAAAGCTTCATTATAAATTCCGGGCTTGCTTTGAATTGGTGGATCAACAGCCGCCTTTAAATAAAATTCTTCCGAAGCTCCGAGTACTCTCAGATTAGTAATTCCGGTTTCTTTTAATTGATCTAGTTCTCTGATTAATCTTTCTCTATCGCCTGTTTGACCCGGTGAGCCAAGATAAAATCCATACCAATAATTTGTGCCTACGAAGTAATACGGTTTTCCGCCAATCAAAAATTGAGTATCCTTCACTTTAACGAATTCAGCCTCACCTCCCAAAAAAGAAGCACACCCTTGTAAACTAAATCCTATTACTATTAATATTATTAATAGAGCTTTTCTCATAAATTCCTCTTTGGATATTTATTTTATTTTTTGATCTAATGTTTTAGGGATAGTATCAGAACTATCCTTAATCGATTCTACATCTTTTATTTCCACTGACTCTATATGCTGTTCCCATACATTCATTTTTTCTATTGCTGAAATTAATCTTTCGGCAATTTTGTGATGAGTCTCTACATTCGGATGACCGTTATTAACATATCCGCCAGTATAATATGGGTAATCGGCATAGTATAAGTCTTTAATTCCGGCTTCATTTTCTTCTTTCACAATCTCTTTTACTACATCTTGAATCCAAGTAACATGAGCGGCAACGGCAAGTATTTTAACCTTGGGATAAAGATCAAAAACTCTGGTTATGAATTTGTGATATTCTGCTTTGAATAATTCCCTATTATCTTTGGAGATAGGACCGTTCCAACCTCCAAAACCTGAATAGTCATTCAAGCCAAGACCTATAACTACAAGATTAGGAATCCATTTGGAGAAATCCCATTTAGGATATTCGGCAACATTTAAAGTTCTGTCATAAACATTCGGAATCGAATTTATTTTTTTCCCTTCCCAATCGAGCACCATTCCGAAACCTGAAATACTCGACAACATAAACTGTGCATCAAAATGATCTGCAATAAGAGGTCCAAAACCCTCTGCAACATTTGTATATTTTTCCACATCAGGAGGTACATCCTGATATGTGTATTCATTGCCCGAAGCACTCGTAAATGAATCGCCTATAAACTCAATCTTTCTCTGTTTCCTTTCACGAGGAGGAAGTAAATTTTTTCCTTCATCTAA
>CALDDL010000252.1 GCA_937936675.1 uncultured bacterium
GTATGGGGACATATTCCTTTACCGATACTCAAATTACACTCAAGGATAACGTCTCTGGTGAAACAACTGTAATGCCTTATAAATTTACAGCTAATAATAAAGTGGAAGTGGAACAAGAAATGGATTATCAAGGAATGACTCTTCCTGCAACTATTGAATTCACTAAACAATAATAATATGAATTTACCTACACTTATAGAGGGAAGGAATTTATCGTTTAAGGATTTAGTTCAAAACTTTTTCTCCAATATCGGCGGATTAACGATATTTAATATTGAGTTTATGAAGCAAGCTTTTAAAACTCCATTCGAGATTTCTGAAATTAAAAAACACATGGACGAATTAGGAGTAAAAACCTTCCCTATAGTAAGTATTATGGGACTGATAATCGGATTGGTTTTAGCTATGCAAAGCCAGCCAACGATGCAAAAATTCGGCGCAACTGATTTTCTTCCGAGTATGGTTTCTCTTTCGGTCGTAAGAGAATTAGGACCCGTTCTAACGGCATTAATTTTTGCGGGTAGAGTAAGCTCAGGGATAGGTGCGGAACTTGGCTCTATGCGTGTTACAGAGCAAATTGATGCTATGGAGGTTTCCGCTGTCAATCCGTTCAGGTTCCTAGTTGTAACACGTGTTTTCGCTACAACTATGATTCTTCCTATCCTTACTATGTATGTAATTATTATAGCCATTTTTGGTGGTTATATCGCAGTTATCATAACTGAAAATATGACTTTTGAATATTATAAGAATTCGGTTGTTAGTGCTATTCAGTTTGGAGATTTAATTCCCGGGATCGCAAAAACATTCGTCTTTGGGTATATTGTAGGTATTGTTGGTTCTTATAAAGGATATACAACTACCGGAGGTACAGAAGGAGTTGGTAAAGCATCTACTACTGCCGTTGTTATGGCTTCACTTTTAATTCTTATTTTTGATATGGTTTTAGTTAAATTATCTTTGTGGTTATGGCCGACTCTCTAATTGTCAAAATATCAAATCTTAGTAAGAGCTTTGGCTCTTTTACTGTTCTCAATGATCTAAGTATTGATATCGAGCGCGGTGAGAATCTTGTCGTTTTTGGAAGAAGCGGATCTGGCAAAAGCGTCCTTCTTAAATGTACTGTCGGTCTTTTGAAACCCGATGAAGGCACGATAACTATTAATGAAAAAGCAATAAATAAGATTTCGTTAAAGGAACTAAATCAAGTCCGTAAAGAGATCGGATTTCTATTTCAAGGTGCGGCTCTTTATGATTCAATGTCTGTAAGAGAAAATCTTCAATTCCCCCTAAAGCGGCATTTTGATATGACTCAAAAAGAGATGGATGATAAAACTATTTCCACGCTTGAAATGGTTTCTTTAGCTGATGCAGTTGATAAAATGCCTTCGGAACTTTCCGGGGGTATGAGAAAGAGAATCGGGCTTGCCCGTTCTATTATTACAGATCCCAAGCTTATGCTTTATGATGAGCCGACTACCGGACTTGACCCAATTTCATCTAAAGAGATAAGTGAGCTTATAATGACTCTTCAAAAGAAATTAAGTATGACATCCATAGTGGTTACGCATGACTTAATTTGCGCTAAAATTATTGCAGATAGAGTAATATTTTTAAGGGATGGAATTATTGCGCATGAAGGAAAACTTGAAGAACTTACAGAATCATCAGATCCTTTCCTGAAAAACTTTTTTAGTCAAGAAATAATTAATGAATAACCGGAGTAAAAATGTTTAAACAATTAGAAGGTGCCCGCCTTGGCATTTTTATTTTTTTAGGCACTGTTCTTTTAGTCGTCTCTATCTTCCTTATCGGAAGTAAGGAATCATTATTCGTCTCTACTATAAAAATAAAAACTTATTTTGAGTCGATAGAAGGGCTAAAAACAGGTGCTCCTGTTCGTTTAAGCGGTTATGATATCGGAAATGTATCCGCAATCGAATTAGCTGATGATAATTCCGGAAGAGTATTAGTTGTTTTGGATATTCAAGATAATATGCGCCATTTAATTCGTCTTGATAGTGAAGCCGCAGTTGAAACTGAAGGTATTGTTGGAAGAAAACTTGTTACCATCACTCCCGGTTCACCTAATCTAGACGTGATTCAAGATTATGGTTTCATCAAATCTAAATCGCCTCTTAATATTTCTGCTGTTATTGATGAAGCTAAACAGACCTTAGGTTACTTAAAAGTAATCGCAGAAGATTTTTCTGAAATGTCTGCAAAGGTTAATAGTGGCGAGGGTACTTTAGGCAAATTAATTAATGATGATCAACTATATAATGCCACTGTTTCTATTACCAAAACAGCCGATAAATCGTTGGATAGTTTAACAACTAAATTTAGTGAAATTAGTGATTATATTGTGAGCTTTGGAGAAAACCTTAAGAGTATAATTAATAATGCAGACGAAACAATGATTAGCGTTAAGAATATCGTTACATCCATTGAAAATGGTGAGGGAGTAGCAGGTGCATTGCTCAAGGATAAGAGTATGACGG
>CALDDL010000253.1 GCA_937936675.1 uncultured bacterium
CTGTTTGATATTTATTGATTCCATTAATGCTCAATCAAACGGAGCAAAATTATTTACAAGCAAATGCACTGCCTGCCACACTATTGGAGGCGGAAATCTAGTCGGTCCCGACTTAGCAAATATCCAAAATATCAGATCAGAAGAATGGATCACTAATTTTATTAAATCCCCTCAAAAAGTAATTGATTCCGGTGATTCTGCCGCTGTTGCCCTACTAAGCGAATTTAAGATTGTAATGCCCGATCAACCACTATCAAATGCCGAAATTAAATCAATTATTGATTACATCGCAACCAATAGTCCTGACAAAAATAATCCAAATCAAAAAACTCCTAATCAAATTTTCAATGCCTCGCTGGCTACTGATTCGGATGTTATAAAAGGTAAAAATATTTTTGAGGGAGAAACAAAACTTCAAAATGGCGGACCCTCCTGTATCGCCTGCCATAATGTCGATAATCCGAATGTATTCACAGGTGGACTTTTGGCGAAGGACCTCACACTCGCATTTTCACGCTTAAGTGCCGCCGGTGTCGATGGAATTTTAAGAAATCCTCCGTTCCCTGCAATGATTGATGCATTCGCAAATGCACCATTAACCGATGATGAAATAAGTGCTCTGCTTGCTTTCTTCTATTATTCTAACAATGCGGGCATGTTACAAACTTCTACTTTGCAAAACCAATCTGATCTATTAGTTGGCTTAATTATCGGCTTAGATATATTCATAGTGTTCCTCTTAATAATGTGGAAACGAGTAAAAAAACGTAGTGTAAATTTTTTCAATAATTAAACGGTATTCTAATGAGTTGGATTAAAGACTTAATTTCTCCCGATACAAGAAAATGGGAAGAGTTTTATAAGAACAGATTTCAACATGATCGGATAGTCCGCAGTACACACGGAGTTAATTGTACCGGCGGCTGTTCGTGGCAGATACACGTTAAAGAAGGTATCGTTGTTTGGGAAACTCAACAATTAGATTATCCATTGCTCGAAGATAGCTTGCCTCCTTACGAACCAAGAGGTTGCCAAAGAGGTATTTCCTTCTCATGGTACTTATATAGTCCCCTTAGAATTAAGTATCCATTAATACGCGGTGCTCTTTTAGATGCCTTTAGAGAAGAAAAATTAAAAACCGGTGATCCGCTTTTAGCGTGGGAAAATCTCCAAAATAATAAGGAGAAAAGGGAAGAATATCAGCAAGCACGAGGTAAAGGCGGATTTAGAAGAACCTCTTGGGAAGAAGCAAATGAAATTATTGCTGCCGCTAATATTTATACAGCAAAAAAATATGGTCCAGATAGAGTAACCGGATTCTCCCCTATCCCTGCAATGTCAATGCTTAGCCATGCCGCCGGACATCGATTCTTACAGCTCTTCGGAGGAGTTAATCTTAGCTTCTACGATTGGTATTGTGATCTCCCAAACGCATTCCCCGAAGTGTGGGGTGAACAAACTGACGTTTGTGAAAGTGCCGATTGGTATAATTCCAAGATGGTTGCCGTTATGGGTGCTAACTTGAATATGACTCGAACCCCCGATGTCCATTTTTTTGCAGAATCCCGTCATAATGGAACTAAATCAGTTGTTTTCTCCCCAGATTTCAGTCAGGTTTCAAAATATGCAGACCAATGGGTGCCCCTCCATGCCGGAAGTGATGGAGCATTTTGGATGGCAGTTACTCACGTTATCATGAAAGAATTTCATTACGAGCAAAAGAACCCCTATTTCTTAAATTATGTAAAAAAATATACAGATTCTCCCTATTTAGTGGAACTCGTTAATGATAATGGTACATATAAACCGGGGAAATTATTAAGAGCTAATCAGATATCTGACTATAAAGAGATTCCTAATGGCGATTGGAAATTTATTAATAT
>CALDDL010000254.1 GCA_937936675.1 uncultured bacterium
GCAAGAGCACGAGCAATCATCACCTTTTGTCTGAATCCATCGCTTAATTCCAAAATATCTTTATCGCCAAATTTAGTTAAACCCGTTATTTCTAAAACGCTGTCAACTATATTAAAATCTTCTTCTCTTAGTACTCCGAGCCAATTATTATGAGGATACCTACCCATACTAACTATTGAATAAACAGAAGCACTTCCGAGATTAAAATTTTCCGTTAGTACAATACTCAATGAACGTGCTAATTCAGATCTATCTAAATCAAAAATGGATTTATTATTTATTATAATATCACCTTCTAAGGGGGATTGAATGCCGGTAATTGTTCTTAAGAATGTCGATTTGCCACAACCATTCGGACCGATCAAACAAATTAATTGGCCTTTATTTATTGTCAGGTTAATATCCTTCAATAATATCGTATCAGGTTCTTTCTTTCTTTTATAACCTATTGTCAAGTTTTCAATTATCATATTAGTCCATTGCGAAAGTGTGTTTAATTTTTCGCTGCTGCAAAATAATCCAGATTACAACCGGCGCACCGACAAGAGATGTAACAACATTAATGGGGAGAGTCTGCTCGCCTCCTGGCATCTGTGCAATGATATCGCAAATTAAAGTCAATAAACTTCCTACTAGAGCAACTGCGGGAATTAATTTTCTATGATCGGATTCATGCAATAGATTTCTCGTAATTTGAGGGACAGCAATACCGATAAAAGCAATTGGTCCGCAAAATGCGGTGATAATTCCTGCTAATACACCTCCAATAATAATAAGAAGAAATCTTAATAATTTTATATTTGCCCCCATACTTAATGCGTAATGCTCACCGAGCAATAATAAATTTAATTGCTTAGATAAGATATAAGAGCCGGCGAGCCCAAGGAATATAATTGGGACTAAGAAATAAAGGTCTTTCCAAAGTACATTACTGAAATTTCCCATTCCCCAAATAATATATCCTTGAAGATTTTCAGGTGCAGAGAAATATTTAAGAATGCTTTCGAGGGCACCGATTATATGACCGATCATCAAACCAAGAATTAATAGTGTAACATTACTGCTGACTTTTTTTGCGGCAAAAGTAATAAGAAGGAGTACTAACGCCGAGCCAATAACAGCAGCGGTAGTAATGCTTAGTTGACTGAAGAAATCGCCTAGGAAATATAGATTTAATCCGAATGAACCGGCAGTAAGAATAACTAATGCGACACCAAAACTGGCACCGGAACTAATTCCAAGTACGTATGGTTCTGCAAGCGGATTTCTGAAATAAGTTTGCATTATTAATCCGCAAACAGAAAGAGCACTTCCGGCAAGCATTGCAGTAATTGCCTTCGGAATACGAAATTCTAGAATTATTGTATTCCAAATTTGATCAGTTGAGGAATTTCCAAATAAAATTTTTACTGCTTCAAAAATCGGAATATCCACAGAGCCAAGTACAATATCCAAAGTAAAAGCAATAACCAACAATACCAGCAGGATAATCGTAATTATTTTATTTCTCTTTTTATTTCGGCTCATTTAGGCTGTAATTTTTTATAGTACTTAAATTGGTGTTCAGGCAAAAGTTCAGGATGAAATATTTTTATAAGATCGGCAAGAACCAAATCGCAATTTATAATTCCATTTTCCCAATATTCATATAATCCCTTTTCATTTATCGATGCATTATTATTATACACGTTTCCCGTCTTAAAAGCTTTGAATTTATTATTGCGAGGATCATTCTTTAAACCGTCTTCCAGATTTTTCCATAGTAAAGCATTTACCCAAAAATCAGCAGAATTAGCTTTATTGTAAACCTGTTCAAAACTTAATTTAAGACTGCCAACATCTTTATTATCTTTCCAAATATAATCAGCTCCGGCATCATTGAGTAGAGTTGCCATGAAACTTTTACCTCCAGGGACGTACCATGTGCCTCCAAATATTGCTTCTGTAAAAACAGTTGGACGTTTATTTGCTATATTGGCAATCTCTTTTAATTCATTATATCTATTTTCAATTTGCGAGAAAATTTCGTTCGCTTCTTTTTCTTTATCAAAAAATGCGGCAATAAATTTTATCCACTCTGCTCTTGCTAGTGGAGAAGTTTCTAAATGGAATGGTGAAGATGCAATTGGAATATTGTTTCTTATTAATTTTTCGCTTCCATCAAGATAGGGATTACCATTTCCATAAGTGAATACTATTTCCGGATTTAACGAAAAAATCTTTTCGATATTCATACTAGTTGCATCACCAACCTCATCTATCTTCCCTTCTTTATACTTTTGATGAATTATAGGGGAGAAAATATAATTAATATTATCTATGGCGATGACTCTATCAAGCAGATCAAGTTTATCTAAAAATCCGATATATAGTGAAGTTAGTGCTACAATAGAATTAATTGGTGAACGAATCAATTGTGCATTTTGAATCTTCGGAATGGTTTTTATATTTTTATTTGCGATAATATATTTTGCCATCTCCTTCTTAAGTGAATCGGATGATAATACAGTGATAATTTTTATGCTATCTAGATACTCAATTTTGAAATTCTTTGAATAATTAACGATAAGTTTATCTTTATATATAGTATTCCCTGAATTATTATTTATTGTGTCTTTATCCTTATGATTAGTACATGAGATCAAAAGAGATAATATTATGAGCAATAGGATGTTTTTCATTTGGTAATGTTATTTCTTAATTTTATATAGAATTGAAATATAAATCTATCAAATCGGTAAGACAAATTGAAAATAAAAAAAGCGGTATTGAATAATATCCAATACCGCTTTAAAAATTATTAGCTTATGTTAAGGAATGGAGATAAAACTCACTTTACTAAAACCATTTTAATCGATTTACTTATTCCATGCGAGCTCATTTTACAAAAATATATTCCTGAGCTTACATTTATGCCTAAATCATTTTTTCCATTCCAATTAATCTCATAACGTCCGGTTGTTTTTGATTCGTCAACTAATAGTTTTATTAATTTACCGAGTGAATCATAAATTTTTAATGAAACATTTCCGGATCTCGGAACACTATATTTTATGGTGGTTTCCGGATTAAACGGGTTAGGATAATTTTGTTCTAGCGAATATTCGAGAGGAATCATTTCAACTTCATTTTCTACTGAACTTGTTTTAATCGTTCCATAAATTTCGAGTTCTCTTATTTCCAATCCGGTTGAAGGATCATTTCTATTTATAGCAAGAATACGAACAATATTAGAATAACCCGACAGACCTGAAATATCGTCCACTCCGCCATCTCCTATATTCCCGGATGAATAAATTCGTGAAGTACCGCCACTTGAATTCAGAATTTCAATTCGATAATCTGATGAATAATTATCTCCCCAATGGATAACAATTCTATTAATATTAATTTTTTTCCCAAGTGTAATATATACCCACTGAGAAGCAGCTGTTCCACTTTTCCACATAGTATTCAAATCACCATCATTTACAAATGATGCTTTGGAATCATCTGATAAACTGAATGCAGTTGCAGGATAATTAAATGCGCGATTAATTAAAGATGCATCCGTTACCTCTACAATAATAGACTTTTCTTCGTTAAACTCTCCTGATGCCGAAAGAAGATAAGTAGTAGTTTGCTGTGGAATAACAATCATACTCCCTTTAGCTTCTACTATTTCGCCATTTATTTTAGCTTCAGAACCGTTAGTGGTCTTCCATGTTAAAGTTACTTCCTCACCTGCTTCAGCTTTAATCGGGTCTGCAGAGAATGATGTAATTTTTCCCGGAGCCATATATTTTACA
>CALDDL010000255.1 GCA_937936675.1 uncultured bacterium
AATCCCTTCTAGTGGATTTTCAATATTTTCAACAGTAGATAAGTATTTACTAATATTAGCCAATGTATTTGCTCATAAATTCATCTATAACTTTTTGAATAAAGCTCATCTTTTCTTTTGTGTTACCCGGATATGTTCCTAAGAAGAAAGTGTTGTTCATTATGAAATCTGTATTATTTAGATGATCAGCTATTCTGAATTTTTTACCTATGAATGCAGGTTGCTTTGCCATATTTCCGGCAAATAGATTTCTTGTTTCTATAAAATTATTATTTAGGTGATTTACAAATTCGTCTCTTTTGAATGGAGCATCTTCCTTAATAGTAATAATATAACTAAACCACGCAGGGTCTGAATTTTCAGTAGCTTTAGGAAGTATAAAATACTTCTCATATTTTTCAAATATTCTGTTATATTCTTGAAAATTTGCTCTTCTTTTTTCACAAAATTCAGGCAGTTTATCAATTTGGGCGGTTCCAACTGCAGCCTGCATATCGGTCATTTTTAAGTTGTAACCTATTTCGGAATAAACATATTTGTGATCATAACCATAAGGGAGAGTTCCGAATTGTTGAGAAAATCTTTTTCCGCATGTGTTATTTTCACCACCCGCACAATAACAATCTCGGCCCCAATCTCTAAAAGACTTTAAAATTTTGGCAAGATATTCATCATTAGTGCAAACAGCTCCACCTTCCCCGGTTGTTATGTGGTGCGCCGGATAAAATGAAATTGTAGAAATGTGTCCAAATGTACCTGTATATTTTCCTCTATATTTACTTCCAAATGAATCGCAGTTATCTTCAATAACCCAAAGGTTATGTTTTTCTGCAAGATTCATAACAGCATCAAGATTGAAAGGATTGCCAAGTGTGTGAGCCAGGAAAATACATTTTGTTTTTTCAGTTATTGCCCTTTCCATCATTTCAATGTCAATGTCATATGTAGGAATATCTACATCAACAAAAACAGGTATACATTGATTTTGAATAATTGGAGTCACTGTTGCGGGAAAACCTGCCGCTACAGATATAACTTCATCACCGGGTTTTAATCTCCTATCGCCCAATTTTTCAGAGGTTAACGCGGAAAAAGCAACCAAGTTAGCGGATGAACCAGAATTAACAAGGATAACATTGCTTATACCCAAAAAGTCGGCGATTTTTTCAGCAAACTGTTCAGAAAACCGACCTTCAGTAAGCCAGAAATCGAGAGAAGATTCTACTAAATTGGTTAGTTCTTTTTCATCGAAAACTCTACCTGCATAATTGACACGAGATATTCCGGGTTCAAATACAGGATTGGCAAACTTTTCTTGATAATATTCTTTTGTTAATTCAATTATTTTATTTCTTATTTCCTTATGATCCATGCTTCCCTTTCTAATTTGTCCAATCAATACATTTATTTTTAGCTAGTTCGGAATAAGATTTTATTTGGGAAATTCTTGCTTCATAAATATCTGAAACGTCATTTAATGAATATCCATCAACCGTCATTTTTACTATTTCAGAAAAATCCAATACCGGTTTCCAATTTAAGTGATGCATTGCTTTTGAAATATCAAGATTAAGTAAACCGGCTTCATGAAATTTATCATCAAATTCAGGTGCTTCATATTTACCGTTACCTAAATAATTAATCATATTTTCCACAAGAACACGAACAGATTGATTAGTAGTTCCAATTGGTCCAAAATTCCATCCACCGCTATAATTTTTGCCTTCTAAAAATAATTTCATTGCAAGATTCATATAACCGCTTAGAGGTTCAAGGACATGCTGCCAAGGTCTTGTAGATTCAGGGTAACGTAATTTTAATGGTTCGTTTTTTTCAATAGATTTGAAAAAATCCGGTACTATACGAAACTCTGCCCAGTCACCACCGCCAATAACATTACCCGCTCTAGCAGATGCAATATTTGCAGTATTATTTTTACTAAAAAATGAATGTAAATATGCTTGTGTAATTAATTCACTTGCACCTTTAGATGCACTATAAGGATCTTTACCACCCATTGGATCATTTTCTCGATAGCCCCATACCCATTCATTATTTTGATAACACTTATCACTAGTAACATTTATTGCTACTTTAACTGAAGGTGTATGTCTGACAGCTTCAAAAAAATCAACAGTCCCCATCAGATTAGTTTCAAAGGTATAATGAGGATCGTTATATGAATCTAATACCAATGGTTGTGCTGCAAGATGGAATGCAATATCCGGGTTTATTTCAGAAAAATAACCGGATAGTTTTTGCGAATCCCGAATATCTGCATCTAAATGTTTAATTTTGTTTGCAAGATTTGTAAGAACAAAATTATCTCTTTCGGTTTTGGGAGGAAGAGAATAACCATATACATCTGCACCCAATTCTATCAGCCATATTGCGAGCCATGAACCCTTAAAACCGGTATCTCCGGTAATAAGAACTTTTTTATTTTGGAAAACATTTTTAAACATTTAGATTACCAAATTTTCCAAGGGGCTTTATTTTCAACCCACATTTTTTCTAAATCTTGCTTATCAGATAATTTATCCATTGGCATCCAAAAACCTTTATGGTGATATGCTTTTAATTGTTCATTTAAAGCTAATTTTTGTAATGGTTCTTTTTCAAACACAGTAGAATCTTCTTTTATATAATTAAATACTTCCGGTTCTAATACAAAATAACCTGCATTAACCCACGAGCCATCTCCTGCCGGTTTTTCTTGAAAACTTGATACCATTTTGTTGTCGTTTATTTGTAAAGCTCCGAATCTTCCGGAAGGAAGAGCGGCAGTAACAGTAGCAATTTGTTTTGAGGAGTTATGTGATTTAATTAATTCCGAAATATTAATATCAGCAACCCCATCTCCATAAGTCATCATAAATCGTTCATTATCTATGTAATTTTTTACCCTTAATAATCGACCACCTGTCATAGATTGATCGCCGGTATCAACTAAAGTAACTTTCCATGGTTCACAATTATTGTTATGTAATTCAATTTTATTATTTAAAATATCTATTGTAACATCCGATTGATGTAAAAAATAGTTAGCAAAATATTCCTTAATTAAATATCCTTTATAACCAAGACAAATAACAAAATCATTATAACCATAATGTGAATATATTTTCATTATATGCCAAATAATTGGTTTCCCTCCGATTTCTACCATTGGTTTGGGTTTAACTGAAGTTTCTTCGGATAACCGTGTACCAAGCCCTCCAGCAAGAATTACTGTTTTCATAAGTTATTTTTACTCTGTAGTAAATTATAAACCGAATTTATTCCACTCTTCAATTCTACGCTGTATTTCCATCCTAGTTCATTTATTCTTTTCACATCCATTAATTTTCTTGGTGTTCCGTCCGGTTTTGTTGTATCAAATTCTATTTCACCATTAAATCCTACAATCTCTTTTATCATTTCTGCTAATTCTTTTATTATAATATCTTCTCCGCTACCGATATTAATATGAGAAATTCCTTTTTCATAAATCTCTTTAGCATCAATTTTATTCATTAAAAAATAAACTGCATCTGCCAAATCATCAACATATAAGAATTCTCTTCGTGGAGTTCCGGTTCCCCAAACAGTAACAGTTGGTGAATTATTTATTTTTGCTTCATGCATTTTTCTGATTAATGCCGGCAGTACATGAGAAGTATTTAAATCAAAATTATCGTTTGGTCCAAAAAGATTTGTAGGCATTACAGAATAGAAATTAGAACCATATTGTTTATAATAACTTTCGCATAATTTAATCCCTGATATTTTAGAAATTGCGTAAGGTTCATTTGTTTCTTCTAAATATCCCGATAATAGGTATTCTTCTTTTAAGGGTTGCGGTGCATTTTTAGGATAGATACATGAGCTGCCAAGGAATATTAATTTCTCACAACCATATTTATAAGCAGAATTAATTATATTTGTTTCTATCATCAGATTATCATATATAAATTCGGCTCTATAAGTATTATTTGCTAATATTCCACCTACTTTAGCAGCGGCAACAATTACATAATCAGGTTTTTCTTCTTCAAAGAATTTTTCAACATCCGCTTGTCTTCTTAGATCTAGTTCTTCGAATGACCTTGTTACGATTTTTACAAATCCTTCTGCTGTAAATTTTCGCATTAAGGCAGAACCAACCATTCCACTATGTCCGGCAATATAAAGCTTTTTACTTATATCAATCATCAAAAACCACGCTGTTTTACTTTC
>CALDDL010000256.1 GCA_937936675.1 uncultured bacterium
CGGGATATTATAAGAAGCCAATATCGTAGGGTCTATATTAACCTGATATTGTTTTACGAATCCACCTACGCTCGCAACTTCGGCAACTCCCGGAATTGAGGTCAATTCATACTTTAAAAAGAAATCTTGTATCGAACGAAGTTCCTGAAGATTTTTTGTCTTTGATTTAAGTACGTATTGATAAACCCAACCTAATCCTGTTGCATCGGGACCAAGCTGCGGATTAACTCCATCGGGTAAAACTCCGCGTAATGAGGAGAGATATTCAAGAACTCTGCTTCGTGCCCAGTAAATATCGGTACCATCTTCGAATATAATATACACCATAGAATAGCCGAACATCGAATAGCCACGAACGTCTTTAGCATAAGGGACAGAAAGCATTTTAGTTGTTAATGGGTAAGTAACTTGGTCTTCTACGATGCGGGGACCTTGTCCCGGATATTCTGTATAAATAATTACTTGAACATCGCTTAGATCAGGGATAGCATCAATCTTTGTATTATATACAGCCCAAATTCCTGCAACAATAATTGCAGCGGTAAATACGATTACTAAAAATTTATTATTAATAGACCATTCAATTATTTTAGCTACAAAGCCATCTTTATTATCACCTGAATGCATTAAAACTCCTACTTTACTTTAAAACCATTATCGATTAAATTTTTCTTTACTGCTTCAATATTCATTTCCATTAGTTCCATACCGCAGAGGGGGCAATCTCCCGGTTCATCTGAAATTACATTCCAATCCATCATATCCTGATATAATTTTCCATCTTTATTTTTGTCTATAATTTTTAGATCGATAATGCCGGTTCTTACTATCGATTCTTCTTTTTTAACTTCTTTGGGTTTATCCTTAGAAGTTATCGGTTCGTTTTTTTTATTATCCTTCATTTCCATAGCCGGCTTTTCTTTTCCAACTTCTTTCCCAACTTCTTTTCCCGACATCGGTTTAGGTTTCGAATTATCGGAAGTAAATTGATTTACGGCAGTTCTAAGATTACTTTCGGAATCGATTAAAAATTGAGCCGAAGTAACGATCTGATCTCCTTCACTCAATCCGTTTAATACCTGATAATAACCATCAGAATACTCACCAAGCAAAACATTTTGCGGTCTGAACCTTCCTTCACCTAATGCAATAATTACGATATCATTTTTACCGCTTCTAATAATTGCGTTTTCAGGAGCTACTAAGGCATTATCTAATTCTTTTCCCATTATAGTTACGTTAGCAAGCATATCGGGTTTAAGTTCTCCATTATTTTTGACGTCAATACGAACTTTAACCGTGCGAGTTTTTGGTTCGATAGTCGGATAAATAAAAGATACTTTCCCGTTGTAAATCACACCCGGTTTAAAGTTGAATTTTATTTCAGCTTTAGTGCCGAGACTTAATTTCGATAATTCAAATTCATAAACATCTGCCATCAGCCAGAGAGTATTTAAGTTAGTTATCTGAAGCAGAGGCATACCGGGATTAATTTTTTGCCCTTCTAAAACATTCTTAGATATTACTGTTCCGGTTTGTTGAGCATAAAGAGTGACGTAAGTTTTCACATCTTTTGAATTCATTAGTTTCTTTATATCCGAATCAGGCATTTCCAATAGTTGTAATTTTTTTACCGAATTTTTTATTAATTCATCTCCGCTCTTTAGAATATCTTGAATATCGCTATTGCTTATAGCTTGTTGGTATGATACGGCGGTTAAAAGCTCCTGTTGTGCAACTACTAATTCAGGGGAATAGATATCCATTAATTTATCCCCTCTATTTATGCGTTTACCCACATAGTTGACGTATAATTTTTGTACGAATCCATTCACACGTGTCGTTACAATATATTCTTCTGTTTCATTTGTAGTAAGAACGCCATTCGTAGTAATTATATTCCTAATTTTTCTCTTTGCCACTTTTTCCGTTTT